>NZ_JBMRGI010000004.1:0-252458 GCF_049384345.1 Stenotrophomonas sp. CASM110
GTTTTCCTTCGGAAAACGGATCTGACCCCAAGAGCCGTTCCAACAGACCGCAGGAACCTGTCGAAGGCTACTGAAAATCCGCTGTTTGCGCTGTTGCCGGCCAGCGGCCGGCACTACCGCAGGTGCAGGGCTGCAAGCCCTGCCGAACACCACCCCTACTTCAAACGCAGCAGCAGACTGCCGCCCGCGCACATCACCGCCAGCCAGGCCACGCCGTGCCACCCCCACTGCGCCAGCGCCAGGCTGCCCAGCGCACCGCCAGCGGCCATGCCGATGAACATGCCGGTGAACAGCAGCGCGTTGAGCCGGCTGCGTGCCGGCGGCACCAGGCCATAGACCAGCGTCTGGTGCGCCACCAGCGCCGACTGGAAACCGAAGTCGAACAGCAGCGCACTCAGCACCAGCAGCGGCAGCAGCGCGGCGGCCGGCAGCCAGGCTTCGGCCAGCAGCAGGCCGAAGCCCAGCAGCGCCACCGCGATCGCCAACCGCGCCACGGCATGGCAACCCAGGCGATCAGCGAAACGTCCTGCGAACGGTGCGGCCAGCGCACCGGCCGCACCCGCAATACCGAACGCACCCGCCGCCGCACTGCCCAGGCCCAGGCGGGCATGCAGCATCAGCGCCAACGTCGACCAGAATGCGCTGAAGCCGACCGCCAGCAACGACTGGCTCGCCACCGCGCGGCGCAGCTGCGGCTGCTCGCGCCACAACGCCAGCAACGAGCCCAGCAACGCCGGATAGCGCAGCGTGCTGGTCGGTGCGAAACGCGGCAGCGCACGCGCCATCACTGCGCCCATCGCCGCCACCGATACCGCGGCCAGCACGAACTGCGTGCGCCAACCCCATGCCTCGGCCACCACGCCACTGACCACGCGCGACAGCAGGATGCCGAGCAGCAGGCCGGTCATTACCCGGCCGACGATCTGGCCGCGCTGTGCATCCGGCGCCAGCACCGCAGCGGCCGGCACGATGTCCTGCGCCAGCGTGGCCATCAACCCGACCAGCAAGCTGGCCATCAGCAGGCCCGGCAGGTGCCCGGCCATCGCTGCGGCGCCCAGTGCCAACGCCAGCAGCGCGGACTTCAACAGGATCAGGTGGCGGCGGTCGAAGCGGTCGCCCAACGGTGCCAGCAGCAGGATGCCCAGCGCGTAGCCGAGCTGGGTCAGGGTCGGCACCAGCCCGGCGGCGCGCTCACCTGCGCCAAGGTCCTGCGCGATCAGGCCCAGCATCGGCTGGCTGTAGTACAGCGAGGCGACCGAAAAGCCGGCGCCGGCCGCCATCGCCAGCACCAGCGGGGTGGAAGGCGCGTTCGCGGGTGCGACGACGGACAGCGAAGGGGTAGACATGGGGGAGTCCGGTGGAGGAAGTGGGCGTATCCTGCCCGTATTCGCCATGCGTCTGTAGTAGGCTCTTGCACATATGCTTCATACGTGACACGCATGAATGACCTCGCCACCGGCGCCGATCGCCTGGATCTGCTGCGCACCTTCCTGCGCATCGTCGATGCCGGCAGCCTGTCTGCCGCCGCCGTGCAGCTGGGCACCACCCAGCCGACGGTCAGCCGGCGCCTTCAGGCACTGGAGCGGCAGCTCGGCCTGCGCCTGCTGCAGCGCTCCACCCATGGCCTGCAGCTGACCGAAGATGGCCTGCGCTGCCAGCGCCATGCGCAACGCGTGGTCGACGAATGGGAGTCGCTGCAGGCCGAACTGCACGGCGAACCGGAAACGCTGCGCGGACGCCTGCGGGTGATGGTGCCGCATGCCTTCGGCCAGGCGCAGCTGCTGCCGACCATGCTCGCGTTCCTCGCCCAGCACCCACAGCTGAGCCTGGAGTGGATCCTGGAAGATCGTCGCCCGGATTTCATCGCCGAAGGCATCGACTGCGCGGTGCGGGTGGGACCGGTCGACGAACCGCGCATGGTCGCACTGCCGCTCGCCGAAGTGCCGCGCATCGTCGTGGCAGCGCCCTCGCTGGTGCAGGCCACCGCGATCAGCACACCAGAACAGGCGCAGGCACTGCCGTGGATTTCACTGGTCACCTACTACCGCGAACGCCTGCTGCTGCATGACGCGCAGGGGCGTGCGCATACCCTTTCGATCAGCCCGCGCCTGCTCAGCGACAACCTGTTCGTGGTGCAACAGGCCGCATGTGCTGGGCTGGGTGCAGCGGTGGTCTCGGCCTGGCTGGTGGCCGGAGACCTCGCACAAGGGCGGCTGGTGCAGCTGCTGCCGGACTGGCAGGCGCCGGCGCTGCCGGTACACGTGGTATTTCCCGCCGCGCGCCAGCAGCCGCCACGGCTGCGCGCCTTCATCGATGCGATGAAGGCCGCACTGCCGCAGCTGCACGGAATGCGGCCGGCACCGCGCTAGGTCACCGACCGCATAGAAGCCACAGGGTCGGATCCCTTCCCACGGGGAAGGGCTCTGACCCTGTCGATCACTGCGCCTTCGCCGCCTCGGCATTCCACGCCGCCACCTTGGCCCTGGTATCAGCCAACATCTTGTCCAGCGCGGCGCGGTCATACACGTTGCCACGCAGGATCACGCTGTCGATCTTTTCGGTGGCGGCAATGTCCTGCAGCGGGTTGGCGGTCAGCAGCACCAGATCGGCGGCCTTGCCTTGAGCAACACCCCCGTAACGATTCATCTGGCCGAACCAGGCCGGGCCGGAACGGGTCGCCGCCGACAGCGCCTGCGGCGCGCTCAAGCCTTCCTTCACGAACAGCTGCAGCTCCTGGTGCAGGGCGATGCCCGGGAAGTTGAACGAGTTGAGGAAGCCCGCATCGGTGCCGGCGATGATCGTCACGCCGGCTTCCTGCAGCATCGGCAGCACGGCGGCCACCTGGTGGTACTGCACATGGCGCGCTTCGATCTGCGCTGGCGTTGCCTTGGCGGCACGTTCAACGCGCCACTGGTAGGTCGCGCGCAGGCCCGGGCCGATGTAAGCCAGGTACGGATCGTTCGCGTGGTCATCCTGGTCAAGGAAATCGAGGATGCGGCCACCGTTGAGGGTCGGGGTCACGAACACGCCGCGCCTGGCGAAATCGCGGTAGGCATGCATCGCCGTATCGCGGTCGAAGCTGGCGTCGAGGCGGCGGTTGGCTTCGGCGCGGTCGATGCGGCCGGCACCGAAGTCGCCGGCAATCTGCGCCTCGTCCTTGCTCCCGGCCTTGAATGCGTAGTCCAGATGCTCGATCGAGGCCAGCCCGGCATCGATTGCCTGCTCCACGGTCAGCGCCATCGGGATGTGCCCCGACGCCTTGAATCCGGCATTGCGCGCGGCACTGGCCGAGTACAGGAACAGTTCCGGCTTCAGCGTGCTGTCGGTGATCTTCACGAAATCGACCTTGTCGTGCTGCAGGCGGGTGATCGCCTTGTCGACGTCAGCCTTGCTGCCCACTTCGATCGTGCCCTTCCAGACCGGCTTGAGGCCTTCGATCTTCGCGCCCGAGCTGAGCAGCCGCGGACCGAACAGCGTGCCCTTGGCAATTTCCCCGCGCCACTGCAGCACCTGCTCGGGCAGGTCGCCGGAACAGTCACGCACCGTGGTGATGCCGTGCGCGATGTACAGCGGCAGCAGTGCCTTGTTCTCTTCGATCAGCGCCGGGCCACCACCAAAGTGCACGTGCATGTCCCACAGGCCCGGGATCAGGTACTTGCCCTTGGCATCGATCTGGCGGGCCGCGCTCCATTGGCTGCGCAGCTGCGCGTCCGGGCCGACGGCGACGATGTCCTCGCCACGGATCACCACGCTCTGCCCGGCGCGGGTACTGGCGTGCTCGACATCGACCACGGTGGCATTGCGGATCAGCAGGTCGGCGCGCTCGGCGGCAGACGCCGACAGCGGTGCCACCGCAAGGAGGATGGCAAGGGACAACGGACGGGAACGGAACATGGACAGCATCCTGATGGGCACGCCCAGCGTGCGGGTGGAAGGGGTTTGCATTCAGCGCACCGCGCCGTGCTGGCGCAGCAGGGTCTCAATTCCGGTATAGCCGCGCTGGCGCGCGTGCGCCAGCGGCGTCACGCCGTCGCCGTCGGCAAGCTCCGGGTCGGCGCCGGCCTCCAGCAGCAACTGCACGATCTGCAGGTGGCGCGCACCGCCATCGCCGAGCAGGATCGCTTCCAGCAGCGCGGTCCAGTTCAGGCGGTTGACATGATCGACCGCCACACCGGCACGCAGCAGCGTGCGCACGGTGGCGACATGGCCGCGCTCGGCGGCCGGAATCAGCGCGGTGCCGCCATAGCGATTGGTACTGCGCAGATCGGCGCCATGCGCCAGGGTCATCGCCAGGATCTCATCCAGGCCCCGCGCGCCGGCGTACAGGTAGGCGCTGTCCTGCAACACATCCTTGGCATTGACGTCGGCACCGGCTTCGATCAGCTCGCGCGCGGCATCCACGTTGTTGCCCTGCGTGGCCAGCAGCAACGCCGTGCGACCCTGGCCATCGCGCGCCTCCAGCGTGGCGCCATCCTCGATCGCCTGCCGCACCGCATCGGCGTCGCCACGGCTGGCAGCATCCCGCAGGCGCGCGTCTGCGTCGGCCCGGGACGTGGCGGTGCAGGCGGGGGTGACCATGGCCAGCAGGCACAACAGCAGCACGCGCGTGAACGGCGCAGGCCAGCCAGCGGAATGATGGACGCGCATGACAGTGTCTCCTCATGTCCGTCGCCACGGAACGCCGTGCGACGGTAGCAACAGCCGGGCATTGCCGGCCCCTGCCCTGCATGGTAGAAGTCGGCCTGGGTATCCAGAAGTGAAATGTTCAAATGCAAGACAGTGCCAAATCGAATAGAACCCTGTTCGAACTGGACCTGCTGCGGGCGCTGGTGATGGTGGCCGACTGCGGCAGCTTCACCACGGCCGCCACCCGCCTGCATTCGACCCAGTCCACGGTCAGCCAGAAGGTGCGCCGCCTGGAAGAGCTGGCGGGGCATCGCCTGCTCGAGCGCGGCCACCGCGACGTGCACCCCACCGACGCCGGCCACACCCTGCTCGGCTATGCGCGGCGCATGCTCGACCTGAACGAGGAAATGGCGCAGGCGCTGGCCGGCGCCACCGTGGAAACCGCGGTGCGCATCGGTGTCCCCGAGGACTTCGTCAACGCGCAGACCACACGCGTGCTGGCCGCCTTCAGCCGCCGTCACCCACAGGTGAAACTGGAAATCAGCAGCGGCCTCAGCCGCGACCTGGCGCACGGCTTCGACCACGGTGAACTGGATCTTGTGCTGGTCAAGCAGCGACGCAACAGCCGCCAGGCGGTGCACTGCCGCCGCGAGCCGATGCACTGGATCGACAGCCTGCGCAGCAGCTGCCTGCAGCAGGACCCGCTGCCGCTGGTCACCTTCCCGCCGCGCGGGCTGTACCGCGACGAGATGATCCACGCCGTGGAAGCGCTGGGCCTGCGCTGGCGCATCGCCTTCACCAGCTCGTCGCTGAGTGGCATCCAGGGTGCCGTGGCCGATGGCATCGGCATCAGCCTGCTGCCCCGCCGCGCGGTCGCCCGCGATCATCGCATCATCGATGGTGAGCGCGACCTGCCGGTGATCGACAACTACGAAATCGGCCTGCTGCATCGTGCGGACGCCGACGATGCGGTGCGCGCGCTGGCCAGCGAGCTGTGGCGGCAGGTGCAGCGCGAACCGGATTGACCACTGCAACTGCAGTAGCGTGGGCCGCTGGCCGGCAGCCGCGACGGCAACATCGTCCCGCGTGGGGTCAGATCCGTTTTCCGAAACGGATCTGACCCCGAAGCGAAATCCGCGCATTGACCATCGAAAGCTGATCACGCCTGTCGCGCGGAAGTCACGGCTCTGCCGCTAGAGTGCCCCCTGTTTCCGTGCTCCACGGCATCGTGTCATGTCCGACGAAATCCCCGCCCGCTTCGAGCCCCTGCCCGCCGCCCTGCAGACGCACCTGAAGCACCAGCGCTCGCTGATCGCCGCGCGCGTGGCGGCCGGCTTCCCGACGTTGCCGGTGCAATGGCCGCTGGCGGCGAGCACACTGCAGCGCGTGGTCGATACCGAGCTGATCGACCGTGCCGACTGCGATGGCTGGGAAGCGCTGGGCGTGGCGTTCGGTGACACCCTGGCCCAGCGCGTGCCGGGGCTGGCCTGGATGCAGGTCACCGACGCCTGGGGCATCGATGCAGTGCTGCGTTATGCCGACAGCAGCCTGCAGATCGGCGCCAGCACACTGCTGCTCAAGCGCGTCGAACAGGGCGAAGTCATCGACATCGCCCACCTGCTTGCGTGGCTGGAAGCGTTCGTCGCTACCCGCGCCGACGATTACGCCTGACGACACATCGAGGTGGATCCATGCCATCCGTGGATGAATGAGACCACGCGATGGCTCCCTCCACGCACGGCGTGGATCTACAACCAGCGGCCGTCAACCACCACCCGGCGCTCCACCGGCACCCCGGCCACGGCCGCCGGGCCATGGTCCGCACGCACGGCCACGAACGTCGCCGGCCGGCCTTCGGCGATGCCGTGCTGCGGCAGCCCGATCACCTGCGCGCCATGGGTGGTGACCATGTCCAGCGCCAGCATCAGGTCGCCATCGGTGTAGAAGCCCGAGCGGTAGCCCAGCAGCATCGCGCGCTGCAGCAGGTCGCCGTTGCCGTACGGCCACCAGCAGTCGCGGATGTTGTCATTGCCGGCGAACACGCGCACGCCGGCGTCGTGCAATGCACGCAGCGGCGGGAACGGATGGTCGCCCGGCGCGTTGCTCATGATCGCAACGCCCGCCGTGGCCAGTGCTTCACCCACCTGCAGCGCGCGCGCCAGCGGCACGTCGCCCAGCGAGTAGGCATGGCTGACCGCAACGCGTCCCTGCAGGCCGGCGGCACGGGTGCGTGCGGCGATGCGCAGCAGCTGGGCCAGTCCGGTTTCGCCGGGCTCATGCAGGTGGATGTCCAGCTGCACGCCATAGCGCTCGGCCAGGCCGAACAGCAGGGCCAGCTGGCCTTCGGCATCGCCGTCGAGCGTGGTCGGATCTATGCCGCCCAGCACCTCCACCCCTGCGGCAAGGGCCTGCTCCAGTACGGCGGCGGTGCCGGGACAGGACATCACCCCGGCCTGCGGGAACGCCACCAGCTGGATCCGCATGATGTCGGCGCAGCGCAGCGCGGCCTCGCGCACTGCTTCGAGATGACGCAGGCCGGTGCTGCCGTCGACATCGACGTGACAGCGCATCGCCACCGTGCCGAAGCGGCTGCACTGGCGGATCAAGGCCTCGGCACGGTCCACCATTGGCGCCGCGCCCGCCACCGCGGCCTTCTCCACCGCCAGCCGCTCTCGCAGGCTGTTCACCGGCTGATGCGGGTGCCAGCGGTCGCCGACAAAACTCTTGTCCAGATGGATGTGGCCGTCGACCAGCCCGGGCAGGACTGCGAAGCCCTGCAGGTCGACGCATTCCGCTCCGTCGGCCGGCGAGGCCTCGCCATTGAGGCCACTGATGCGGCCGCCACGGATGTGGAAATGCAGTGGCGCGCCGTAGCGGTCTACACCGCCATGGACGAACTGAAGCGTCATCGGAAACTCCCGGAAAGCCAAGTCATGGCGCCATCCTGAGCGCTGGCACTGCCATCGGCCAACGAAATATCTGGATGCCATACATTCATCAGAACGATGAATGCCGCCGCGACGGCGGCTCGCAGCCACGCCGTGCACACGCCTGAACGGGTACCATAGGCGCCTGTTTCCGTTGTGATGCCGCATGGGCCCGTCCGACCGCCACGATCGTCTCCGCCGCTGGCAGGCCGCGTCTTTGCTGGCTGCTGCCCCGATGGCCAGCCTGTCCGCCACTGATGCGGCCGCCACCGCGCCGTTGCAGGCGCCGCCTGGCCAACAGCGCATCGCCCCGGCTGCGCTGGTCGAGCGGCTGCACCAGCGTGTGCTTTCCGGGCAGAGCGCCACCGCCACCCTGGAACACTGGTGCGCCGAACACGGCCTGGCCGAACAGGCGCGGGTGCGCGCGGTGCGTGTACACGGCCAGGACAAGACAGCACCGGCCGACGTGCTGCAGGCACTGGGTGCGAAACCCGGCACCGCCCTTCGCTACCGCCGCGTGCAGCTGGTCTGTGGCAGCCGCGTGCTCTCCGAGGCCGACAACTGGTACCTGCCGGACCATCTCAGCCCGGCCATGAACCAGGTGCTGGACAGCACCGACGAACCCTTTGGCCGCGTGGTTGGCCCGCTCGGCTTCCAGCGCCAGACACTGGCTGACCAGACCTTCTGGCCACCGCGTGGCGAAGGCGACCGCGGCGTGATCCTGGAAGTGCGCGCCCTGCTGCGCGATCGCCAGCAGCAGCCCTTCAGCTACGTCATCGAGTCGTACCTGCAGCAGGCACTGCCCTAGGCCACCGGCGCCCGCCATCACAGCGGACATCGACACAGCAGAAGGCCTGGCATTGCCGGGCCTTCTGTTTGCCAGCCGGATCAGCGGAACCGGTAGTCCAGCTGCAGCCAGTACTGGCGGCCATACGGGTCGTAGTTGCCAACCGGATAGAACGGCCAGCCGCCACCGTTCCTGTCCGCCGGCGGGCGGCTGTCACGCAGGTTGTTGACGATCACGCCCACCGACAGGTTCTCGCCGAACTGGCGGAACACGCTGGCGTTGTAGGTCATGTACGGCGCGATGCGGCCACTGCCATCGGTCTTCGGCAGTGAACCGAAACGGTTGCCGTACAGCGTGGTGGTCCAGTCACCCTGGTTCCAGGTGATGCTGCCATTGGCCTTGCTGCGCCACTGGTAGTCATCCAGCGAATTGCGGATGTCACGCTCCGGATCATCGGAGAACTGCCGGTACTTGTGCTCCAGCACCACGGTATAGGCCAGGCGCGTAGTGAAGCGGCCATAGCGGCCGGCATCGAAACGCCAGTTACCCTTCAGGTCCAGGCCACGCACCGATTCGGAGGCCGCGTTGATCGGATTGATCAGCACGCGGGTCACCTGGTCCGGCTGCACGGTTGCAGTGGACGGGTTGCGGATCACCCGCGACAGCGCGTCCTGGCACAGCGGTGAACCGATATCGCGCGCTTCGCCACCCAGCGTGCGGCCCAGGCGGCAATCGGCTTCGTCGCGCAGGATGCGGCTGGTATCGAGGCTGGTGACCTCGTTGTCGATGCGGATGTCGTAGTAGTCGGCACTGAAATCCAGGCCGGACAGCGGCGACCAGACCACGCCGAAACCATAGGATTTAGCGGTTTCCGGCTGCAGCTGCGCGTTGGCGCGGTTGCTGTAGTCGATCGACAGGCCGTTGTAGTCGCAGTTGTCGTACGACTGGCCTGCGGTGCGGCAGCGCCAGTAGTCGGTCATGCCCGGGTTGTAGCCGCGGGTCTCGGTCGCGAACACGTAGTTCATGTCCGGCGCACGGAAGCTGGTCGCAGCAGAGCCGCGGATCAACAGGCTCTCGATCGGGCGGAACTCGACGCCGAAGCTCCAGGTCGCCTTGCCGATGTGCTCGCCACCGGCGCGATACTGGTCATAGCGACCGGCCAGCGTCGTGGTCAGCGATTTCAGCAACGGCAACTGCAGCTCCACGCCGGCCGCATAGCGGTCACGATCACCGCCGGCACCGATACCGGCGCTGGTGTTCCAGAACTCGCCTGTGCCCAGTCGCGGGTCCGGGCGGTTGCGGTAGCCCTGGCTGCCGGCCTCGACCACCGCCGCCAATGCAGCGTCGCCACCGGGCAGCGCGAACAAACGGCCGTTGACGCTGGCGCTGAAGGTCTGCAGCCACGCCGCATTGCGGCTTTCCTGGTAGCCGGACAGGCCCTCGTATTCGCCCGGGGTCAATGGTTTGAACAGGCGTGCCGGGTCGGGCGCATAGACCTCAACGCCATTGCGTACGCCCAGCTTCGGACCGAGCAGGTATTCGTTGATGCCGGCCAGCAGCACCGGTCGGCGGGTGCGGTTCTCGTAACGCGAGCGGCTGTAGACCGCTTCGTAATCCCAACCGCTGTCGCCGATCTGGCCACGTGCGCCGACGTTGAACGACCACGAGTTTTCCAGGAAGCGGTTGGCATTGCGCGGCAGGCCGCCGATTTCCTCCGGCGCGAAGCGGCGGTACCAGCTTTCCAGGTTGCCGGTGGTCTGGTTGTAGAAGTAGTTGCGGGCCGAGGTCCAGGTCGGTGCACGCGTGTTGTTGTAGATCCGCGCGCTGCCCACGGCGACATCGGCGAACAGGTCGGTGCTCTCGTTGACGTGGAAGGTCAGCAGACCGTAGCCGTTGAGATTGCGCTTCTGGGTCTGCACGGTCCAGTAGCTGGCGGCGGCCTCGTTGCTGCCGCAGTACCAGCCCTGTCGCGGGTTGTTGGCACGGAACACGCTGCCGCCATAGATGTCCGACGCGGCGTCGCAGCCGTTGACGCCCGGATCGATGTTGCGGCCGGTGGCAGCATTGCGCCGATAGGCGATCGCGGTCGCCTGCGGCGCCTTGCCGGCCGGGTCATCGTCCAGCGAATCCATGAAGTCGCGCTGGCGCGCGTGGATCGCCTTGCGCACGTCGAACTCGAAACCGAACAGGCCGTCCCAGCGCTCGCCGGAACTGCCGCCCACCACCTGCACGCGCTGGTTGTCACCGCCGCCCTGCTGGGTGCCGCCGGCGCGCACGTTCACGTCCACGCCTTCAAAGCGGTCCTTGAGGATGATGTTGACCACACCGGCAATGGCGTCGGAGCCGTACACCGCCGACGCACCGGCAGCCAGCACTTCGATGCGTTCGATCAGGGCGCTGGGAATGTTGGCCAGGTTGACAACGTTCACCGAGCCTTCGTAGGCCAGCGGGTAGTCGGCCTGGCGACGGCCGTTGACCAGCACCAGCGTGCGGTTCGGACCCAGCCCGCGCAGATTGATGGTGTTGGCGGCCGGCGTGAACGTATTGCCGAAATCCTCGCCCTGCACGTTGCCGGTGTTCTCGGTCAGCGCGCTGAGGGCGTCGAAGGCATTACGGTAGCCCTGTGCGTCGATCTGCTCGCGGCTGATCACCGTCACCGGCGAGGGTCCCTCGACACTGGCACGTGGAATGCGCGAGCCGGTGACCTTCACTTCCTGCAATGTGGTGGGCGCGCTTTCCTGCGCGAAGGCCGGCAGCGAGGCCAGCATCAGGGACGACAGCGCGAGCACCAGCGGACGCGGGCGCATCGCCTTGTGGGAGGCGGACATGGGCTTCCTGAGGGGAGTGGGCGGGTGGTACGGGAGCCGCAGCCGGTACGACACATAACGATCCCGTAACGAAAGTTTCCTGAATGGGTGGTTTCAACGGAAATGACCAGCCCTGATGGGCTTATGCCTGAACCGAATCAGACGCGTTTACGGCACCACCCCACTTTTGCAATGAATTGCATGGCCTGGCGCGTCAGTGATGCGCATCGTGCCGGGATGACCAACAGCGCCCCTTCCACCCACTTCGCTCCACTACGACCCGTCCTGCGCCGCCACTTGCTCCACCTCCAGGCCACGCCCATCACCCTGCGTTCGTTCCAGCGCACCGACCTGCCACGCTGGCGTGCCTTCGACGACCGTCGCCAGCGCGGCCAACGGCCGTCCTACGGCATTGATGAAGAGGCGCGGTTCCTCGCCAGCGTCTATCGTTCACGCCTGCAGGAAGACAACGACCTGCTGGTGCTGGGTGTGTTCGACGACGTGCAGGGCGTACTGCACGACCAGCTGCATATCCGCCTGCAGTCGCTGCACTCGCGCTGCGCCGAGCTGCAATCGCTGCAGCACCGGCACCCCCATCCGCAGGCGGCACTGCGGGCACTGTGCCCGTTCCTGTTCGACGATGTCGGCCTGCACCGCCTCTTCGTGCTGCTGCCGCCAGGCTGCACCAGCCCGTTTGCCCAGGCGCTGCAGGCCCATGGGTTCATCCGCGAAGGGATCCTGCGCGACTACCATCTGGACGCGCAGGGATGGCATGACCGTCAGCTGCTGGCGCTGACCGCGTCGGCCTGGCGCAGCTGCCAGCAGCCGATCGGCTAGCGCACCCGCTCCAGTGCCGCACCGGCACCGGTCAAGACCGTGCAGGCATGGTCCTGTAGTTCCTCGCCGCTGGCATCGTTGCCGCTGGCGGCATCCACGCGGGTAGCCAGCAGGATGAAGCCGGGGCCGCCCCGCACCTCGCCGCGCCCGGCCACCACCAGGCTCCACTGGCCCACATCGCCCACGCCGCTCAGGCCATAGGCCAGCAGATTGAGCGGATTGGCGGTCAGTTCTGCACCGGGCAGCAGATAGGCCTGGTACTGATGCCCGCGCAGCGGCACCGGAAACGGTGACCAGCGCGGACCGAGCGCACCGGCATGTGCATCCAGTGCCTGCAGCACATCCGCGCGCAGGCAGTCGACATGGATATGCAGCTGGTGCTGCGAGCGACCGTGCGGCGAATTCAGTGCCAGGCTGGCCACGCTGCGCGGCAGCGGCCGGCCCAGGGCTTGTTCGGTATGCCCGCGCGCCTGCCAGGCGGCCGCAAAATAGTTGGGTACCCCACGCTGGTACAGGCCGTGGCTCTCGATGCCACTGACCTTGTCCAGCGGCATCAGCAGGAACTGGTAGTCACCGTGCGCATCCTTGACCAGCACGTCGCGGCGGTCGGCCGCCGTCTCCACCCGCAGGCAACTGCCACGCGGTCCTTCCACCGCCTTGCAGTCACGCTCGATCAAGCGCCACAGCGCATCGGAATGGGCCGGCGGTGGAGGTGGCGCGCTGGCGCAGGCGGACAACAGCAGCAGGGACGACAGCAGCAAAGGGCGCAGGGACACGGCAGCAACTCACGGAACAGGCACGGCAGATGGCGCCGCGCTGCATTCTAGCCAGTGCAGTGCTGCAGTCAGTAGGTGCCGAACGGCACTTCAACCACGAACGGGGCCTCGCCGTCGCCGCCCTGCAGGGTGTAGCGGTCCAGCGCGCCATCATCATCGGCGTGCGGCTGGCGCTGGAAATGCACGGAATAACGGTTGTCGCCCAGCAGGACGGCACTGCCATCGTCCTCCAGGGCGGCGCCCTCGGGGATCAGCAGCCCACCCAGGTCGCTGTAGGCCCCGGGCACATCGGCGAAGCCGTAGTCTGCCAGTTCGTCCACACGCTGCATCGCATAGACATGCGGCAGATAAGGACGCGCCGGGCTGCGGCCATTGCTCAGGTCGGTCACCCAGGCCTGCGGCAGGTGGTACTGCTCGCGCAGCGCGGCCACGCCCAGCGACGGGCTGGCCACCTGCAGGCAACACACCGCCCGCTTGCCTTCACGGTCGAGGACGGCGAAACGGTCGCCGCGGGTCGCCGCCTGCGGCAGCATGGCGAAGGCCAGATTGCGCTGGGCCGGCGCGTAGCCGGCCTCGGTCTGAAGGTTGCGCCACGCGCCGAACACCGGCGTTTCCGCGGCTGCGGCCGGCACTGGCTCGGCGGCAGTGGCGGCACACGCCACGGCCAGCACCGATACTGCAAGTACCGTCATCGCCCTGCGCTTGTCGCGGAAACTGTCTGCCGTCATACCGTATCCAGCACCTGCACCGGAATGGCCCGGCCTGCCCGCTGGCGCGATGCCAGTCATCCCTCCCACTATGCAGTGGCTACGCCGTGCCGGCAATGACCGGGGCGCTGACGCCTTTCGCGCGCCGGGTGCTATCGTTCCGCCCATCTTCCCTGCGCAGGAGCGCTGCATGTCCGCCTTCCGTCTGTCCCTGTTGCTACCCGCGTCGGCCCTGCTGCTGTCGGCCTGCGTCAGCACCCCCGGTCCGCAGGTCAAGGGTACCGGCCACTGCGACGCCAGCCAGCTGGGCTGGGCAATCGGCCAGCCTGCCAATGAGCCCAACATCCGCCGCCTGTCCAGCGAAAGCGGTGCCGGCCTGGTCAACCCGATCGGCCCCAACACCATCACCACCAAGGACATCCGCCACGACCGCCTGCGTGTGTACGTGGACAAGGACAACATCATCACCGCCACCCGCTGCGAGTAGGCGCTGTAGAGCCGAGCCCATGCCCGGCTGCGCTTCCGTGACAGCCGAGCGCAGGCTCGGCTCTACAGCTCAGGGCTCGGTATACCCCGCGCAGTCCGGCAGCGCCTGGTCGGGGTGGAACACCCCATCACTGAAGCGGAACAACCGCGTGTAGCTGCACGCCGGGTCCTGCTCGGTGCGCAGGTCCTTCTTCTTCAACGGCCCCTTGGCCAGCGAATCCTCGAAGCGTGAGACACCGGCCGGGAACCGCGTCGCCACCGTCTGGTAGCGCAGCACCGGCATGCCCCCGGCGGCGGTATCCAGCGCCAGCCTTGCCGAGAACCCGTACTCGTCGTGGCAGGCACCGGCGCGCTGCTTCATGTCCTGCTCGCTGAAACAGGCGCGGATCATCGCGTTGCCCAGCCATGGCAGGGTCAGCACGTCGTCGTCCACCTGGATGTCATCCTGCAGGTGACGCACGCGCGCCAGCTGCAGCGTGGACGCGTCGGCACCACCGCCTGAGTACATCGTGCTGAATTTGACGATACCGCCCACCAGCACGTTCTGGCGGGCGCGCTGCCGCGGGTCGCTCACTGCCTCATCGCTGCCAACGCCAGGCGCAAGCCGCACGATCCACGGCCACAGCGAAAGCTCGCTTTCCTGCGGCACGTCGATGCTGACGTGGTAGACGTGCGGCTCGCTTTCGCCGGCCTCCCGTTCAGAGACTTCCAGCGTCGTCGGCCGATCGCCGTCCTCGGCCACCGGCTGCACACGCACGCACCAGGCACGATCGAGGGTGCAGTACTGCATGCGTGCTTCGCCCTGCCCTCCCTGTTCCAGCACCTGCCCCAGCGGCTCCATCACGTTGCCGGCGGCGTCGCGCTGCTGCGGCAGGATCGCGGACTGCGCCAGCACCAGCAGCGGTGTTCCCAGCAATGCAGCGCACAGGGTCGCGCGGGCAACGATGGTGGGCATGGGCGGCTCCTGCGTACGGGATTCCGATGGTAACCGCTGTCCGGGTGGGGCTGAGCCATGCTCGACGGCTGTCTGTCGGGAAGAGCAGCCGAGCATGGGCTCGGCTCTACATCATCCGCAGTCGCAGCCACCCCACCCTTTTTCCTTCGAGGTCTGGCCGATGCCCGGATTGAACGTATTGCTCGGGTCCAGCTGCCGATAGAACCCGGCCAGGGCCGGCTTGGCCGGGTATAGGTGGCCGACATTGTGCTCGGCCGGATACTCGGCGCCGCGCTGGTCCAGCAGCGCCCACATCGCGTGCTCGATCGCCATCGGGTCTTCGCCCTTGCGTGCGATGTAGTCCTGGTGGAACACATGGCACAGGAAGTGCCCGTAATACAGCTTGTGCAGCAGGCGGCCATCGATATCGGCCGGCAACTGCTCGAACCAGTCGGCATCATCGCGGCGCAGGGCGATGTCCAGCGCCACGATATCCTGCACCTGGTCCCGATGCACTTCGCGGTAGCGCACCGCCGCGCCGGCCACCGCGAAGCGATGCAGGAACGCCTTGCGCCCCTCATCGGCCGTGCAGTGGAAGTAACCACCCTCATGATCGGCGAAGAAGCCGCGCAGCCAGGCCTCGGTTGCCGCCGCGTCCTGTGCGGAGACCTTCAGCAACAGGTGATGCTCGTAGCGCTGGCGGAATTCACCCATGCGCCTGGGCAGGTGCGAGGGCAGCAGGCCGGTCAGCACCTGCATCACCCGGTCGGTCACCCCGCGCAGGCCCAGCCGCTCGAACCATCCATCGACCCGGCTCTTCAATGCGAACGCGGCGGGCACACGGGAAGTGCCGAGGCGGTCGATCAACAGGAAGCTGTCCTTGCCGTAGCGCTCGCCGATGTCATAGGCATCGCGGTGGATGTACTCGCCGGCAATCGGCAGGCGCTCGAAGCCGGTCAGCAGCTGGCGTCGGATCGCAGTGAGGCTGTCGGTGCGGTTGCTGCCGATGTAGAAGACCTCGGCGGGCTCCTTTTCGAAGGTATCCAGGCGCACCGCGAACACCGCCAGCTTGCCGGCCGAACCGGCCGCTTCGAAGTGGCGGCTGGGGTCGGCGTTGAAGCGTGCCGGCGTATCGGCATCGACCCGGCGCACTTCCTCGGCGTAGCGTGGATCAGACGCGGCGCGGCCATCGCCGTTACCCACGTCGTCAGCGGCATAGTCACCGGCCTGCAGGCGCTGCAGGATCTGCTCGGGCGTATCACCCAGCGCGATGCCGAGGTGGTTGACCAGCTGCAACTGGCCCTGCGCATCGACCTGCGCATACAGCGCCAGCTCGGTATAGGCCGGGCCACGGCGCACCAGCGCGCCGCCGGAGTTGTTGCAGATGCCGCCCAGCACCGAGGCGCCGATGCAGGAGGAGCCGATCACCGAATGCGGTTCGCGGCCCAGCGGTGCCAGGGTCTGCTCCAGGCGGTCGAGCGTGGCGCCGGGCAGGCACAGCACCTGGCGGCCCTCGTTCAACAGCTGGATGCCGGTCAGGCGCAGCGTGCTGACCAGCACGATCGGGCGCCCATAGTCGTCCCCATCCGGGGTCGAGCCACCGGTCAGGCCGGTATTGGCCGCCTGCAGGATGATCGCCGCTCCGCCCTGCACCGCTGCCTGCAGCACATACCACAGTTCCAGCAAGGTACCTGGGCGCACCACCGCCAGCACCGGGCCATCGCCGAAGCGGTAGCCACGACGGAAGCGGCGCGTGGCCTTGTCGCCGGTCAACACATGGCGGCTGCCGACCGCGTCGCGCAACTGCGCCAGCACGGCGTCATGGCCACTCATGGCAGGTTGACCAGCGAATCGCGGCTGATGTCGGCGATGCGGCGCGCGCCGGTCAGTGTCATCGCCACGCGCATCTCCTTGGCGATCAGGTCCAGCAGGTTGGCCACGCCGGCCTCGCCCTGCGCGGCCAGCGCATAGACGAAGGCGCGCCCCAGCAGCACGGTATCGGCCCCCAGCGCCAGCATGCGCACCACGTCCAGGCCGGTACGGATGCCCGAATCGGCGAGGATCTTCAGGTCGCCCTGCACCGCATCGGCGATGGCCGGCAATGCACGTGCGGTAGACAGCACGCCATCCAGCTGGCGACCACCGTGGTTGGAAACCACGATGCCATCGGCACCGAACCTGACCGCATCGCGCGCATCATCCGGGTCGAGGATGCCCTTGATCACCATCGGGCCCTTCCAGAACTCGCGGATCCACTCCAGGTCCTTCCACGAAATGGACGGATCGAAGTTGCTGCCCAGCCAGCCGATGTAATCCTCCAGCCCGGTCGGGTTGCCGCGGTAGGTGGAGATGTTGCCCAGGTCATGCGGACGGCCGAACAGGCCGACGTCCCACGCCCACTGCGGATGGGTGACGGCCTGGCCGATGCGGCGCAGCGAGGCATTCGGGCCGCTCATGCCGGAGTGTGCATCACGGTAGCGCGCGCCCGGCACCGGCATGTCCACGGTGAACACCAGCGTGGTCACGCCGGCGGCCTGTGCCCGCTCCAGCGCATTGCGCATGAAGCCACGGTCGCGCAGCACGTACAGCTGGAACCACATCGGCCGCTGGATGGCCGGTGCCACTTCCTCGATCGGGCACACCGATACGGTGGACAGGGTGAACGGGATGCCCCGGCTGTCGGCCGCGCGCGCCGCCTGCACTTCACCGCGGCGGGCATACATGCCGGTCAGGCCGACCGGCGCCAGCGCCACCGGCATTGCCAGCGTTTCGCCGAACAGCTCGGTTTCCAGGCTCAGATCGGACATGTTGCGCAGGATGCGCTGGCGCAGCGCGATGTCGGACAGGTCGGAAACGTTGCGCTTCAGCGTGTGCTCGGCATACGCGCCGCCATCGATGTAGTGGAACAGGAACGGCGGCAGCCGGCGTTGCGCTGCGGCACGGTAATCGGTGGAGGCGGAGATGATCATGGGGTCAACCGTGTGGGGAAGGCAGGCGCGAGGCCCGCGCACGCCGGGCTTCGTTGTCATCGAGCGTGCGCAGCGTGGTGTGCACGAACTCGAGGTGGGCATGCGCGGCGGCGCGCGCGCGTTCGGGGTCGCCGGCCAGCACCGCATCCATCATTTCGCGGTGCTGGTCGGACAGGGGCGAGAAGGTCCTCGCTGAGGTGTAGAGCTTCTCGCGGCTCTGCGAGATGTTGGTCTGCAGCAGTTCGAACAGGCCGCGCATCACCTGCAGCAGCACCAGGTTGTGGGAGGCCTCGGCGATGGACAGGTGGAAGGCCGCGTCAGCCTCTGCTTCACCGGTGGGGTCGTCCTTGCCGTGCGCGTCCATCATGGTCTGGAAGGCCTGCGCGATGCGCGTACGGTCCTCATCCGTGGCTCGCAGCGCCGCATGCCAGGCAGTGGCACCTTCCAGCGCGTGGCGGATCTCCAGCACGTCAAAACGGTATTCCGGGTCGCCCTGGAACAGCGGCAGGTACGGCGCCAGCGGTTCATCCAGCGCCTGCCGCGCGCGCGCCGCCGGTTCGGCCACGTAGGTGCCGCCACCGATGCGTGCGGTCAGCAGGCCCTGGCTGGCCAGCTGCGCGATCGCCTCGCGCAGCGCGGTGCGCGAGACCCCCAGCTGCACCGCCAGGGTGCGCTCGGCGGGCAACCGGTCGCCCGGCCGCAGCCGCTGTTCCTGCACCAGGCCGCGCAGCTGCGCGGCCACCCTGTCCGAAATACGTTGCGTGCTCATGGCGCCATTGTGGCCCGAAGCGCACAGCGGGTGGTCGGCCAGCCATGCATGGCTCAGGGAATCATCCAGGTCAGCCAGTAGGCCTGGGCCAGGGTGATCAGGCCGACCATCGTGGTGAAAATCAGGCTGTGCTTGACGGTGAAGCGGAACAGGTCCGACTCCTTGCCGGCCAGGCCGACCGCCGCGCAGGCAATGGCGATCGACTGCGGCGAGATCATCTTGCCGGTAACGCCGCCGGTGGTGTTGGCCGCCACCAGCAGCACGTCGGATACGCCGATCTGCTGCGCGGTGGTGGCCTGCAGCGCCGAGAACAGCGCATTGGACGAGGTATCCGAACCGGTCAGGAACACGCCCAGCCAGCCCAGGAACGGCGAGAAGAACGGGAACGCATCGCCGGTGTGTGCCAGTGCCAGCGCCAGTGTTGCCGACAGGCCCGAGTAGTTGGCGATGAAGGCGAAGGCGAGCACCATGCCGATCGAGTAGATTGGCATGCGCAGCTCACGCACGGTTTCGCCGAAGGTCTGCAGCGCCGAGCGGGCCGGCATGCGCAGTGCGATGATCGCGATCACCGCCGCAAGGAAGATCGCGGTGCCGGTGGCCGAGAACCAGTCGAATTTGTAGATCGCCTCATAGCTGAGCGGCGCGTCGACGATCGGCGGCATCTTCTGCACCCTCTGGTCCAGGCCCGGCACCGGGAGCTTGAGCACCCAGCCTTCCAACGGGCCGCCTGCCGCGAACAGCGACTTGAACGGCTTGATGCTCCACAGCGTGACCATCGCGGTGAGGATCAGGAACGGCGACCACGCCTTGGCGATCTGGCCGACGCTGTAGCGTGGTGCCTCCAGTGCCTGCGCGGCCGCCTCGGCGCTGGTTTCGGTATCGAAGCGGAAGATCCGTGCCGGCTTCCAGCGGCGCAGGAACAGGGTCAGGCACACCAGCGACGCCAGCGAGGCGGTGATGTCCGGCAGCTCCGGGCCGATGAAGTTCGAGGTGAGGTACTGCGCGATGGCGAACGAGCCACCGGCCACCAGCACCGCCGGCCAGGTTTCCCTGATGCCACGCCAGCCATCCATGATGGCCATGATCCAGAACAGCACGATCACAGTCAGGAACGGCAGCTGGCGGCCGGCCATCTGGCCGATCTCGAATGCATCCAGGCCGGTGACCTGCCCGGCCACGATGATCGGAATGCCCATCGCACCGAACGCCACCGGCGCAGTGTTGACGATCAGGCACAGGCCGGCGGCATACAGTGGCTTGAAGCCCAGCCCGACCAGCAGCGCCGCCGTGATCGCCACCGGCGCACCGAAGCCGGCCGCGCCTTCCAGGAAGGCACCAAACGCGAAACCGACCATCAGCATCTGCAGGCGCTGGTCTTCGGTCACCGACAGGATCGAGGCGCGGATGATGTCGAACTGACCGGTCTTGACCGAGACCTTGTAGAGGAACACCGCGCCGATGATGATCCAGGCGATCGGCCACAGGCCGTAGACGAAGCCGAAACCGGCCGCGCCCAGCGCCTGGCTCAACGGCATGCGGTAGAACAACAGGGCCACGCCAAGCGCGATGGCCACGGTGATCGTGCCGGCCAGCCAGCCCTTCATGCGCAGCACGGCCAGGGCAATGAAGAAGAACGCGATCGGCAGCAGCGCGATCAGGCTGGACAACCACAGGTTGCCGGCGGGGTCGTACAGGTGTTGCCAGGGCTGCATGAAGGCTCTCGACTGGGGCGGGATGTGCTCCACCGCAGGCGGTGGGTCGCCATGGCTGTCGATTATTGGTCGTACCAATAATGATTTCGATCAGACCACCTGCGGCGGATTTAACCGCCGCTCCGACGAAGTGCCTATTAGACCATAGAGCTAGACTTCATATTGGTCAGACCATTACGGCTCTCATGGTAGTGGCGGCCGCTGGCCGGCAACTAGCCCTTCCCTACGGAATCCTTTTCTCCAACCGCCGCATCACCGCCAGCACCAGCACGCACAGCACGCTCACCCCGATGGCGATCACGTACTTGCTGATCCCCACCGCAATCCCGATGGCCGCTGCCATGATCAGCGAGCTGGCCGTGGTCAGGCCGCTGACCTGGTCCTCGCGTGACCCACGCAGGATGGTGCCAGCGGCAACGAAGCCGACACAGGCCACCACCGCTTCGATCAGGCGCACCGGATCGACCTGCAGCAGGTCGCGGTAGCGCTCCTGCTGGAAATGCTCGGCCACCGAGTCGCCGAGGCCGACGATCAGCGCAGCGGCCCCCGCGATCAGCATGTGCGTACGCAGGCCAGCGGCGTGCTTGCCCATCTCGCGCTCGACGCCCAGCACGCCGCCAAACAGCATCGCTGCGGCTACGCGCAGCAGGATCGAGACATCCTGGGTGAGTTCCATGGCCAAGCTCCGGGGTTTTCCCGGAGCGTCGCGTGGCCCCCGTGGCACAGAGGTGAAGGCCACGCCACAGTCCGTTCACCCGGTAGCGCCGGGCGACACCCGGCGGCACCGCACCCTGCGTTCAACGCATCACTGCGCCAGGTAGCCACCATCGATGGCGTAGTACGCGCCGGTCGCAAACGAGGCGTCGTCGCTGGCCAACCAGGCCACCAATGCCGCCACTTCCTCGGCCGTGCCCAGCCGCTTCAGCGCGTGCCGTCCTTCCAGCGTGGCACGCACCTTAGGGTCCATCTTCTCCAGCAGCGGTGTGCTGATGAAACCCGGACCCACCGCGTTGACACGGATGCCGTCGGCCGCATGTTCCCACGCGGCGGTCTGGGTCAGCCCGACCACGCCGTGCTTGGCCGCCGCATAAGCGGTGGAACCGGCATAGCCCACCTGGCCCAGGATCGAGGCCATGTTGATGATGCTGCCGCCGGTTCCAGCGGCCCGCATTGCCTGGATCTGCGCACGCTGGCACAGGAACACACTGGTGAGGTTGACGTCGATGACCCGCTGCCAGCCCTCGATCGGATAGTCGCCGCTGCTGGCCGCCGGCCCGCCGATACCGGCGTTGTTGACCGCCACATGCAGGCCGTCAAGTTCCTTGACCGTGCGCTGCACCGCCGCCTCCACCGCTGCATCGTCGGTGACGTCCAGCGCGATGCCGATGGCCTGTGCGCCGGTGCTGCGCAACTGCGCCACGGTGGCATCCACCGCATCCTGCTTGAGGTCCCAGACCGAAATACGGGCACCGGATGCGGCCAGCGTCTGTGCCACGGCCAGGCCGATGCCCGACACGCCGCCGGTCACGATCGCGGTCTTGCCGGTCAGCTGGTAATCAATCATCTGCATTCTCCATCGGTGGGGGTAGCGATGCGGCGCGCGGCCGCCAATCCATCACCTTACGCCGGCCGCTGTGACGAGCAGACCAACAGCCTGTCCGCGGATGATCGTTCCAGCAATGAAACCTCAACCGAAGTTCATGTAGGGAATCAAGTACGGATATAGCGGCAAAACGCTGGCGTATGTCCGGCACCCCGTTCAACTTGGCCGTAATGACCAATCGGTTTGACCGTATTCAAATCCCCTGCGAATGATTCGCAGCGACAATGGGAAACGTTTCCAGTTTCTTCGACACATTCCTTCCAACCTGGCGTTTTCCGGCCTTCCAGGCTGCCCGCTACGCGGGGCAGCACATGGGCTCATGGCGCCAGCGCCTCCCCCTCCTGTACGTGCCGAGCGATGTCCCGATACTTCACCTTTGCCGATTACCGCCGCTTCGGCCAACGCCACGGCTTCGATTACCGCGCTGATCCGGAACACCTGCGCGACGACCAGTGGGCCGGCCGCGGCGAAGTCAACGAACAGTTCATGCGCGGTGGCATGAGCCTGATCGCCTCCGACGTGCATAACCGGTTCCCCTATGTGGCGACCGCGCAACAGCGGCCCGGGCTCGCCATCCGCGTGATGCTGCAGGGCCAGGTCGACGTGCGTATCCCGCGACGCGGAAGTTTCACCCTGCGTGCCGGCACCGCGATGACCGCCCACCATCGCGACCAGATCGAGATGACCGGCGCGCACCCCGGCGAAACGCGCCTGCGCGGGGTCAGCGTGATCGTGCCGGGTGGCATCGACGCGGATGTTTTGCAGATGCCACAGCTGGAAAAAGCGCTTGGCACGCACCTGGAATGCCGCCACTGGGCCATTCCCCACGCCATGCTGCCGGTGCTGGGCCAGTTGTTCGACAGCCCGTGGCAGGACGGCATCGACGCGCTGTGGCGCGAAGGCGTGGCATTGCAGCTGCTGGCCCTCGGCCTGCAGGCCGAGGATCTGCAGACCGACCCGGTGCGCACGCTGCGTGCCGGCCAGCGCGAGCGCCTGGAACGGGTACGCAGTTACCTGCATGACGACCCCAGCCATGCACACAGCCTGGTCGAGCTGGCCCGGCTGGCCTGCATGAGCCCCAGCTCATTGCGCCGCCATTTTGCCCAGCAGTATGGAAGTTCGGTGTTCGACTACCTGCATGAACAGCGCATGCGCCATGCCGAACAGGGCCTGCGCGAAAACGGATGGACGGTTGAGCAGGCCGCCGCCGCCAGCGGCTACCGCCACCCCAGCAACTTCGCCGCCGCGTTCCGCAAGCGCTTCGGCCTGGTCCCCAGCCGCTGGCGTACGGGCCCGTCGAAGGTGGGGTGAGAATCCCCGCTCCGGTAGGTGTCGACCATGGTCGACACGCTCCTGCACCGTCGCCGATGCCGGCCAGCGGCCGGCACTACCAAAGCCGCCTGATTCGACATGCCATGACTCAGCCCCGGTAGGTGTCGACCTTGGTCCACACGCTCCTGCACCGTCGCGGATGCCGCCCAGCGGCCGGCACTACCAAAGCCGCCTGATTCGACATGTCATGGCCAGCCCCGGTAGGTGTCGACCTTGGTCGACATGCTCCTGCACCGTCGCGGATGCCAGCCAGCGGCCGGCACTACCAAAGCCGCCTGATTCGACATGCCATGACTCAGCCCCGGTAGGTGTCGACCTTGGTCGACACGGTCCTGCATCGTCGCCGATGCCGGCCAGCGGCCGGCACTACCAAAGCCGCCCGATTCGACATGCCATGGCTCAGCCCTGGCAGGTGTCGACCTTGGTCCACACGCTCCTGCATCGTCGCGGTAGCCGGTCAGCGGCCGGCACTACCAAAGCCGCCTGATTCGACATGCCATGACTCAGCCCCGGTAGGTGTCGACCTTGGTCGACATGCTCTCGCGCCGTCGCGGATGCCGGCCAGCGGCCGGCACTACCAAAGCCGCCTGATTCGACATGCCATGGCTCAGCCCTGGCAGGTGTCGACCTGGGTCGACACGGTCCTGCACCGTCGCCGATGCCGGCCAGCGGCCGGCACTACCGCCGCCGGGCATCGCGCACCCGGCGTACCTCATCAACCTCAATACACCGGCAGATCGATGTAACTGGCCTGCGCTGCGCTGTGCCAGACCCGCTGCGTGGCCTTCTGGTAATCGCCCGGCTTGGCCAGGTAGATGTTCGGCACGTAGGTCTGCGGATTGCGGTCATACAGGGGGAACAGGCTGGACTGCACCTGCACCATCACCCGATGGCCCTTCTGGAAGGTGTGGTTGGCGTTGGGCAGGTCGAAGCGGTACGGCAGCACCTGGTTGGCGGCCAGCGGCTTCGGATCGCTGAAGCTCTCGCGGTAACGGCCACGGAAGATCGCCAGCGACACCGGCAGCTCGTAGCCACCCATCTCCGGCGTCGACGCTTCCTGGTCCGGATACACGTCGATCAGCTTCACCACCCAGTCGCTGTCGGTGCCACTGGTCGAAGCCTGCAGGTGCACCACCGGCGCGCCGCCAATGCGCAGCGGCGCGGTCAGCGGTTCGGTGATGAAGGTCAGCACGTCCGGGCGACCATCAACGAATCGCTGGTCCTTGACCAGCCAGGTGGTCCACATGTCGCGGTCGCCGAAGCGGACCGGGCGCGGCACGAACGGTACCGGCTTGGCCGGGTCGGACACGTATTCCTCGAAGTCCCCCTCGCCCGCCGCCGGTGCCTGGAACGCCAGCTTGCCGCCGGCGCGCAGGTACAGCGGCTTGCTGCTGGCGGCACAGCCCTTGTCGCAGCTGCGCGGCCAACCCTTCAGGCGGTCCCAGTGGTTTTCGCCGGTGTTGTAGATCAGCACCGGCGGCGTATCGGCCTTCGGCGCGCCATCCACCAGGTACTGGTCGAAGAACGGCTTGAGCACATCGCGACGGAACTGCAGCGCGGTATCGCCATCGAACTTCAGCGCACCCAGCTCGCTGCCGCCGTAGTTCACCTGGCTGTGCCGCCACGGGCCCATCACCAGATAGTTGCGGTTGTTGCCGCTGTCGCGCCCTTCCATCGCCTGGTAGGCGTGGTTGGCACCCCACATGTCTTCCTGGTCCCACAGGCCCTGCAGCCACATGGTCGGCACCTTCAACGGTGTCTTGGCCATCACCGCGTCCAGCGCCTGGCCCTGCCAGAAGCCATCATAGGCCGGGTGCTCGACCAGCTTCTTCCACCAGGTCAGCTGGTCCACGCCGGTGAGACGCGCGTAGTCACCGGCCGAACCGAGGCGCAGGAAGGTGCTGTAGTCGTCATAGCCGAGGCTGGGCAGCGGCGTGCCCTTGCCGCGCTTCTCGGTCTGCATTGCGAAATAGTTGAAGTTGACCTGGCGGAACGCACCGTAGTTGAGCCAGTCGTCACCCATCCAGCCATCGACCATCGGGCTCTGCGGCGCGGCCACCTTCAGTGCCGGGTGCGGGTCGGTCAGCGCCATCACCACGGTGAAACCCTCGTACGACGAGCCGAGCATGCCGACCTTGCCGTTACTCTCCGGCACATTCTTCACCAGCCAGTCGATGGTGTCCCAGGCGTCGGTGGAGTGATCCACCCTGGTGTTGTTCAACGGCCCGCGCAGCGGCCGGGTCATCACGTAATCGCCTTCGGAGCCGTACTTGCCACGGATGTCCTGGAACACGCGGATGTAACCGCCGTCGACGAACACCTCGTCGCCCTGTGGCAGCAGGTCGCGCATGCGCGGCGAATCACTGCGGTTGGCGCGGCCGGCGGCATCGTAGGGGGTGCGGGTCAGCAGGATCGGAGCATTGCGGGCACCCTTGGGCACCACGATCACCGTATACAGCTTGGTGCCATCACGCATCGGCACCATCACCACGCGCTTGTCGTAGTCACGACCGACATCGGGGGCAGCGAAGGGCTTGCCGCTGATGTCCGGGGTCATCGGCGGGGTATCGGCGGCCAGCACGGCGCTGGACAGGCAAAGGGCAATGGCTACAGCGACGGCACGCACACGCATGGACAACCCCTCCCGGCAGGAAAGCTCCAAGCCTACTCCTGCCCCGAGCCATGAAGTGTGTGCGGGCTTTGCATTCTGCGGTGGATGCCGGCAGGACTGATGGCACATGTGCGGCCAATGTGGGAGCAGTGCGTCCTGTAGAGCCGAGCCCACGCTCGGCTCAGACCGCCGCGACCTACCCGAAGAGCAGCCGAGCGTAGGCTCGGCTCTACAACATCAGGCCACCACCACCTCATGCAGTGCCAGCCAGCGCCAGCGACCCTCTTCCTGCCGCAGCACCGCCAGTGACTCCCGCCATGCAGGCGTGCCGCCATCGAGCGAATGCCCTTCGCGATAGCGCAGCACCGCCAGCGGTGAAGGCGCTTCCACCGCGTGCACGGCGTCGATGGAAATCCGCAGCCCGGGGCGCGCCCCGTGACCGCCCGCGAACAACGCCTGCACGGCTTGCCGATCCAATCGGCGACCCGCGATGCCGACCATGCTGAAGTCCGCGCTGAAGTGCGCCATCAGATCCTCCAGCGCATCGGCGCCGACATCGGCACGGAACCAGGCCTGCAGCTTGTCGTGCAGGTGGTGGATTTCATGTTCTGCGGTGGTATCCATCAGATGTTCTCCGGTTGCGAAAGGGTGAGCAACTGCGGCCGGCGCAGCAGCGCCATCGGCAGCAGGGTCAGTACCGCGGCCAGACCCAGCGCCATGCCGGTGCCGTGGGCCGGCAGCCATTGCATGGCCAATGCCAGCAGCAGCGCGATGGCCGCGGTGCCCAGGCAGAAGCTGAGCTGGCGGTTGAGGTTCCAGAGTGCACTGGCATCGCCCAATGCTTCGCCCTCGACCCCATGGAAGGCCAGCGTCTGCGCGGTGCTGCTGCACAGGCTGCCGCCGGCGCCCATCAGCGCGAACAGCAGCCCGGCCAACGCGAAGGCCGGCTGCGGCAGCAGCGCCATCAAAAGCAGGCCGCTGGCCTGCAGGAGCATGCCCGTACGCAGTACCGTGGCCGGGCCGAAGCGCGCCAGCAGGCGCTTGCTGGCCGTGATCGCAATGGCCGAGGCCAGCGCCCAGGGCAGCATCAACGCGCCGATGCGTGCCGCGCTGTAACCGGCCTGGTGCAGCTGCAGGGTACTGACCAGCTGGCTGCCGATGAACACACCGGGCACTGCCAGATAGACCAGCATCGCCAGGCGCAGGCCCCGATGGGACAGCAGCGACCAGCGCAGCAGGGGCTGCGCCTGCTGCCGTGCATGCCGCAGGTGGGCCGCCGCCAACAGCATTGCGATCAACAGCAGTACGGCACCGGCGGCCCGATGGCCGGGTTCACCCAGCCAGGTCAACGCCAGCAGCAGCGCGCCCAGCGCCAGCATCGCGGTGGACAGCGCATAGGCCTGCAGGCGCGGCGCACTGCGCGCGCCATCGGCCGGCATCCAGGCCAGCACCAGGCTGATCGCCACCACCGCCAACGGCAGGCTGGCCCAGAACACACCGCGCCAGGACAACCACTGCACCAGCAACCCGCCCAGCGCTGGCGCCAGTGCGGGCACCAGCAGCGCCACCAGCAGGATGCGGCGGGTCAGCGCGCCACGCTGGTCCGGCGTGCACTGTCGGTACGCTGCCGCCTGTGCCACCGGAATCAGCAGGCCGCCGGCCAGCCCCTGAAGCAGGCGCCAGCCCAGCAGCCAGCCGATACCCGGTGCGGCGCCGGCCAGCACAGCGGCAACCGCGAACAACAGCAACGCCACCAGCAGCAGGCGACGCTCACCACAGCGCGCGGCCAACCAGGGCGCCAGCGGAATCACCACGCTCAGGCCCAGCATGTAGGCGGTGCCCACCCAGGCCAGGGTACCGACATCAGCGTGCAGTTCCGCTGCCAGTGCCGGATAGGCCACCGTGGCGATGAACATGTTGACCAGATCCAGGGCGAACACCAGCAGGAAGATCGCCTCATGGCGCAGGCGGGGGGACGGCATCGGCGGTGCTCCAGCAAGGAAGCGTCCAGCATGCCGTCCGGGCTTTGTTGGAAAAACACGACAACACCTGCAACACTGTCAAATCTGTTTTGACAATGAATCGCCATGGTCAGCCTCGATCGCTTCGATATCTTCCGTGCCGTGGTCGAGGCCGGCAGCCTGACCGCAGCGGCCGATCGGCTCGGCCTGAGCCGTGCGGTGGTCAGCTTCAACCTGAAGCGGCTGGAGCAGGAGCTGGGCGTGACCCTGCTGCTGCGCAGTACCCGCCACCTGGCCCTGACCGACGCTGGCGAACAGTTCCTGCAGCACTGCGTACAGGCGCTGGATGCCGCGCAGGCGGCAATCGATGCCGCGCGGCGCGACCAGCACCAGCTGCAGGGTGTGCTGCGCCTGACCACCACCCCGGAGTACGCGCAGCTTCGCCTGATTCCCGCACTGGAAGCCTTCCGTGCGCGGCATCCGGCCCTGCAGCTGCATCTGTCCACGTCTCCCGCGCCGGCAGACCTGATTCCCGAGCGCTTCGACCTGGCGATCCGTCTCGGCCGTCTGCCCGATTCGGGCCTGCATGCCAGTGAACTGGAACGGCACCCGCTGTGCGCGGTGGCGGCTCCGTCCCTGCTGGCACGCCTGCCCTCTGCCGATGCGGCCAATGACCCCGTGCAACTGGGCACCCTGCCCCGTCTGGGTTACCCGCGCCTGGTCGACGTGCCGGTGGTCGCGCCCGACGGCAGCGATGCCTTGTTTGCCACCAACCCGGGCAATGCAGTGGTGCGCGTGGATGGCGCCAGCAGCCTGCGCGCCTTCGCCGTGGCCGGCGCCGGGGTCACCGTGCTGCCACGCTGGCTGATCGAGGACGACCTGGCCCAGGACCGCCTGCGCCCGGTGCTGCGCCAGCACCGCTTCCCGCAGCAGAGCGTGTACGCGGTCTACCCGCACAGCACGCAGCCCTCGCCGAAGGTGCGGCAGCTGATCGATTTCCTGCGCGGGTGGTTCGCCATATGAAAAGGGGACGGAGGGGATTAAGTCGTTTATGCATAAACGACTTAATCCCCTCCGTCCCCTTTTTCAGGCACGGCCCTTGCGGGCCGTGCCTTCAAGCCTCAGCGCAGCACCTGCTCCACCAGCTGCACGTCCACCGTCTGCAGCGGTTCGGCGGCGTTGCGCGACAGCTGCACCTGGTAGGTGCCACCGTCGATCTTCCACTGGCGCGCCTGTGCATCGTAGTGGGCCAGCGTCTTCGGCTCGGCTTCGATGCGGATGCGGCGCTGTTCGCCCGGCTGCAGGGTCACCTTGTCATAGCCGATCAGGCGGATCGGCGTGGTGCTGCCGGCCGGCAGCTTCAGGTACAGCTGGGCCACGTCAGCACCGGCGCGCTTGCCGGTGTTGCGGATGTCGACGCTGGCGACCAGGCGCGAACCTTCCACGCTCACCTTCAGGTTGTCATAGGCGAACGAGGTGTAGGACAGGCCATGGCCAAAGGCGAAGGTCGGGGTCAGGCCCTTGGCCGCCATCCACTTGTAGCCGACGTTGGCGCCTTCGATATCGAAATCGAACACATCACCGAACGGCTTGGCCGGCTTGAAGCCGAGGCCGTCGATGTGCGGGCGCGGCAGCTGCGATTCGTCCGTCACCCAGGTCACCGGCAGGCGGCCGGACGGATTGACCTGGCCGGTCAGCAGTGCGGCAATGCCTTCGCCACCGCGGATGCCCGGGTACCAGGCCTGCAGCATCGCCGGCACCTGCGCCAGCCACGGTGTGCGCACCGGGCCGTTGGTTTCCAGCACCAGCACGGTCTTCGGGTTGGCCTTGGCCACTGCCGAGATCAGGGCATCCTGGTCGTCCGGCAGCTGCATGTCCGGCAGGTCCACCGATTCGGCAGCCCACTGCGTGGCAAACACGATGGCCACGTCCGCCTGCGCGGCCGCCTTGGCCGCAGCAGCGGCGTTGGTGCCATCCACATACGTGATAGTCGCGTCCGGGCGCGCCGCACGCAGCGATTCCAGCGGCGAGGACGGATGGAAGATCACCGGGCCCGGCCAGGTGGTCGGCATCACGCCGGGCACCGCGTTGGTGCCCTTGGCGGTCACGCCCACCATCGATGAACCACCGCCACCGATCACGCCCTTGTCGGCATGGCCGCCGATGATGACGATGCGCTTCACGCTGTCGGCCAGCGGCAACAGGTTGCCCTCATTGCGCAGCAGCACGCTGCCCTCCTCCACCGTGCGCTGGGCAACGGCGAAGCCGGCCTCGGCATCCACCTTCTGGTGCTGCGGCGGGTTGTCGAAGTTGCCATGCAGGAACATCGTGCGCAGGATGCGCGCCACCATGTCGTTCAGGCGCGCCTGCGGCACCACGCCGCCATGCACGGCCAGGCGCAGCGGTTCATCGAAGAACACCGCCGCGTCGAACACCTCACCGGCCGACTGCTGGTCCAGGCCGGCCAGCGCAGCCTTCGAGCCACTGTGCACGCCACCCCAGTCGGACATCACGAAACCGGGGAACTTCCATTCCTGCTTCAGCACCTGGTTCATCAGGTAGCCGTTCTCGCAGCCGTAGGTGCCGTTGATCTTGTTGTACGAGCACATCGCCACGCCCGGGCGACCGGCATCCAGCGCGATCTCGAAGGCCAACAGGTCCGACTCGTGCATGGCCTGTTCGCCGATGCGCACGTCGTGGAAGTTGCGACGGGTCTCCATGTCGTTCAGCGCGAAGTGCTTCATCGAGGAGATCACGTGCTGGCTCTGCACGCCCTGGATCAGCGCGCCAACCATCGAGCCGGCCAGCAGCGGGTCTTCGCCGGCGTACTCGAAGTTGCGGCCGTTGCGCGGGTCACGCTGCAGGTTGACGCTGCCCGACAGCAGGATATTGAAGCGCTGCTGCCACGCCTCGCGGCCCATCGTGGCGCCACCGGCGAAGGCAACTTCGCGGTTCCAGCTCGATGCGGTGGACGGGCCCGATGGCATCGCCGTGGCGAAGTCGCCCGGGCGGATGCCCCCCGGATTGGTCACGCCGACACCGGCATCGGCCGACTGCTGCGACGGGATGCCCAGCCGCGGTACGCCCGGCACGAAGCCGGCCGAACCGACCGCACCTTCCGGCAGCGGGCCGCCGTCCTTGCCCAGCCCGAAGTAGCTGTGCAGCATCTGGAACTTCTCATCCTCGGTCATCGCCTTCAGCAGCAGCGCAGCGCGCGCATCGGCGTTGAGCGTGGTGTCCATCCACGGCGTGTCGCCGTGCTTGTCGGCGGCATAGGCCAGGGTCAGCAGGGTGGCACGCAGCGTGCTGCCTTCCACCTTGAACGGCGCGCTGCTGGCGGCCTGGAAGCCGTCGCTGAAATAGCTGGCATCGGCTTCCAGCGCCACACGCGCCGGATCGAAGCCTGCGGCCTTGGCCGATTCACCGGCCACCGCGCCGAGCAGCACCGCCGGTGCACCCAGCCGCGAACGGGTGACCAGCGCCGGCAGCTGCGCCGCACCTGCACCGGCATCTGTATAGACCGCCACAGTGTGGCGGCCGTCGTCCAGGCGCAGGTAGTTCAGGCCCGGTTGGTCGGGGCCGGATTCAGCGGCGATCGGCAGCCGGGTCAGAACAGCCTGGCCGCGCTGGGTCTGGCCATCGTCCTTGCCGGCGGCAATGAAGCGGTACTCGTAGCCCAGGCCATCGGCCAGCACCTGCAGCGGATCGACCTGGCCGATGCCGCGCTGCACCTGGCGCACGCTCACCGCATCCACCTTCAGGCTCTTCAGTTGCGCGGCCAGGGCCGGCATCGCCTCGGCGTTGGGCGCCTGTTCCAGGGTCAGCACAGTGAACGCGGCCGGGTCGGCCCAGGCCGGAGCGGCCAGTGCGGCAGACAGGGCCAGAGACAGTGCAAGCGGTTTTGTAAACGTTTTCATCGGCAGGCGTAATTCCGTTGCCAAGGCAATCGGTCCAGGGAAAGTGCCGCCGAAGGGTGCAGCGTTCATGCCGCGCAGGGGTTGCCAGGCAACGCCCCGCAGGCCGATGGACGGGCCGGTCTGCGCGCGGGACCCTCCTCCCGGCGTGACAACCTGCCTGCCCGGGCCGCGCAGGGCGACCCAATCCTGTGAAGATTGTGCGAGGGCGTTCACACCTGTCAACAGGACCTAAGTCACAGGGGCAACCCGGCCAATGGTTATCAGGCCATCACTGGCGGTCATCAGCGCGCCGCGCGAGGCTGCTGATAATGGAGATCCCTGGCCACGAATCGAGCCCATGACCGTACATCGCGACTTCGATCATCTCTGGCGCGACCGCTGTGACACCTCCAGCCAGCGCGCGCCGCGCGTGCTGATCCGGGTGTTCGTGGCCCCGGGCGAGCTGGAGCGCAGCGTGGCGTTCTACGAGCAGTTGCAGGGCGTGGTAGCCGATGCGGGGTTCCCGTTCCCGGAAGCCGGGCTGCGCCTGGCGATGGTCGGCGCCTTCCTGCTGATCGAAGGCAGCCAGGCGGCACTGGCCCCGTTCACCTCGACCACGGGGACACTGCTGGTCGATGATGTTCGGCCCTATCACGACAAACTGGTCGCCGCCGGCGCCGAGATCATCTTCCCGCTGCAGGTAGTCCCGACCGGGGCGGCGTTCAACGCGGTGCATCCCGATGGCACCGTGGTTGAATACGTGCATCACCGGCCGGATCCGAACGGGCGCTGAGGGGGCGCACGGCCGGGCAGCGCCCGGCACCCGCGGTAGGCAACCTCAGAAGCAACAGCCGAAGCAAAAGCGGGCTTCCTGTGGGTTGGCGGGGTAGGGCCGGTTGCGTTGACGCCGTGCAATCCGTCTGTCGAAATAATCGATTTCGATTGAGATTCATCCACGCATGGCATGGATCTACAATCCCTCAATGTCCTCCCCCACCCTGCCCTGGAATGGCACGTTGCTGCTGGATGCTCACGTGGCCGTGCTGCAGGGTCATGCCGGTGACAGCGCCGCGCACGCGCACTACGCCCATCAACTGCTGCTCAGCGACGGCGCAGCCTGGCAGGTCGAGGTCGATGGCGTGCAGCAGCAAGGCCAGCGACTGTGGCTGCCATCATTCCAGCCGCACGCGATCCTGTTAGCGCCAGAAGCAGGCTGCACGGTGTTTCTTGAGCCGACGCATGCCAATCCCGCACAGATCCAGCAATACCTGCACGCACTGCCGGGCAACGCGCTGGAACTGCACGGCTGGCTGCCACGGCTGAGCCGCCCGCAACCGCTGGACCGCCGCGTGCAGGCGGCATTGGCCCGTATCGCCCAGCACCTGCCCGGCCCGGTGCCGGCCGCCGATATCGCCGGGGCGGCGCACCTGTCGACCAGCCAGCTGCACCGGCGTTTCCAGTCTGATCTGGCGGTGACCCTGCGCGGCTGGGTGCTGTGGCAGCGGCTGCGCCGCGCACTCATGCATCATCTGCGCGGGCACACCCTGACCGACAGTGCGCATGCCGCTGGATTCGCCGATCTGGCCCATCTGTCGCGCAGCCTGCGCCGCATGTTCGGTATCGGTGCCGCGCAGCTGCAGGGCCTGCAGCTTCAAGCGGCCTGACACGGCCCATCATCCGCGCCTGCGCAGACCTTCCGGCAGCTCCGGCCCCTCGCCGTGCGGCAGTTCGCGGAACGGCGCCAGCAGCTGTCCCGGATAATCGCGCGGATAGTCCGGTTGGCTGCCGATGCCGAGGTCGCGCTGCTGCAGCCGATAGCCCGGCGCATCGAAGGCGGTCCCCAGCAGGTGATCCCAGACGGTCAGGAACAGGCCGAAGTTGACGTCGCCAGCGGTGCCGTAACGCATGTGGTGGAAGCGGTGCAGCGGCGCCCACGCCATCACCCGGCCCAGCAGGCCCGGGCGCATGTCCACGTTGGAGTGCTGCAGCAGCAGCTGGATGGCAATGGCGAAGGCCAGCACCGCAGCCACCGGCATCGGCAGGCCCAACAGCAGCAGCGGCAGTACGCCGCCCACTGCTTCGGCCGCCTGGTGCAGCGGATGCTTCATCAAGCCGTTGAAGCCGTACATGCGGGTGACGCTGTGATGCACCGCGTGCAACCGCCACAGCCAGCCGATGCGATGGCTGGCGTAGTGCACCAGGGTAATGCCAAGGTCGGCGCAGACGATGGCCAGCAGTACCTGCAGAACGAACGGCCACTGCAGCGGCCACAGCTGCCACGGAAGGAGCGCTGCCAGCAGCGGCACCGCAGCGATCGACAGCAGGTTCAGGCTTTCGTTGACCAGTGCATGCAGGGTGTCACGCAGACTGTCGCCGTGGTCGTGGTTGAACGCGGGGTCATACGGCCAGGCACGTTCGGCAGCGAACGAAACCGCGATGGCGACCGCCAGCAAGGCCAGCAGCCATAGCGGATCGCCATGGAGGTGGCCGACCCAGACGACGGCGGCGGCAACAAAACCGAGCAGGAACAACGGGGCATACAGGCGGAGGATCCAGTGTTTCATGGGCAACCCGGAACGTGAGGGGCCTGCATGCTGGCGCGGCACGACGGTTGCGCGCTTGAACAAACGGCGCAACCCGCCCCGCCTCGGTGGATATCCCCCCTTTGGCCGACACCGCGTTTCCCCCACCCACGGATGGCGTGGATCTACAATGGCGCCCTCATCGCGCCCGGTACCGGCATGGATTCCTTCAACCTGATGCGCGCCTTCCGCCGCATCGTCGAACGCGGCGGGCTGGCCCGCGCTGCCGAAGACCTGGGCATGTCGCCGGCCGGGCTGAGCAAGCAGTTGCGCGCGCTGGAAACGCACCTGGGCGTGGTGCTGCTGCAGCGGACCACGCGGCGCATGAGCCTGACCGAGACCGGCCACGCCTATTACCGCGAATGCTGCCGCCTGCTCGACGAATTGGACGCATTGGAACGTGGCATCGCCGAACAGCGTGGCGAGGTGGCCGGGCGCCTGCGTGTCAATGCACCGCAGTCGTTCGCACTGAGCACGCTGTCGCCGCTGCTGCCACGCTTCCTTCAACAGCATCCACAGCTGTCGCTGGACCTGGTGATGGAAGATCGCCTGCTCGATGCGGTCGGTGAGGGTTTCGATGTGTCGTTGCGGCTGCGTGCCGAGCTGGACGACTCGCGACTGGTGGCGCGCCGGCTTGCCTCGCTGCAACAGGTGCTGTGCGCTGCCCCGTCCTACCTGCGGCAGCGTCCAGCACCGCAGTCGGTGGACGATCTGCAGGTGCACAGTGTGCTGGCCTACAGCCTGTCCGACTCCCCCGGCAGCTGGCCGCTGCTCGGCCCGGATGGGCAGGTGACCATCACCCTGCCGGCACGCGTCACCGTCAACAACAGCCTGCTGCTGCGCGACCTGCTGGTGGCCGGCATGGGCATCGGCGCCCTGCCCTCGTTCCTGGCGGCACCAGCGCTGGCCCGTAGCGAACTCCAACAGGTGCTGCCCGACCACCGCTATCCGCCACGCTTCGTGCATGCGGTCTATCCCACGTCGCGCCACCTGCAACCCAAGGTGCGTGCCTTCATCGATTTCCTGCACGCCGAGCTGCCCCGCTGCGCCGGCCTGGATTCGTAACCGCCAGCGAAAACTGAGCTGCCCACGGCGCGCTGTTTCGGCCCCACCGCGCTGCCTAATCTGCCGCCTCCCCTCTCACCGATGGCAGGCAGATGTCTCCCGTTCCTTCCCCCGCCACCGCCGCGCCGGTGGTCGACTTCTTCCACGACGTGGTCTGCGGCTGGTGCTTCGTGCTGGCCCCGCGCCTGCAGCAGGTCTCGGCCGAACTCGGCATCCAGGTGCGCCATCGCAGCTTCGTGCTGCAGGACTCGCGCGCGCAGATGGTCGAGGTGTTCGGCTCGATGGAGCGCGCCAAGGCGATCATCCTGCGCCACTGGACCGACTGCGCCGCGCATGAAGACAGCGCGCGCATCGATATCGAAGGCATGCGCGCACAGGACTTCGAATATCCCTCCGGCTGGCTCGGCGCACTGGCCTGCCAGGCCGCAGGGTTGATCGGCGGCAATGATGCCCATGGCGCAATGTTCGACGCGGTGCAATGGGCGCACCTGCACCAGCACCGCAACATCGGCGACGCCGAAGTGCTGCTGGATATCGCCGAATCACTGGGCCATCCCCGTGGTGCCTTCGCTGACCACATGCGCAGCGACGCAGTACGCCAGCACGTGCAGGCCGATCGTGCCGACGCCGCTGCCCTCGGCATCCGCTCCATTCCCACCGTGATCGGCGGCAACGGCCTGCGCCTGCAGACCCTGCCGCTGCCGCAACTGCGCCAGGCCCTGGCGCCCCTGGTCGCGGCCTGAGCCGCACCCTCCCCCACCCTGCAAGGAGATTCCCCCATGACCCCACGTATCCTGGCCAGCGCGCTGGCCCTGCTGCTGGCCGGCACCGCGGCGTCCACCACCGTGTCCGCGCACGAACGCGTTCCCTCCGGCCAGCAGGTCGGCACCAGCCCCTGGGGGCCGAAGGACGAGATCGGCCGGCTCAACCTGATCACCGAAGCCTCGCGTGCGGCGATCCTGTCGCGGGTCAGCGGCGGCAAGGCCTATGACCTGGCCACCGACTACTACGTCGGCATGCCCAGCTGGCAGGACGCCGGCGACCCGCACTACCAGTTCTGGATGACCCACACCCCGCGCGGCACGGTGATGGATGATCCGATGGGCGTGGGCGAGACCATGAACCTCACCCGCAGCTACACCGGCACCGCGTTCTCGATGTACAGCCACACCGGCACCCACATCGATGCCCTGAACCACTTCGGCATCCACGGAAAGATCTGGAACGGCTTCGAGGCCGACAAGCATCTCGGCGATCGTGGCTGGAATGTCACCGGCATCGAGAAATTCCCGCCGCTGATCGCGCGTGGCGTACTGATCGACGTGGCCGCCGCCAAGGGCGTGGACATGCTGCCGGACAGCTACCGCGTCACCCGCCAGGACCTGAAGGATGCGCTGGCACGCCAGCGGGTGAAGCTGCAGCAGGGCGACGTGGTGCTGATCCGCACCGGCCGCATGCGCCTGTTCGAACAGCCCAAGGCCTACATGGCCAACCCGCCGGGCATGGGCCTGGACGCGGCGCGCTTCCTGGTTGAGGACAGCGGCGCGATGATCGTCGGCGCCGACAACCTGAGCTTCGAGACCTTCCCCTCGGAGGTGGCCGACGACTACGTGCCGCTGCACACCTACCTGCTGGCCCAGCAGGGCGCGCCGATCATCGAACTGGTGGCGCTGGATGAACTGGCCCGCGACAAGGTCTACGAGTTCGCCTTCATCGGCGGCCCGCTGAAGATCCGCGGCGGCGATGCCGCGCCGCTGCGCCCGGTCGCGCTGCCGGTCCGCCCGTAACCGGGCCCTGTGGGTGCCGACCTGGCTCGGCACTCCTTTCCCACTTCAGCAACCTGAAACCCGGCCCGCCAATTTCATTAGTAATTCTACTCACAAGGCGAGTAGCATGTCTGGTCTCAGCCCCTGATACCAGCCCGCCGATACTCGCTCCATGCCTGTCGTTTCCGCCCATTCCTGCCGCTTCCAGCCCGCCCGGCGCCTCCCTTGGAGGACCGGCTGATGGGCGCCGTCGTCGCCCTCGACCGGCTGCTGGACGGCCGCCAGTTGTGGCGCGGCCCGGCCCGCCAGGGGCCGGCCAGCGACCACCTGGCCAGCGGTCACCCGGCGCTGGACGCACGCCTGCCCGGCGGCGGCTGGCCGGCCAGCGGGCTGTGCGAGGTGCTGCAGGCGGCGCCGGGCGTTGGCGAACTGGCCCTGGTCTGGCCGGCGCTGGCCAGGCTGAGCCAGCGCGACCGCCCGATCGTGCTGGTCGCCCCACCCTATCGCCCGCATGCCCCGGCCTGGGCCGCGGCCGGGCTGGATCTGGCCCAGCTGCAGATCATCCACGCTGCGCCGAAGCAGGCGCTGTGGGCGGCCGAACAATGCCTGCGCTCTGCCGCCTGCGCGGCGGTGCTGTGCTGGCCGCACCAGGCCGACGATCGCGCCCTGCGCCGGCTGCAGGTCGCCGCCGACAGCGGCCAGTGCCTGGGCTTCGTGTTCCGCGAGGCGCAGGCAGCGCGCAACCCCTCCCCGGCCAGCCTGCGCCTGCAGCTCGACCACGGCCAGGTAAGGGTGCTGAAGTGCCGTGGCGGCCTGCCACCCGCGCAGCCGTTGCCACTGGCCATCACCCACTGAGGCCGCGCCATGCACTGGGCCTGCCTGTTGTTGCCGCAGCTGGCGCTGGACAGCGTGCTGCGCCTGCAGCCGGACCCCCAGCGGCCACTGGTGCTGCTGCAGGGCCCAGCGCAGCGCCGCGTGCTGCGTGCGGTCAGCCCGGCCGCGCGCGCAGCAGGGCTGCGCCCGGGCATGCTGCTGTCGGCCGCGCAGGTGCTGGTGCAGGACATGCACCTGCACGACTACGACCCTGACGCGGAACAGCACACCCGGCAGCTGCTGGCCAGCTGGGCCTACGCCTACAGCTCGCAGGTCAGCCTCGATTTCCCGCATGCACTGGTGCTGGAAATCGGCGCCAGCCGTGCCCTGTTCGGTGACTGGCTGACGATCGAAAAGCGCCTGCGCAACGAACTGCATGAACTCGGTTTCCGCCACCGCCTGGTGGCCGCCCCCACGGCACATGCCGCGCGCGTGCTGGCCAACGTCCACGACGGCCTCGGCATCGATGCGCAGCAGCTGCCAGCGGCACTGGCGCAGCTACCCTTGCCGCGCTGCGGCCTGCCCAGCGACGCGGTGACCGTGCTCGGCCGTTCCGGCCTGCGCACGCTGGGTGCGGTGCTCGAGCTGCCGCGTGACAGCCTGGCCCGGCGCTTCGCACCGGAGGTACTGCAGCAGCTGGATGCACTGCGCGGCCTGCCCACCGCGCCGCTGCGCTACTACCAGCCACCGGACCGTTTCGATGCGCGCATCGAATTCGAATACGAGATCGAATCCAGCCAGGCCCTGCTGTTCCCGCTGCGCCGCCTGCTGCTGGACCTGGCCGCCTTCCTGTGTTCGCGCGATGGCGGCGTGCAGCGCTTCAACCTGCATTTCGAGCACGACCTGCTGCCGGCCAGCGTGCTGACCATCGGCCTGCTGGCCCCCGAACGCGATCCTGCGCTGCTGTTCGAGATCGCACGCAACCGCATGGAAGCGTTCGCCCTGCCGGCCGGCAGCCGCGCACTGCGCCTGCAGGCCGAGCAGCTGCCACCGTTCGTGCCCGCCGCGCGCGACCTGTTCGATACCCGGCCGGCGCAGGCGATGCCCTGGAACCAGCTGCGCGAGCGCCTGCGTGCGCGGCTGGGTGATGACGCCGTGCAGCCGCTGGCGGTGCAGGCCGACCATCGCCCCGAACGCGCCAGTGGCACCCAGCCACCGGCCAAGCCCCCGTCGTACTGGCCACTGCGCCCCGGCTGGTTGCTGGACACCCCACAACCGTTGCGTGACCCGCGCCTGCGCATCGTCGCCGGGCCGGAGCGGATCGAATCGGGCTGGTGGGACCAGGCCGACGCACGCCGCGACTACTACGTGGTGGAAACCGCACACGGCCAGCGCGGCTGGGCCTTCCGTGAGCGCAACGATCCGCATGCGCCGTGGATGCTGCACGGCTGGTTCGGCTGAGCCGCCATGCACAGCGAACTGCCCGGCTACGCCGAACTGCACTGCCTGTCGGCCTTCAGTTTCCAGCGCGGTGCTTCGATCGCCGAAGAACTGTTCGCGCGCGCCGCTGGCCAGGGTTACCGGGCACTGGCGATCACCGACGAATGCTCGCTGGCCGGCATCGTGCGCGCCTGGCAGGCGGCGAAGGCGCATGGCGTGGCGCTGATCGTCGGCGCCGAATTCCAGGTCGAGGACGGGCCGAAGCTGGCCCTGCTGTGCACCGACCAGGCCGCCTATGCCGGGCTCTGCCAGTTGATCACCACCTGCCGGCGGCGCGCAGCCAAGGGCGAGTACCGCTGCCTGCGCAAGGACCTGCTCGGCCTGCCCGACGGCCTGCTGTGCCTGTGGCTGGACCGGCAACCGGCCGCCACCGACCTGGAACTGCTGCGCGCCGGCTTCAATGATCGGCTGTGGTTGGCGGTGGAGCTGCACCACGAACACGACGACGCACGTCGCCTGCAGCAGCTGCAGGCCTTCGGCGAACGCCACCGCCTGCCGCTGGTCGCCAGTGGCGACGTGCACATGCACGTGCGCCGCCGCCGCGCCCTGCAGGACACCCTGACCGCGATCCGCCACCGCTGCAGCGTGGCCGAGGCTGGCTGGCGCCTGTTCCCCAACGGCGAGCGCCATCTGCGTCCGCGCACCGCGCTGGCCCAACTGTATCCGCCCGAATTGCTGGCCGAGACCCTGCGCATCGCCGAGCGCTGCCACTTCACCCTGGAACAGTTGCAGTACACCTACCCACGCGAGCTGGTGCCCGAGGGGCATGACCCGGACAGCTGGCTGCGCGTGCTGGTCGAGCGTGGCATTCCCTGGCGCTGGAAAGGCGGCATCGAACCGAAACAACGCGAGCAGATCGAACACGAACTGGCGTTGATCAAGCAGAAGAACTACGCCTCGTACTTCCTCACCGTGCAGGACATCGTGCGCTTCGCGCGCAGCCAGGACATCCTCTGCCAGGGCCGCGGCTCGGCGGCCAACTCCGCGGTGTGCTTCGTGCTGGGCGTGACCGAGATCGACCCGGCACGCAGCAACCTGCTGTTCGAGCGCTTCATCTCCGCCGAGCGCGACGAGCCACCGGATATCGACATCGATTTCGAGCACGAGCGCCGCGAGGAAGTGCTGCAGTACGTGTTCAAGCGCTATGGCCGCGAGCGCGCCGCACTGACCGCGGTGGCAATCAGCTACCGTGGCCGCAGCGCGATCCGCGACGTGGCGCGTGCACTTGGCCTGCCGATGGACCAGGTCAACGAACTGGGCGCGGCGATGGACCACTGGGGCGGCAACATCCCATTGCCGGAAACCCTGCGCGAGCGCGGTTTCGATCCGGACACGCCCTTGATGCGGCGCCTGCTGGCGCTGACCGCCGAGCTGATCGACTTCCCGCGCCACCTGTCGCAGCACCCCGGCGGTTTCGTGATTTCCGAACATCCCCTGTCGACCCTGGTGCCGGTGGAAAACGCGGCGATGGCCGACCGCACCGTCATCCAATGGGACAAGGACGATCTGGATGCCACCGGCCTGATGAAGGTCGACTGCCTGGCGCTGGGCATGCTTACCGCCATCCGCAAGTGCCTGGCCATGCTGAAACAGCATGGCCTGCATGAAGGACGCATGGATGCGATCCCGCCCAAGGATGCAAAGACCTTCGACATGATCTGCGCCGCCGACACCATCGGCGTGTTCCAGATCGAATCGCGCGCACAGATGGCGATGCTGCCGCGCATGCAGCCACGCACGTTCTATGACCTGGTGATCGAGGTGGCAATCGTGCGCCCTGGCCCGATCCAGGGCGACATGGTGCACCCCTATCTGGAGCGGCGCCGGATCCTGCGCGAACAGGGACCGGACGCGTTGAACGACCCGGACAACCCGCTCTACCCACCGCAGCTGGAACGCGTGTTCGCACGCACGCTGGGCGTGCCATTGTTCCAGGAACAGGTGATGCAGCTGGCGGTCGAAGCAGCCGGTTACACGCCTGGCCAGGCCGATGCCCTGCGCCGTTCGATGGCGGCCTGGAAACGCCGTGGCGGCTTGGAACCGCATCGTGAAAAACTGCTGGCAGGCATGTTGAAAAACGGCTTCAGCCGCGAATACGGTGAGCACCTGTTCGAGCAGATCAAGGGGTTCGGTGATTACGGTTTCCCGGAAAGCCACGCCGCCAGCTTCGCCCTGCTGACCTATAACAGCTGCTGGCTGAAATGCCACCATCCGGCCGCGTTCACCGCCAGCCTGATCAACAGCCAGCCGCTGGGTTTCTACAGCCCCGACCAGCTGCTGCAGGACGCGCGCCGGCATGGCATCCGCGTGCTTCCCGTGGACGTGCGCCACAGCGACTGGGACTGCACGCTGGATTTCAGCAGGGGCGCGGCCGCGATCCGGCTCGGCCTGCGCCTGGTCGACGGCTGCAATGAAGCGGCTGTACAGGCCATCATGCGCGAACGTGCACGGCGCCCGTTCGACGATGTGGGCGACCTGTGCCAGCGCACCGCCCTGGATCGCCGCCAGCAGGGCCTGCTGGCCGATGCCGGTGCGCTGCGCGGGCTCAGCGGCCATCGCCATCGTGCACGCTGGGATATCTCCGGCGTGGAGAACCGGCTGCCGCTGTTCGACCAGGCCCGCGCCACCGCTGAAGCACGCGTGCCGCTGCCCCTGCCCAGCGCCTGGGAGGACATGCAGGCCGATTACCGCAGCATCGGCACCACCCTCGGCCGCCACCCGATCTCGTTCCTGCGCACGCAGCTGCGCAGCCGCGGCTGCCTGGATGCCGCGCAGCTTGCGGGCCACGGCCATGGCCGTCGCGTGCGCATCGCCGGCCTGGTCCGCATGCGCCAGCGCCCGCAGACCGCCAGTGGCGTTACCTTCCTCACCCTTGAAGACGAGACCGGCATGGTCAATGCCGTGGTCTGGCGGCACCTGGCCGATCGCCAGCACCGGGTCCTGGTCGATACCCGGCTGATGCAGATCGACGGCCGCCTGGAACGCGTCGATGGCGTGCAGCATGTCATCGTGCAGCGTATGCACTGCCTGGATGAACTGTTGCAGGGGTTGCGCAGCCACAGCCGCGATTTCCATTGACGATACACAGCGTCACACAATGAACTGGCCATCGGTCGCCCGCATCCGCTATCGTCGCTGCATCCAAGGAAGGACGACACGATGCCGCGCGCACTGCTGCTGACCACGCTGGTGGTCTCCACACTCGCCCTGCTGGTTTCCGGCTGGACCGCCTGGAGCCTGCATCGCAGCCAATCGCCACAGCGCATCATCGAAGCGCGCGGGCTGATCATCCACGATGGCACGGGCCAACCCCGGGTGATCCTAGGCGCGCCGGTGCCCGACCCCCTCAGCCGGGGCCGTATCCAGGGGCCGCGCGCTACCGCCCTGTCCGGCCTGATCCTGCTCGGCCCGGATGGCTCCGAACGCGGGGGCTATGGCACCAGCGATCGCGGCGGTGAAGCCGTGCTGACCCTGGACGATGCCAATGGCACCACGGAAGTGTTCAAGGTGGTGGCCAACCCGGACCGTGGTGCCAGCCTGATGGTCAAGCACCAGAACAACACCGGCGCCATGCTCACCTCATGGCAGGGCAAGCCGGAACTGATGTTCGTCGATGACAGCGGCCAGTCCTACTACGTGCGCCCGGGCGCCAACGCCGCGCCCTGATCTGCTTCTGTAGCGTCGAGCCATGCTCGACTGCTTCTACCAACAGCAGCCGAGCATGGCTCGGCTCTACAAAGGCGAAGCAACGTCGAGCATCGCTCGACGCTACAGACCGCACACCGCCGCCAGGTCGTCAGCCAGCGGCCGCAGTTGCGCCGCGCCCAGCGCCGCGCAGGTGATGCGCAGGCCATGTGCCGGCGCCGCCACCGCGAACACCTCGCCAGCGCGCACATGCCATCCGCGCGCGGCCAGCGCCAGCACCTGCGGATGGCTGTCGCCCGGCAACGGCAGCCACAGGTTCAATCCCTCCATCGGCAGCGGCGTCGGCACGCCACGCGCGCGCAGCAGTTCCTGCAGCGACTGCAGGCGCTGCTGGTAACGCTCGCCTGCCGAGGCGATCTTCGCCCGCTGCGTTGACGACGCCAGCACCGAGGTTGCCGCGTCCTGCAGCAGGTGACTGACCCAGCCGATACCGGATGCCAATCGCAGCCGCAACCGCATCGCGGTTTCTTCATCGCAGGCCAGCCAGGCCAGCCGCAGGTCCGGGCCGAGCGGTTTGGACAACGAACGCAGCAGCGCCCAGCGCCGCCCATCCAGCGGCAGTACCGAGTGATAGGCCTGCTGCGAGAGCAGCGCATAGTGATCGTCGATCAGCACTGCTACCTGCGGGTACGCCGCCAGCAACTGCCGCAACGCCCGCGCCCGCTTCGCATCCAGGCTGGCCCCGGTCGGATTGTGCGCCCGGGGGGTGAGCAGCACCGCACGTGCACCAGCCTCCAGCGCCTGCCGCAGCGATTCGACCTGCATGCCCTGGGCATCCACCGCCACCGGCAACGGCGCATGACCCGACGCATTGAGCACATTGAGGCTGCCGAGGAAGCATGGATCCTCCACCGCGATGCGATCACCCGGCAGCAGCCACGCCGCCAGCAGGCGCTCGATGCCATCGACGGCGCCATGGGTCAGCTCCAGCGCATATCCCTCGGGGCAATCCGCATCCAGCGAGGCGCGTGCCAGCGCCTGCAACCTCGTGTCGACCGTACCCACGCCATACAGCCGCGGCGCCGCCGGGGTCAGGCGCAGGTTCGGCAGCAGGCGCGGATCCGGGTTGCCACCGGCCAGGTCCTGCAGCGCCAGCCCCGGGGTGCTGCCCTCGCGCGCCAGCGGCGGCGGCAGGCCACGCACCACCGTGCCGCGGCGGCCCGCCGTGCTGGCCAGTCCCGCCGCATCCAGGCGCTTGTAGGCAGCAGCCACGGTGTTGCGGTTCACGCCCAGCTGCTCGGCCAGTTCACGCACCGGCGGCAGCACGCTACCGGCCGGCAGGCGACCCTTGCCGATGCCGTCGCGGATGCTGTCGAAGATCGACTCGGCGCTGTGCCCGGTGATTTTCATTTTGTCCTATGCCAAAATATCTCTTGTCCTGTGCCAGTGTATCCCACCCTGGCCACCCTGCATTGGAGGTGCCCGCATGCCCCTTGCCGCTGCCGACTGGCCCGTCGCCCAGTCCGTTGAACAGATCGCCGCCAACCTGGTCACGGTACGCCAACGCATCGCCGATGCCTGCGCCCGCGTCGGCCGTGACCCGGCCAGCGTGCGCCTGCTGCCGGTCAGCAAGACCGTCGATGACGCCCGCATCCGCATGGCGGTGGCCGCCGGTTGCCGCGAGCTGGGCGAGAACAAGGTGCAGGAGGCGCAACGCAAGGCCGAGACGATGGCCGATCTTGGCGTGCACTGGTCGGTGATCGGGCATCTGCAGACCAACAAGGCGCGCTACGTGGCGCGCTTCGCCAGCGAGTTCCAGGCGCTGGACAGCCTGCGCGTGGCCGAAGCACTGCAGCAGCGCCTGCAGCTGGAAGACCGCACGCTGGATGTGTTCGTGCAGGTCAACACCTCTGCCGAACCCAGCAAGTATGGCCTGGAACCCGCTGCCGTCGAGGCCTTTGTGCAGCAGCTTCCAGCGTTCGATCGCCTGCGCGTACGCGGCCTGATGACGCTGGCCATCTTCACCCCGGAGGTCGAACGCGTGCGTGCCTGCTTCGTGCGCCTGCGCGAACTGCGCGACCAGCTGCAGCGCACTGCACCTCCCGTCATCGACCTTTCGCAGTTGTCCATGGGCATGTCCGGAGACTTCGAAGTGGCGATCGAGGAAGGTGCCACCGTGGTCCGCGTCGGGCAGGCCATCTTCGGCGCACGCGCCACCCCGGACAGTTTCTACTGGCCCAGCAATGGAGCCTCCGCATGAAGCACGCGGTCGTCCTGCAACACGTCGCCTTTGAAGACCTCGGCACCCTGCAGCCACTGCTGTCGGCACAGGGCTGGCAGCTGCAGGTGCTGCAGGCCGGTATCGACGCGCTCGACTCCGCCGAAACCGCCGACCTGCTGGTCGTGCTGGGCGGCCCGGTCAGCGTCAACGATGTTGATCGCTATCCCTTCCTCAACGACAGCATCGCGTTGTTGCAACGTCGGCTGCAGCAGCAACGGCCCACGCTGGGCATCTGCCTCGGCGCGCAGCTGATGGCGCGCGCACTCGGTGCCGACGTCGCCGCCAGTGGCGGCAAGGAGATCGGCTTTGCGCCGCTGCTGCTCACCGATGACGGCCAACGCTCGCCACTGCAGGCCCTGCAGGGCATTCCGGTACTGCATTGGCATGGCGAGGCGTTCGAACTCCCGGCCGGTGTACGTCGCCTGGCCAGCACGCCGGCCTGCCGCCACCAGGCCTTCGCCATGGGCAGCCATGCGCTGGCCCTGCAATGCCACCCGGAACTGGATGCCCGCCAGTTCGAACGCTGGCTGATCGGCCACACCCTGGAGCTGGCGCAGGCCGGCATCGATCCGAACGATCTTCGCGCCCAGGCACGCCGTTACGGTGCACCGCTGGCTGCGGCGGCCACCGCGATGTTCGACCATTGGCTGCAGGAGCTGCCGGAGACACCGCAATGAACTACCGATTGCAGATCCACCGCGATGGCGCCCACTGGGGCCACTTCGACTGCAGCGGCCCCGATGCCATGCAACGCATGGACACCATCGCCGCGCAGCTGCCTGCCGAACAGGGCTTCCAGCTGAAACGGCAGAAAGGTGTCGGCGAAGAGCGCATCCTGTCCAGCAATGCCGACGGCCTGCGCGTACTGGCTTCGCAGATCCAGTACCGCGACATCTGACGATCGTCACGGCAGTGCCGGCCGGGGCCCGGCACCCGAATCTGGCCGGCCAGCGGCCGGCACTACCACGGCTGTTCGCCCGCGTGCGAAGCTTCACGCATGCTGACCCTGCAACGCGGCAGCCACCACGGGCTGCTGGTCGCCCCGCGCTGGCCCTCCACCCGTATCCAACTGGAAGAAGAGGTACTGCAACGCCTGCTCGATGCGCAGGCAATGCTGCCTGCCGGGCTGCGACTGCTGCTCACGCGCGGCTTCGAACCCAGCCACAGCCGGCTCGGCAGCTTCCGTCGTGGCGTGCGTTGGCTCGGTATCGCGTTGTTCCGGGCCTGCTATCCGCAACGCCATGATGAGGTCGATGCCATCTTCGGCGCCAACGGCCACGACATCGATGGCCGTCATATCGATGTCTCGCTGGTACTGCACGGCAAGCGGCTACGGCTGCTGCCCGTGGGCGTATTCACCCCGCCACGCTGGCAGGATCGTCGCGTCGCCCGCCATGCCGAAGCGGTCGCGCGGGTGAAGCGCAGCCTGCAGCGCTGCGGCTTCAAGCTGCATCACAACCCCACCGAAGCCCTGCAGATCCACTGCGATTATCGCCCGCGCTGATCTCCCGTCCCGGGCAGGCGTGTCACGCCCATCGATAGATGCAAATGATTCTCTTTTGCTGTAAGGTGCAGCCGCTGCCCTTGCCGCCGCGGGCTGTTCCCTTTCCCAGTTGTCGCCCGCCCCGTGTCCACGCCTGTCGAACCGACGGATGTCGCGCAGCTGTGCGCGGCCCATTACCGGCCGCTGCACGCCCATGTCCGCCGTAAACTCCCGCAACGCAGCGACGCCGATGACGTCGTCCAGGAAACCTGGCTGCGTGTCCTCAAGGTCGCCGCCAGCGGCCTGCTGAGCAACGGCCGCGCCTACCTGTACCGCGTCGCCCACAATCTGATCGCCGATCACTACCGGCAACGCCAGCGCCGTCGTGAGGAAGCGCTGGATGATGCCCAACTGCACGCCCTCGCCGATCCTGCGCCGCTGCCGGAGCAGCACCTGCTGGACGCCGAACAGCTGCGCCATCTCGACGCGATCATCGCCGCGCTGCCACCGCGCTCGCGCCAGGTATTCCTGCTGGCCCGGGTGGAGCAGATGGCACTGGCCGAGATCGGCCGCCGGCTCGGCATCAGCCGGCAGACCGCGCACGGCCATCTGTTGCGTGCGCTGGTGGCGCTGCAGCAGGTACCCGGCGCATGAGCCCGGAGGCGATCGCGCGCGAGGCCGCGCGCTGGTGGCTGGACGGCCACGACGGCGGCCGCGACGAGCGTGCCTTCAACCAGTGGTACTACGCCGATTGCCGCCACGCCGCGCAGTACCAGCACCTGCAGGCGCTCTGGCAGGCCGGTGATGCCACGCCCAGCCTGCAGCGGCATCAGCGCAAGCGGCAGCGCCGGCACCTGCGCGACGCCGGCACTGCCGTGCTGCTGCTTTGCGCCTTGGGCCTGTATACCCGCCAGGCCGCACCACCGGCCGCGCAGGTGATGCGCACGGCGACAGGCGAGATCCGTGAAGAAGTACTGCCGGATGGCTCGCACGTGCTGCTGTCACCCGGAAGCGAAGTCCATGTCCGCATCGATGCACAGCGCCGCCAGCTGCAGCTGCAGCACGGCCAAGCCTGGTTCAAGGTAGCCGCCGATGCGCAGCATCCGTTCCAGGTGCATACGACGCACGGCATGGTCACCGCGCTCGGCACGGCCTTCGACCTTGCCGTGCAGGACAACGACAGCGTGGTCACCGTCACCGAGCATCGCGTCCGTGTGGACAGCGGCACCCGCAGTGAGCAGGCCATCGAAGGGCAGCAGCTGCGCTTCGATGGACAGGCACCGATCATCGGCCTGGCCGCCAGCCACAGTGCCCTGGCCTGGCGCGAGCGTCGCCTGCATTGGGTCTCCACGCCCTTGGCCGAGGTCACCCAGGGCCTGGATCGCTGGCATGGCGGCCACACCTGGATCATCGGCGCACACCTGCGCCAGCAGCCGGTCACCCTGCTCGGCAGTGCAGACGGTGCGGCGCGCAGCCGCGACCAGCTGGCCACGCAGCTGCATGTACGCGTGCTGCGCCTGGGCGCGGGCGTGCAGGTGTGGCTGCCGCCACGCAGGGAACATCGCGATGCACCCTGACATCGGCCCTGCCACTGCGTCTACCCAGGATGACGACGCGCTGCGTCAGCCCCTGGAGCTCCCGATGCTGTTTCACCGTCCCCTTGTCCTCGCCCTGTCACTGGCCTGCGCCGGTCCGCTTCCGTTGTTACCTGCCAGCGCACACGCGCAGGCCGCCTCCCGTCACTTCGATCTTCCTGCGCAACCGCTGGCCAGCGCGCTGGATGCCTACAGCCGGCTGACCGGTGTCGATCTGGTGATCGGCGCGGCATTGCCAGGCGGCCAGACGGCGCCGGCACTACGCGGACGGTTCGACGACGCGCAGGCCCTGTCGCGCCTGCTGGCCGGTAGCGGCCTGCGCCCCCGTTTCATCGACGCGCGCCGCGCCACCCTGGAACCGGCGCCGGCCGCCCCCTCAGATGGCAGCCGTCGAACCGGCCCGCTGCGCGTACAGGGCGATATCGCACACGGCCATTCCCCCGGTGCAGGCGCCAGCCAGTATGTCCCGGCGGCCCGCGATGGCTTTGCGCCCGCCGTCGGCAGCGAGCGCGTGGCGATGGCCGAACGCCAGGACGGCAACAGCCTGCTGCGTTCGATGCCCGGCACCCACAGTTTCCACTCGCGCAGCCAGCCCGGCCTGCAGGTCAACATCCGCGGCATGACCGGCGCCGGGCGGGTCAACACCATGATCGATGGTGTCACCCAGACCTTCCGCAACAACGCGGGCCATGGCTCCGGTGGTCCGTTCGCCTACGTCGACCCATTCCTGCTGGCCGGTGTGGACGTGCAACGCGGTGCGGTCGCCGGTGGTGACGGTGCCGGCACGCTGGCCGGCAGTGCCAATTTCCGCACGCTGGACATCGACGACCTGCTCGGCGAAGGCCGTGACTGGGGCCTGCGTGCGGGCTATCGCCATGGCAACAACGGCTATGGCAGCGGCCGCACCTTCGCCGGCGCATGGCGCCACAGCGAGGACGGCGGTGACCGCCAGTTCGGCCTGCTGGCCGCTGCCAGCAGCAGTCGCAGCGGCGAGTACGCCACGGCACGCGGGCAGAAGAACAATGCCGACCCCGGCAGCCAGCAGCCCAGCAGCTGGCTGTTGAAAGCACGCCTGCAGCCCAGTGACCAGCATCGGCTGGACCTGAGCCACATGCGCTACGAAAACGACTTCTACCACAACTACCCGTGGCAGATTTCCGCACGCAACCAGCGCGCCAGCTACCACTACACGCCCTACACGCCGTGGATCGACCTGCGCGCGACCTTCGCCGGCAACAAGACCCGGCTGTTCTATCCACCCGTGGAGGATTCCAGCTACATCGGCCGCCGCACCCACAGCAGCCTGAGCAGCTGGACGCTCGACAACACCAGCCGCTTCGACATCGGTGCACTGCAGGCACGCTGGAACACCGGCATCAAGCACCAGTCGGACGTCTACGTGGCCGACACTCCCATCCTGCGCGGCGCCAACCCCCAGGGCCGCAGCCAGCTGGACAGCATGTTCAGCACGCTGGAACTGCAGTACGACATCTACGCGCTGACTGCAGGCCTGCGCCAGGATCGCTATGGCATCCGCGGCCACGTCCCGGTGTGCTCGGATGTGCCTGGCCAGTGCGCCGAGATCAACGGCGGCGGCATCGACGTGCGCCGTACCCAGCGCGCACTCAGCCCCAGCCTGGCGGTATCGTGGCAGGCCACCGACTGGCTGCAACTGTTCGCCGAAGCCTCGCGCACTTCCCGCCCGCCGCGCGTGCAGGAGATGTTCTTCGAGAAGATCCCGCTGGAAGGCATGAGCGATGCCGACGGCGTGGGTGCCAACCCGTTCCTGCGCCGTGAGCGCTCGCGCAACCTGCAGTTCGGCGCCAACCTCAGCGCCTCCTCGCTGCTGACCGACGGTGACCTGGCGCAGCTGCGCGTCACCCGCTTCGACAACCGCATCCGCGACTACATCAAGCCGCAGTACCTGCTGATCGTGCACCCGCCGGAGGTGGGGCCTTTCGTGGTACCGATCGACAGCGATCAGCAGCTCACTGCCTGGACCGATGCCCTGGACGTGGACGACTTCAGCACCACCACGCGCATGCGCACCACCCCGGCGTGGTGCGCATGCGCGGTATCGAGCTGGAAGCGCACTACGCCAGCGCGCACTACCACGCCACGCTGAGCTGGACCCGCTCGCGCACCAGTGCGCCTGCCATCGAATTCGTCAACCTGGAAGACATCACCGCCCTGCCCGACCGCTTCTGGACGTTGGATGTCGGCGGCCGCTGGTGGCAGCAGCGCGTGCAGGCCGGCCTGCGCGCCGAATACTCCGGGCCCACGGAAGAAGGCTACGACTTCTTCCAGACCCGCAGGACCGGCGGTACCGGTGTACTGCTCGACTTCTACGCCAGCTTCAAGCCCCAGCCCAACACCACGCTGTGGCTGAACATCGAAAACCTGCAGAACAAGGCCTATGACAACAATGCCTCGATCGACAGCATCTTCAGCCCGATCCTGGACCGCGGCAACGGCCGTGGCCGCACCGTCTCGATGGGCGTCAATGTGGCGTTCTAGCCGTCGCTGGCTGCCGCTGTGCCTGCTCGCACTGGCCGCAATCGCCAGCGCGCAGCCTATGCCCGGCACGGTGATCGACCTGGCCAGCGGGCAGTGCCTCGACGAAGCCGCGTTCGTGAAGCGTGCAGCGAACGCCCCGCGGCTGCTGCTGGGCGAACGCCACGACCTGGCCGGTGACCACGCCGCCCAGCGCTGGCTGCTGCACGCGCTGCAACGGCAGCGTCCACAGGGCGCGCTGGTGATGGAGATGATCGCCAGTGAACGCCAACCGCGCCTGCAGCGGGTGCAGCGCTGGCTGGCCAAGGGCAACCATGCCGATGGTACGCGCCTGCAGGCGCTGCTGGGCTGGGATACACGCTGGCCGTGGGCCACCTATGGCGGGCTGGTACAGGACGCCACCGCCGCCGGCATCCCGCTGTTCGGCGGCAACCTGTCGCGTGCCGAGGTCAATGCGTTGCTTGCCTCCAACACGTCGGTGCGGTTTCCGATGCCCACCGCCCGGCAACGCCTGTCGGCCGTGGTGCTGGCCCAGCACGCAGACGCCGCACCGATGCTGGAAGGGATGCTGGCCGTGCAACAGGCCCGCGACACCCGCATGGCACAGGCACTGACCGCAGCCCCTGCACCCGCGCTGCTGGTGGCCGGCCGCTGGCATGTACTGCGCGGCACCGGCGTGCCGGGCTACCTGCCACCGGAGGTACCGGCACTGGTGATCGCGCTTGCGTCACCCGACGAAGGCGTCGATGCGGCCGATGCCGATCTGCTGTGGGTGCCGGGCGATGAGTGAACGCGGCCAACACTGGCAGGCGATTGCCATCAGCATCGGCCTGCACCTGTTGCCCATGCTGCTGTTGGTGCACTGGATGGCCGCGCCACCGTTGCTGCCGCCGCCTGAGCAGGATGTGCGCATCAGCCTGCGCCTGCTGGCACCGGCTACGCCTCCCCAGCCGGTCGAAGAGCGCCAGGCCGACACCCCCAGCCAGGCGCAGCAGGCGCGCGCGTCGCAACCGGCGAAGTCGCCCCCTCCGCCAAAGCCCACCGCCGCGCGCGAGGGCGAGGTGGCCGCCAGCGAGCTCGGTGGCCCTGGCCGGCAAGCCCTGCCGGTCGCCCCGCCTGCGGCCGTGACCGATGCAAGTCCCGCACCGGCATCGATCACGGCCGCGCCGCCCGCTCCCGACGCACCACCGGCGGACTTCCAGGCCGGCGCCGCCAGCGACCAGTGGGAAGCCCGCCTGATGGCGCGGCTGGAGCGTTATCGCTACTACCCCGCCGCCGCGCGCTCGCGCCGTCAGCAGGGGACGGCCTGGGTCAGGGCCAGCATCGATCGCGAGGGACGCCTGCAGGCCCTGCGGCTGGAGCAGTCCAGCGGCCAACCGATGCTCGACGACGCCGCACTGCAGACGTTCCGCCGCGCGCAGCCGCTGCCGCCCATTCCCATTGAAATGAAGGCACCGCAGGAACTGGTGGTGCCGGTGGAGTACTACCTGCGCTAGGCGGCGTAGGCCTCCGCCTCGATCTCGAACAGCATGCCGTCCAGCGCCAGCCGTGGCACAGGAATCAGGGTGCAGGTCGGCGCTGCGCCGTTCGGCCAACGCCGCCGTACCTGCCGGGCGATGATGCCCAGCCGGTCCTCGTCGTGGTCGACCACCAGGATGCGCAACCGCGCGACATCGGCCAGGCTGGCCTGCGCCGAACGCAATGCGATCTGCAGGTTGTCCAGTGCCTGCTCGACCTGTTCCCCGAAGCCGGGGGAGAGATGACCATCGGCATCCTCACCGCCCTGCCCGGCGATATGGATCACCCGCGCCGGCAACCGCACCACGGCCACGTGTGAGTACCCATTGGCGGCAGGGTCGTAGAGGCCGGGAGGATTGAACAGCTCCAGCAGGCCGTGACTGAGGTCCGGGGTGGTCAACAGGTTCATGCCGCATGCCTCGTGGGGGATGCGAGGCAGTCTGCGACCTCAACCAGAGTTGAGGTCAAACCGAGCCGCTGCAACAGTCCGGTCCGCCATGCGCAACGATCGTGCCCACGTGTAGAGCCGAGCGCACGCTCGGCTGCTCAGCGCGAATGGCAGCCGAGCATGGGGCTCGGCTCTACCGTTCACGGCTCACGTCCACGCCGGGTCTGCCGTGAAATCAATGGTCAGCCAGAACGTGCTGCCCCGCGCATCCAGCCGCACCGCGATCTCGTCACGCATCGCATCGACCTCACCCACCGAGCCCAAGGGCGTCGCCGGATCGGCCAGTACGTGGATCTCGATGAAGCGCATCCGCCCCATCTTCGCCACATGGCTGGTGAAACCGGCATAGCCACGCTCGGCCACGAACGCCTGCATCACCTGCTGCACGCGCCGGTCCAGATCATCCGGCGCCACCTGCAGCACTTCGCGCATGGCCTTCCACGCGCTGCGCGCCGGCACCGGCAGCATCGCCAGGCTGATCAATGCCAGCACGATCGAATCCAGGTACGGCACCCAATGGTGCCACTCACCACCGTGCAGGACCAGCGCCAACACGAAGGCCAGCACCACTGCCAGGCTCATCAACCCGCCCAGCAGCCAGCCACGCACATCCAGCCATAACAGCGCCGAGCGCAGATGCCGCGCCCGCTGCGCAACGAACGCCGCCATCGCCAGGTTGCTGGCACTCAGCAGCGCCGCCCACCACAGCGCGGGCCCGAATTTCACTTCGTGCCCGCCCGTGGTCAGGCCGATCACCGCGTTGGCCAGCGCATACACGCAGGCCAGCGACAGGATCACACCACCCAGCGCTTCGACCATCGGCTCCAGGTGCCAGTAGCCGTACTGAAAGCGCGGGCTTTGTTCCCGCGCCACCAGCCGCAGCACCGACAACGACACCAGGGTCAGGGCGACGTCGACCAGGCTGTACACGCCGTCGAACAGGATGGCCTGCGATCCCACCAGCAGGCCACCGCCGAAGCCGACCGCGCTCACCGCAAGGGTGACCCCGATCGAGAACGTCAGGATGCGTTGCTCGCGCGCGGTATCCATCGTTCGCCGATGAGCCGACCGTTACGGGTCAGGCCTTCAGCACCTCCACCTTGTACGAGACCGCATCACCCTCCTGCTCGATGATGAGCCCGTGCACGTCCGATTCGAAGCCCGGGAAACGGGCGTTCTGCTCGCGGGCGATGCGCAGCGACTGGATGATCGGCTCGTCGCTGTCGCCGAAGCGCTCGCCCGGCATGATGGTCGGGATGCCCGGCGGGTACGGCACCAGCATGGTCGCCGCGATGCGGCCACTGATCTGCTCGATGTCGACCCGCTCGATCTCGCCCTTGACCAGGTGGTTGTAGGCATCGGCCGGGGTCATCACCGGCGTCGGCAGGTCCACGTACATCTCGCGCATCACCTTGGCCACGGCAAATTCCTGGTTGAACGCATGCAGCGCGTCGCACAGGTCACGCAGGCCCCAGCCGGCGTAGGCATTCGGATAATCGGCGGCCAGCGTCGGCAGTGCCTGGCTCAGCGGCGCATTGCGGTCGTACAGTTCCTTGAACGCCATCAGCTCGGTGACCAGGGTGCTCCACTTGCCCTTGGTGATGCCCATCGAGAACAGGAACAGCACCGAGTACAGGTTGGTCTTTTCCACGGTGATGCCGCGGCCCCACAGGAACTTGCTCAGCACCGCCGCCGGGATGCCCAGCCTGCCCATGCTGCCGTCCATTGCCAGGCCAGGGGTCAGCAGGGTCACCTTGATCGGATCGATCAACACATAGTCGTCAACCAGGTTCTCGAAGCCGTGCCAGTGCGCGTCCGGCCGCAGGTACCACTCCTCGCGCTTGGCCACCAGCGGTGCCGGCGTATCGCCCTTGTCCAGGCTGCGCTCGACCTGGGTTGGCTGCCACACGCTGAACCACCAGTCGTCGCGACCGAGATCATCGCGGACGTGCAGCATCGCGCGGCGGAAGGCGATCGCCTCGTCGTGCATTTCCTGCACCAGCGAACGGCCGGCGTCGCCTTCCATCATCTTCGACGCCACATCGCAGGCCGCGATCACCCCGTAGTGCGGGCTGGTCGAGGTGTGCATCATGAACGATTCGTTGAAGCGCTCGGCATCGAGGTTGCGTTGCGCCGAGTTGCGCACGTGGATCATCGAGGCCTGCGAAAACGCCGCCAGCAGCTTGTGGGTGGAATGCGTGGTGAAAATGATCGCATCCTGCTCACGCGGCTTGCCCTTGGCCATGCCGTAGTGGTTCTCGTAGAACGGGTGGAACGCGGCGTAGGCGTACCAGGCTTCGTCGAAATGCAGGAAATCGACTGCGCTGCCGATCTCGTCGGCGATCTTCTCGGCGTTGTAGCACAGGCCGTCGTAGGTCGAATTGGTGACCACCGCGATGCGCGGCTTGGAGCCGGCCTTGTAGGCCTGGCTGGCCAGCGGATTGGCGGCGATGCGCTGCTGCAGCGACTCCGGCGTGAACTGGTCCAGGCTGATCGGGCCGATGATCCCGTGCGCGTTGCGGCTGGGCGTGAAGTACACCGGCACCGCACCCGTCATGATCAGCGCGTGCAGCAGCGACTTGTGGCAGTTGCGGTCAACGAACACCACGTCGCCGCGGGCCACCGTGCCATGCCAGACGATCTTGTTGGCGGTGGAGGTGCCGTTGGTGACGAAGAAGGTGTGGTCGGCACCGAAGTTGCGTGCCGCCTCGTTCTCGGCATCCTTGATCGGGCCGGTGTGATCGAGCAGCGAGCCCAGCTCCGGCACCGAGATCGACAGATCGCTGCGCAGGGTGTTCTCGCCATAGAACTGATGGAATGCGCGGCCGACCGGCGACTTGGTGAATGCCACGCCGCCGGCATGGCCCGGCGTATGCCAGGAATAGTTCGACTCGGCCGCATGATGGATCAGCGCCTTGAAGAACGGCGGCAGCAGGTTCTTCATGTAGTCTTCGGCCGCGCGCATCACCTGCCGCGAGATGAAGCTCTTGGTGTCTTCGAACAGGAAGATGAAACCGTGGATGTACTTGAGCAGCTTGCTCGGCACCTTCTCGATGGTGCGGCGCTCGCCGTACAGGAACACCGGCAGATTGGCACGGCGTGCGCTCTGCTCGCGCAGGAAGGCGGTCAGGCGCTGGAACTCGCCATCCACCTCTTCGCTGCCATCGATCGAGATCAGCACCGCCGAGGCCGCCACGTAGGTGCGGGCACCGGCCCGGGCGTCATCCAGGTTCAGCCCGCACAGCACGCGCTGGTCGTTGCTGCGCAGCTCTTCCACCAGCGCACGGATCAGGATGCCACCGATGCGCGGCGACTCGTAGTCGTTGTCGATGACAATGACCGGGTAGTCCAGGGACTTGAAGTACACGTTGATTCTCCTTGTCGAACTCAGGAATGCCGGGCGCCGGCGCTGATCGCCGAGGCCTCGCGGGCGCGCTGCCGCTGCTGGCGGCGCTCCTCGCTGAAGAAGGGATAGAACACGGTGATGAACAGCACGAACAGGAAGGCGTACTGCACGATGGTCCCCGACGAGCCGTAGATCGCCCACAGGCAGTACACGACGGTCAGGCTGGTCAGCGTCCAGAACGCACCGGTGTGGACCAGGGTGTGCGAACGCTCGACCACGAAGTAGCACGCCACGCACGAGTAGATGTAGGGCAGCAGGGTCAGCACCACGGCCGCCGACGTGATCACGTCGAACTGGGCCGACGCGGTTTCCGAGGTGGAGGTCACCAGCACCGCCAGGGTCATCAGCACCGCCACGATCAACACGCCCTTGACCGGCACGTCGTCCTTGTTGGTCTTGCTGAAGATGCTCGGGAACAGGCCGTCATCCGACGCTGCCTTGGCACTCTGCGCGGTCAGCAGGATCCAGCCACCCAGCGAGCCGGCGGCACCGATGAAGGCGCACAGGCTGACCAGCGCGCCGCCCCAGCCACCGACCGCCTTGGCCGCCGCCAGCGCGAACGGTGCGTCGGACACCTGCAGTTCCGCGTTCGGCACCATGCCCATGATCACCGATGAACTGGCGATGTAGGCGATGGCAGCCAGGAACACGCCGGCCAGCGTCGCGCGGGCGACGTTCTTCTCCGGATTTTCGACCACACCGGCAGTCACCGATGCAGACTCGACGCCGATGAAGGCCCACAGGGTCAGTGCCGCGGCGCTCGAGATCGCACCGAAGTTCGACTCGCCAGACACGTTGTAGGCGCCCTTGAAGATGTCGGCATCGAAGAAGAACCAGCCGAAAATGGCGATGCCCAGGATCGGCACCAACGCAAAGCTGGTGGTGACCGTCTGCACGCGGCTGACGAAGGCCGGACCGATCACGTTGGCAAAGCTCAGTGCCCACACCAGCACCAGCACCGCGATGCAACGCACCAGCGGCTCGGACAGGATCGGGAAGAAATAGCTGAAATAGCCCACCGCCGCGATCGGAATGGCGACGTTGCCGATCCAGTTGGCGAACCAGTAGATGGTGTTGGTCTGGAAGCCCATGTACGGCCCGAACCAGTCGCGCGCGTAGGCATAGGGACCGCCCGCCTTGGGTGCGAGCTTGCCCAGCTTGGCGAACACGAAGGCCAGCAGCAGCGCACCGGCGGTGGTGATCAGCCAGCCCCAGATCGAGGCGGTACCGATCTTGGCCAGGCTGGACGGCAACAGGAACACGCCTGAGCCCATCATGTTGCCGGCGACGAGGAAGGTGGCTCCGACCACCCCGATTTTCTTTGCTTCTGCCATGACGATCTCCGGTACTGGCATGAGCCCGGCAGCACCGGGCGTGGGGACGGTTACGCTGGCGTACGACCGCTGGCGTCTATTTGATGAAGTTGTATTGCAGGCTGCCCTGCACCCGGACCGTGTCGCCGCGTGCGCCGCCCTGCTGTTCCAGCCGGCCGTACAGCAGCTCCATGCCCATCGTCCAGGACGGCGCCGGGCTCCAGATCAGGTTGAACACGCCGTAGCGGCTCTGCCGGAATGCATCAGCGGCGAGTGCGGCGTTGCGCTCCAGGGTCAGCTGGCCAAAGATCAGGTTGGAGCGCCACAGCGCGGACCAGTAATGGGTGTAGCCGACGAAACCGCCGTGCAGGTCCAACGCGGCGAGGCGGCCATCGGCACCTACCACTGCGTCCAGTCCGGAGCCGGTCAGGTCGGCGGTGTAGCGACTGAGGCCGCGCCCGCCGAGTACGCCGAACAGCAGCAGGTCGCGCTCGCCCACTGACGCCGAGCCGCTCAGCTGCAGGCCACCGGCCATGCGCCGGTCGCGCTCGCCATCGCCGTCGTAGGCCAGGCTGCGTGCCACCGCGCCCAGCTGCAGGTGGCCCCAGTCGCGCTCCAGGCGCGCGGTCACGGTCACATCGGGCAGGCGGTTGACTGCCGTGCGAGCATCGCTGGCGCCGGCGAGTTCAGTCTTCGGGTCTTCAGCAGCGACGGTCAGGGTGTTGCCCTTGCCTATCGCAAAACTGTGGTGGATGCCCGCCACCAGCAGGTATCCGGCGCCGCCCGGCCCGGCGAAGTCAAGCGTATCGGGCAGGCTGTCCGGGTCCATGAAGCTGGAGTAGCCATAGCCGGCATAGGTGTTGCCAAGCTGTCCATAGGCGTGTCGCAGGCGGAACTCATACCCCTCACTGCTGCCGAAGAAATCGTTCTCCAGGTAGAAACGCAGGTTGCCGTGCGTGGTCGGGCGCCGCGCCTCGAAGCTGAAGCGGGTCTGCTTGGCATGGATGTTGAAGTTGGAGACATCGCGATGGCTGCCACCCACCGGCATCGACGACGGAATGAACTGATCTTCGTCACCGGCCGCACGCGAATCGGCAATCGCATCGAGCTTGGCGTAGCCGCCGATGCGGATCACCGTATCGGTGCCGGGAATGGTGAAGAAGCCTTTCAGATCGGGGTCGGTCGGACCGGCTGCGCTGTCGGGACGCGACGCCGCCGTTGAGGGATCGGCCACCGATTCGCGCTGCGGCAGCACCGGTTGCGCCACGCCCGGCACCTGGGTCGGGTGCAGCATGCTGGCGCTGCCGCCCGCCGTTGCTGCCGGGGTCGGGGCCTGCGCCACGGCGGCAGGCGCTGAGCCCTCGCGCTGCTCAAGCCGATCCAGGCGCTGCTGCATGCCTTCCAATGCCTGGCGCATGGCAGCGATTTCCTGCCGCAACGCCTGCGCATCTTCCTGGCCATGCTGCTGCGCATACGCTGGCGCGATCGCCAGTGCGGTCGAACAGGCCAGACTCAGTACCGCCAAGCGCATTGCATCCTCCCTGGACAAACATTCGCAGCGCGCTGGCCGGATACAGGCGCACAGTGCCCTGGCCTCGCGTCGCCGTTGCTGGAAATGCGGATACTGCGTTGACGACACCGGCCAGCCTGCATCCGGCAGGCAACAGGACGATGACACTGCCCTGCCCGCACCGGTGTCGAGCCCATCAAGGCCGCGCTGCCAGAGAGGTGGCGACCGCAGCGGTCTGGGTAACAATCGGGGAGTGAGAGTGTCGTGAATGGCTGTGCCGACCGCCCTGGTTCAAGGCATGTCTGGCGCGGCATCCATGGCGCGTTGACGCTGTATTCCATGCGTCAACAGGCTAATCCGCCTGTCGTTTTTGACCTTGATTGGAATCAAGGCGCGATGCTTGATGTCAGTCACGATTCAGATGTGACGACGAACAGCTGCTGCGCAGCCCTGCTGCCCTCTCCGCCCGCCGCAGGAGCGCCGAAATGCAACAGGCCCGCATGCTGCCATGCGGGCCTGTCGGTTACATCACGACGTTGGCGGCGATCAGCGCGGACCCAGCACCGTCTGCAGGTCGGCGCCCTGCGGCAGGCCCGCGCGACGCTGCACCTGCCCCTGTGCATCCTGGAACAGGATGCCCGGCGTGCCCTGGAAGCCCATCTCGATCATCAGGACCTGGTTGGCATCAAGCTTGCCTGCGATCTCGCGGCTGATGCTCGGTAGCGCCTTGATGCCGCCACGGTCGAACTGGTGCTCATTCTCCAGCAGCGCCGCGCTCGGATCACGCGCGGCGAGGATGGCGGCGGCCTTGGCCGGGCTGTCCTCGCGGATCACGCCAACCATGATGTGGCGCAACTGCACCTTGCCGGCGTCAACCCACGGACGCGCCGCTTCCCAGAACTTGTGGCAGTACGGGCAGTTGGCATCGCTGAAGGTATAGACCACACGCGGTGCATCGGCCTTGCCGTCACGCACCCAGGCGCTGGCTTCCAGCTTGGTCCACATCTTGGCCGACATCGGTGCAGCGACCAGCTTCTCCACCGCCTCGGCGGCCACATCGTTGCCTTCGGCATCGAACAGGCTGCCCACCAGCACATGCTTGCCGTCGGCGGTCACGTACGCGGCGGCGGGCTGCTGCCCCCCCACCACGCCGGCGAAGCCACGCAGGCCACCCGGTGCATCAAACTCGGCAACGACTTCGAAGCCGTGCTTCTCGATGCCTTTCAGCACTGCGGGACGGTCCCCCTTGGCCGCGGTGGCCGGAGCGCCGGCGGCCGGCGCTGCCGCCGTCTTGCCCGGCGGGGTCTGGGCCTGGCTGCAGGCGGCCAATGCCAGCATGACCGGCAGCAACAGCACCGCCGGAGCGATGCGCAGGGAAGTCGACAACATGGGAACTCCGTAATGAGATGCCCGCGCAGGCTACCGCAGCCGGCGCAGTTTGTGTTCAAGACCCGCGGCCGTCAGTTCGCCAAGGTGCAGTTCACGCAGGCGACCTTCGGCGTCGAAGAACAGCGTCGACGGATAGGCCTGCACACCCAGCACGGTTGACGCCGAGGCGGTATCGTCCAGCAGTACATTGCCCAGCCGGAGCTGCTCGGATGCGATGAAACCCTTCACTTCGTCCAGGGTTTCCCCCTGGTTGAGGAACACGAACTGCACGTCGGTGTGGGTCTGCTGTGCGGATGCCAGCACCGGCATCTCGCGCCGGCAGGGCCCACACCAGCTGGCCCAGAGATTCAGCACCAGTGGCTTGCCCCGGAACTGCTGCAGGTCGATCACGCGCCCCTGCAGATCGGCCACCTGCACCGCCGGCAGCGGCATCCGCTGCTCCTGCCAGGCTGCCAGCAGGTGGCTGCCCACCACCCACGACACCACGCCCACCAGTGCGCCCGCCAGCACCGGCGCAAGCAACGCGCGCCAGAGCCGCAGCCGCCAGGTGCCCCACGCCAGGCCCGCAGCCAGCACGACTGCAAGGTGATACCCACCGTCGGCGATCTGCAGGATGCTCCACGGGGCCTCACGGTAAAGCGCGAAGTTCAAGGCGACGAAGCTGATGCGTCCGCACAGCAGGCCGATCAGCAACATGTCCAGAACCAGGCTGGCCGCGGAAGGCACTGCCATCCCGTCTTTCCGACGCGGCCACAGGCGTGCTACCGCCATGGCCAGCAGCACGCACATCAGGATCAACACCACCGGCATCGGCACCGGTCCCACACTCGACATCAGCCCACCTGCCCCATCATCCGTTACCTGCATGGTCGAAGCGTCGCGCCCAGGTTGCAAGCGCGACGCCTACTGCAGGCATCAGGCCACGCTGCGCGGCATCTGCATGCCGGGCGCCGGTTGCAGCCCGCGCAGGCTGCCTGCCACCGATGACAACAGCGGCCGCTCGCGCCGCTTGTTGTTGACCAGCCGGCGATAGTTGGCCGGCGTCATTCCAACAATGCGCAGGAACAGGCGACGGAATGCGCTCTGGTCGGCATAGCCCACGCCCCAGGCCACTTCATCGATGCCCGCCCCCTGCTGCAACAGCGTCTGCGCCTTGGCGATACGCAACCGCTGGCAATACTCGATCGGGCGCAGGCCGGTGGCCTTCAGGAAGCGCCGCTGCAGGGTGCGCGGCTCCAGCCCGGAAATCTCACAGATCGCACCGAGCGTGGCGCCGCGCGCAGCGGTGGTATGCAGCCAGCGTTGCGCCTTCAGTACATCGCGATCGCCGTGGGCGAAGTTGGCACTGAAACGCTCAAGATCCTGCTGGATCGCCGCCGGAACCGTGATCCCCAGCTGCTGCGCCACGGAACTCGCCACGCCCTGGCCGTGCAGCCGGTACAGCAGGCGCAGGGCGAGGAAGCGCCAGGCCTGGGAACCGGCCACCGTCAGCAGGTCGCCGTCATCGACCAGCGCGCGCTCGCTGGGTACCCAGCTGGCCGACTGCCCCTGCAGGCCCGGATGGCGCCCGAGGTCCGGACCACTGACGGTGCGCCCAGCCAGCAGACCGGCGCGTGCCAGCATGCTGACACCGTCGCTGGCGGCAGCCAGCAGACTGCCACCGTCGTAATGCGCGCGCAGCCAATCCAGCAGCACCTCATCGGCGCGCAGGCAGACGCCCTGGCTGATCTGGCCAGGCACGGCGATCACGGCGGGGATGTCCGCCTCGAGCATCTCCGCGCCGGCAATGCGATGCACGCCGGTCTGGCTGGCCGGCACGATCCAGCGGGTCACCAGGACACGCTTGAACGGACGGCGCTGCTGCTGGGCAAGCCGGTTGGCGACATGTGCCATCTCGGTCAGCACGGAGGCGGCCGACGGGTCGCCTCCCGGGTATTCGACCACCGCGACCTCGACGAATCCTTCGTTCCTGAATCCTTCCACAGACCATCTCCTCGGTTCGTTGCAGGCCGTCCAGCGGCCGGTTCAGGCGCAGGGTAGGAACTGCCACGACGGTGGGGCTATGAAGAAAGTTGCAAAGTGCGCTGAATGCGCCGTCAGCGACGGGACCTTGACCCTGGACCAGACTCAAGGCTTCACAATGAGCGGCAGCATCCGCAGGAATCCGCCATGAACATTGGTCAACTGGCACGCCAGGCCGGCGTGCCGATCGATACGGTGCGCTACTACGAACGCCAGCAGTTGCTGCCCACGGCGGCACGCTCGGCCGGGGGCTACCGCATCTTCGGTGAGCAGGACCTGCGCCGGCTGCGCTTCATCCGCCGCGCCAAGACGCTGGGCTTCAGCCTGGAAGAAATCGCCGAACTGCTGGCGCTCAGTGACCGCCACTCACAGGACATGGGCAGTGTGCGCGACACGGCGCAGGCCCGGCTGCAGGACATTGCACAACGCATGGCCGAACTGCAGCGCATGCACACCGCGCTTTCTCAGCTGGTCGACGCCTGCCCCGGCCACGGCACGCTGGATCAGTGCCCGATCCTGGCGGCGCTGACCGACGACGCGGCATAGCAACGCGCGTGAAGAAAAGTGCAACAAATGCTTGCCAACCCCCGGGGGCAAGGCTATTATTTCGCTCCTCAGCGACGTGGGGCCATAGCTCAGCTGGGAGAGCGCCTGCATGGCATGCAGGAGGTCAGCGGTTCGATCCCGCTTGGCTCCACCAATCTTTCGGCATTAGGCCGTCGAAAGGTCGCTAAAGAACATTGATGAGAATTGCGTCCCCATCGTCTAGAGGCCTAGGACATCACCCTTTCACGGTGGCGACCGGGGTTCGAATCCCCGTGGGGACGCCACTCATCACGAACAACGAGGACCCGGCCGATAACCGGGTCTTTTTTGTTCACCGCCTACCGGCATTCAGGTTGTGGCGTTGCGGTTCCCCTGCCCTCGTGGCGACGGTCGAACCGGAACGAAAAAAGTTCAAAAAAAACTTCCACAAACGTGAACACGCAGGTATGATAGGCGGCTCGGTAACACGGGGCCATAGCTCAGCTGGGAGAGCGCCTGCATGGCATGCAGGAGGTCAGCGGTTCGATCCCGCTTGGCTCCACCACTTTCGACATTAGGCCGTCGAAAGTTCTACAACTTGAAGTTTTTCGTGCGTCCCCATCGTCTAGAGGCCTAGGACATCACCCTTTCACGGTGGCGACCGGGGTTCGAATCCCCGTGGGGACGCCAGTTTCAAAACGGACTCTGCTCCCGGCAGATCATCCGGAGTTTCATGGGGCCATAGCTCAGCTGGGAGAGCGCCTGCATGGCATGCAGGAGGTCAGCGGTTCGATCCCGCTTGGCTCCACCACTTCGACATTAGGCCGTCGAAAGATCTACAACTTGAAGTTTTCGTGCGTCCCCATCGTCTAGAGGCCTAGGACATCACCCTTTCACGGTGGCGACCGGGGTTCGAATCCCCGTGGGGACGCCAATTCTTGAAAACCCCGACTCCGGTCGGGGTTTTTCTTTGCCTGTGATTCCTGGGAAGGCCCTATCCACGCATGGTGTGGATGGCTTCACCCCGATTACGGCTCAGAACCGCCGATACATCCCGATCGATGCCGGTGCCGTGGGCGCGAAACCAAACTGTGCGTACAACCGATGCGCCTCGCCATCGGCCAGCAGGCTGACGTACGCCGATGGCGGCAGGTTGGCCTGCATCCAGCCATCCAGGCGCCGCATCACTTCCTTGCCCAGGCCCTGCCCCTGCAACCGCGGCAGCACCGCGATATCACAGACCTGCAGGTGGCAGCCGCCATCGCCGACGATACGGCCCATCGCCACCAGCTCAGTGCCCTGGTAGGCACACACGCCGAACAGCGTATTGGGCAGCGCGCGGGCGGCCGCTTCCCGGGCCTTGGCACTGAGGCCTGCAAGCACGCGCAACCGGCAGTAGTCCTCGACCGTGGGCACGGCTTCGCGGAACTGGCAGGTGATGGAATCAGTCATGCGGCATCTCCAGATGGGTCGGGCTATCCTGCCGCATCCACGTCGCAGCCGCTGCGACCCAGGCCCCCAGAGTCCCATGTGCTATTCCGCCCTGATCCGCGCTGACTACGCCAAGCTGGTACGCGAGTTCGGCGCCATCCTGTCGCTGGAGGAGTTCGCCGAACTGTACGCACACGATCCAGGCAAGAAGCGGCCGAAGACGCCGAAGGCGATGGATGACGGGTTCGCCGGTGCGCGTACCGAACAGGGCCGGGCCATCGTGGCGAAGATCCAGCAATGGCATGCGCAGGAGCAGCAGGCGCTGGAGGCTGAACTGGTCCGGCAGCGCGAACGACGCGATATTGCCCATGCCACGCTGGCCACCCGGCCCACGCAGAAAGCGCGCAATGACCTGCGCGTGGCCGGTAACCGCATCGAGCGCGCGCAGGCCCGGCTGGACGACCTGCATCGGGTGCAGCTGCTGCCGCGCGACAACCGCATTTTCCCCGGCAGCTACGCACCGGTGATGGTCAGCGAGAACGGCCGGCGCGTGATCAAGCCGATGCGCTACCAGTGCCGGTTGCCGGACAAGCCGGCGCGCAACGACGTGCTGTACCCCGGCACCTACAACGCGCGGCGCGACAGCCTGGAAGGTTACTGGCGGGGTGCGTTCGGACTGCGCCACGGCGTGGTGGTGGTGCAGGCGTTCTACGAGCACGTGCCCCGCCACGCCATCGCCGGCCGCAGCCTCGATGCCGACGAAAAGGAGCAGGACGTGGTGCTCGAATTCCGCCCCGATCCACCCCGCGACCTGCTGCTGGCCTGCCTCTGGGCGGAATGGGAAGGACCGGAAGGCCGCCTGCTTTCGTTTGCCACGATCACCGACACACCGCCCAGCGACGTCGCCGCTGCCGGGCATGACCGCGGCGTGGTACCGATCCGCAGGGAACACCTGGACGCCTGGCTCAACCCCGAACCGGATGATCTGGCGCGCCAGTACCGCATCCTCGATGACCGCGAGGAAATCCGTTACGTGTACGAGGAAGCGGGCTGAGCGCCGGACGCGAATGAAAAACCGCGCGTGGGCAGGGCTCCTGGATCAGGGGTTGCCGCCGCGCATCGCAGACGTGAGGATTCAGCCCCCGCAGCTTCCCCCTGCCGGTGCGTGGCGAGCGGCTCAGGCCTTGGCGCTGGAGCGTCCCACCGCACGCGCCAGCGCCCGCGACAGATCGGCCGACAGGTACGGCTTGACCAGCAACAGGCCGGCCAGCATCGGCGCAGGCAGCTGCTCGGCCAGCATCCCGGTGGCCAGCACGAACGGAATGCCACGCGCCGAAAGCGCTGCAGCCACTGGCTCACTGGTCTCGTTGCGGGCCAGCCGGTAATCCAGCAGGGCCACGTCAGGAGTGCTCTGCTCCAGCAGCCGCAGGGCCTCGGACACACTCGCGGCAAGCCCGACCACAGTCGCACCGGCATGCACCAGCTGCATCTGCAGCAGGGCCGCACTCATCTCGTCGTTCTCGACCACCAGCACCCTCAGGTCCTGCAACACTGTCATCAGCTACCGCTCCTGGAGGCAATTGCACGTCGGGAGTATAGCTACCACGGGGCCAATGCCGACAGGAACCGCCCTGATAGGCTCTCCTACTAGGCATCTCCTGCCGACCTCGGTTACACTCGCACGCTGCCTGCCGGTGTGGCGGAATGGTATACGCAGCTGACTCAAAATCAGCCGGGGGTGACCCCATGAAGGTTCGAGTCCTTTCACCGGCACCACTGCATCAAAGGCCAGGTCCATGACCTGGCCTTTTGCATTTCCCGGACCGGAGCGCCGACACTGGCGAGGATGCCCCAGCATGCCCCTCCCACGCTCGCCGACATACTGCGCGCCCATCGCCACGTGCGGGGGCAGCCCCGCGACGTCTGGACGTACGCCCACGGCAACGCCGTCGTGTCACCCCGATGAAACGAAAATGTGACAGCCGACAAGGTTGCGAATAGCACTAGCGCACACTTTTCTTGCCAGCCTCACCTACTTCTGCCTATCGTGATCCCAGCCGGATCTGGGGGCGGGGGAATGCATGACGTTGCGTGCGGCACTGTTTTTCATGGTCACGCACGCGCTCGTCATTGCCTTGATCGGCCCGCAGGACCCGGTTGGCTCCTACCTGATGCTGATCACCGCCCCCCTTCTGGCCGCTCTGGCCTGCGTGCGACGCGCGCGCGACAGCCAGGCGGCCTGCAAGTGGCGAACGCTGGGCGCTGCCGTCGGCCTGTTCTCGCTGGCCCTGCTGGCCCTGCTGTATCGCAATGTGGCCGGCCTCAGCCCTGCGCAGATGACCGCCTCGTCGCTGATCCTGTATGTGTTCTACCGGATTCCGCTGACCTACGTGGCCGCCAGCCCAGGCGGCGGCAACCGCTGTATCCGTGCGGTGGACCTGGCGGTCATCGCGCTGCTGTGGTTGCTGTACTTCGTGCATACGCGGGCGATGGCACACCTCAACACCGCATTGTGGACGCAATGCCTGCACACCCTGAGCAACGTGCAGAACAGCCTGGTGTTCTGCTTCGCGCTGATCCGCTTCGTGGCCGAGGACAATGCCGACCGCCGCGACTTCTTCCGCACGTTGACGATCTACGCGCTCGGCTACTTCCTGATGGCGCTCTACATCAATACCTGGCAGCCGCAGGTACCCGATGGTGGCTGGGGCGACCTGCTGATCAGCGGGCTGTTCGTGCTGCTGGCAGTGCTGGCCGGCAGCACGTACCGCCCACCGGCGGTGGCTGTGCCGCGCAACCTCCGCCGCATCGTCGATGCCGGCGTGCCGCTGATGCTGCCGTTGCTGCTGATGATGGTGGCGCTGCTGGTGGCACGCCTGCAGCCGACCCTGGCCACCGTGGGGTTCATCGGTGCCATGCTCGGCCATGCCCTGCGCAGCGTGCTCACCCAGGTGCAGATCCAGCGTGAGCGCGACGAGCTGGCGCTGCTGGCCCGGCGCGATCCGTTGACCGGGCTCGGCAACCGGCGCAACTTCGATGAAGCGCTCGGCAGCGCGCACGGCCGCGCCCGTCGCCAGGGCGTGGGGCTGGCGGTGCTGATGATCGATATCGACCACTTCAAGCGACTCAACGACACCTACGGGCATCCGGAAGGTGATCGCCGCCTGCAGGCGGTCGCCGCGATCCTCGACGGCTGCCTGCAACGCGGTGATGACCTGCTGGCCCGCTACGGCGGCGAGGAGTTCATCGCCGCCCTGCCCGCGCCCGACATCGGCCACGCCCTGGGCCTGGGCGAGCGCCTGCGCGCCGCCGTGGAAGCCGCCGCCCTGCCCGCCGCCCAGGCCCACGTGACCATCAGCATCGGCGTGGCCTGGCAGGCCGCGCATGATGAGGGTGACCCGCGCAGCCTGGTCGAGCGTGCCGACCAGGCCCTGTACCGGGCCAAGCATGCCGGCCGCAACTGCGTGCACGCCGCCCCGGCCGTCGAGGCCGGGGAACAACACGCCGACCGCCGCGCCTAGACCGCGCGCAGCACCGCCGCACCATGCATGTGCCCCGCCCCACCCTGCACGCGGAAGCTGGCCACCGTCTGCAGCAGCTGCGCCGACTGTTCTTCCATGCTGCGCGCCGCGGCCGAAGCTTCCTCGACCAGCGCGGCGTTCTGCTGGGTGCCCTGGTCGATCAGATCGACGGCATGGTTCATCTGCTGGATGTCGTCGCTCTGCTGCTGCGCGGCCGTGCTGATCTCGGACATCAGGTCGCTGACCCGGCGCACGTTGACCACGATCTCGTCCATGGTGCGGCCGGCGCTCTCAACCTGCGCGGTACCGGCACCGACATTGGCCACCGACGCATCGATCAGCTGCTTGATCTCCTTGGCGGCACTGGCCGAGCGCTGCGACAGTTCCCGGATCTCGGTGGCGACCACGGCGAAGCCACGCCCGTGTTCGCCCGCACGCGCGGCTTCCACCGCGGCGTTCAGGGCAAGGATGTTGGTCTGGAAGGCGATGCCGTCGATCACGCCGATGATGTCGACGATGCGGCGCGAGGACGCGTTGATCACCGCCATGGTTTCCACCACTTCGTGCACTACGTTACCGCCGCGCGCGGCGACATCGGCGGCACCACCAGCCAGCTGACTGGCCTGCCGTGCGTTGGTCGCGGTGCGCTGCACGGTCTCGGCCAGGCCCTTCATCGACACCGCGGTCTCCTCCAGCGACGCTGCCTGCTGCTCGGTGCGCTGCGACAGATCGCTGTTGCCCTGCGCGATCTCGGTCGCACCGACGGCGATGGTGTCAGCGGCGAACTTGATCTGGCCGATGATCGCGGCCATCGCCTCGACCAGCGAATTCACCCCTTCGCACAGCTCGGCGATCGGCCCGGTCTTGTCGGCGGTGGCCACGCGCCGGGTCAGGTCGCCCTCCTTGGCGGCCGCCACCACTTCACGGGTCTGCGCCACGGCACGCTGCATGGCCTGGTTCTCATGCACCTGCGCGGTGATGTCGGTGGCGTACTTGACCACCTTGAACGGCTTCCCGTTGAGGTCCAGGATCGGGTTGTAGGACGCCTGGATCCAGACCTCGCGTCCGCCCTTGCCGAGGCGCCGGTACTGGCCGGCATCATATTCGCCACGGCTGAGCTTTTCCCAGAACTGCCGATACTCGGCACTGCTGCGATACTCAGGTTCGACGAACAGCGAGTGGTGCTGGCCACGCACATCATCCAGGCTGTAACCGGTGGCAGCCAGGAAGTTGTCGTTGGCCGACAGGATGCGGCCATCCATGCTGAACTCGATCACCGCCTGCGACTTGTCGATCGCCGCCAGCTGGCCGGCCGAGTCGGCCGCCTGCAGCTTCTGCGCAGTGATGTCAGTGGCGAACTTGACCACCTTGTACGGACGCCCCTGTCGGTCCAGCACCGGGTTGTACGAGGCCTGGATCCAGATCTCGCGCTGGTTCTTGCCAAAACGCCGGTACTGGCCCGCGTCATATTCGCCACGACCCAGCCGCGCCCAGAAGTCACGGTATCCGGCGCTGCGCGCCTGCTCGGGGTCGACGAACAGGGAATGATGCTTGCCCTGGATCTCCTCCAGCCGGTAACCCATCGCCTGCAGGAAGTTCTCGTTGGCCTGCAGGATGGTGCCATCGAGGGCGAACTCGATGACCGCCTGGACCCGGTGCAGCGCCGCGACCTGCGCCTCCAGCTCGGCACGGCCATCGGCCGCCGCCTCGACGTCGCTGCGGTGCTGCGGTGCCAGCGCGCCCAGCAGGGCGCGCCACGGCGACCAACGGGTATGCAGCTCGGCCGGCGCCTGCGCGCCCGCCGTAAAGCCTGGAATGAGCATTGTCTGATCCTCGGTGTCCGGTAAGCGGTTGCGACCCGACGGGCGGGATGCCCGGCGGCAACTTCAGTTGCTTGGGACTACAGGTACCGGCAGGCACCCCTCGAGCGGCTGGCAAGAACGTCTGGTGCGGGTGCGATCGGCATAGGGAGCGGCGGAACACACAGCGCGGGCCGCCCGTCGGGGGCAGCCTGGGGTCCTGCAGCGGGCGACTTGAGCGGGATCCAGAGGGAATATCGGCGATGCGATCGGTGGCTTTAGCCGGATTCCGCGACGTCCGTCGCATCTTCAGATGCTCCTGCAGGGATGCGGTAGACAATCGCGATGTACTTCACATTCTGCTCACGCGCGACAGGGGCACCGCCGAGCGGTTTCGCCGGGTGCCGGCTGGGCAGGTTCTGCTCGGCACCGGGTGTCGTCAGGGCATATGTCGCGCGTTGTCGCCGTCACTGGGCATAGCCTTGCCCGGCACGCGGATGCAGTTCAAGCGGAAAAGGTTTGCATGACCAACGGGAGATCCGGTGGTAGATGAAACTGGCCAGCATGCAGCGAACCGCAGGACGCTCACTGACACGGAGATCGCATGTTCCCACGCCTGGCCAGTTTCCTCATCCTGGGCCTGTGCAGCAGCGGCGCCTTCGCTGCCGACGCCACCTACCGCCCCAGCTTCCATCCCGACCAGCTGAAGGGCCCGCCTGCCGGGCGCCCGAACGAAGTGCTGGTACTGGGCACCCCCCACTTGTCCGGCCTGCCCAAGTCCTTCCAGCCCGCCTTGCTTGAACCGTTGCTGCAGCGACTGGTCGCCTGGAAGCCCGAGCTGATCGCCACCGAAGACCTGTCAGGCCTGCAGTGCGATTTCATGCGTCGCTACCCGGCACGCTATGCGGAGAGCGTGGCCACCTACTGCTTCGACACCACCGCTGCGCAGGCTGCGACCGGACTGGACGTGCCTACGGCGAACACCCAGGCCGAGCACCTGCTTGCGACCTGGCCGGACGAGCCGACGCCCGCCCAGCGTCGTCGGCTCGCAGCATTGTTCCTGGCAGCGGGTGAACGCGGCTCGGCGCAGGTGCAGTGGCTGCGCCTGCCTGCGTCCGAGCGCAAAGGCGGTGATGGACTGACACCTGCCTTGGTCGAGATCCTCGAAAAAGGCCTGGTTCGCCGCAATGAAACCCACCTGATCGCCGCGGAGGTCGCCGCCCGCCTCGGGCAGGAACGCCTGTGGGCCGTGGACGACCACACGGCCGATTCGCCCACGCCCGCCGAGGATGAAGCGGCGGCCAGCGCGGCCATCACCGGTGCCTGGAACAATACGCACTCGCGCGTGCGGCGGGAGGCCGATGAACGCCTCGTGGCCGATCTGGACAAGCCCGGCGGTGTCATGGCGCTGTATCGGGACTACAACAGCCCGGCGGCGGCGATGGCCGCCTACCAGAGCGACTTCGGCGCGACGCTCGTCGAGCCGTCCTCCAAGGCGTTCGGCCGGATGTACGTCGGTTACTGGGAAACCCGCAACCTGCGCATGGTCGCCAACATCCGCGACGTGCTGAGCCAGCATCCTGGCAGACGCATGCTGGCCATCGTGGGTGCCTCGCACAAGGGCTACTACGAGGCCTACCTCAATCAGATGCATGACGTGCGGCTGGTCAGTGCGGACACGGTATTGCGTTGACGGGAACAGGTGCCGGCCATGCGCCGGCACTATCCTGCAAGACCCGATTCGCAGGTGCCGACATGCTGAAAGTGATCGCCGAGGATTTCATCCATCCCGATGCGGTGGACACCGTGCTTCCCCTGTACCGGGAGCTGGTGGCGTGCACGCTGCGCGAGCCGCGCTGCCTCGGCTATGAACTGTTCGTCGACCAGAAGGATCCGGGCCACTTCATCTTCATCGAGCTGTGGCCCGACCGCGCCGCGCTCGACCTGCACTGTGCCAGCGAACACTTCCAGCGCCTGGTGCCACAGATCAATGCCTTCCAGTGTGCGCCGTGCCGGTTCCTGCTGATGGATGCCGTACGGGTGTAGTGCCTGCAGCGGGATGCACATGATCGCTGCGGCCATGCCGCCACAGCAACAGGCAGGCCGCAACCGTGCAGGACAGGCTCAGGACCAGCAGCGCGACTGCACCTTGCTGCAACACGGGCAACAACGCCCTTGCGTGCAGGTCGCCGCGCAGCTGTTCGGCGCGTAGACAGGCGGCCAGCGCCAGGCACCAGCCGATCAGGGCCGGAATGAACTTGCGTACCGCAACCGGGTTCCAGGCATTCATGGAGGTTACCTGCGTGAGTGGAGTGCGCGCAGTATTCGCGCGCGTCCTCTCACAGGCTGAGATCAGTCCTCCGCGGCGTCGGGATCGTCACCCGGAAGCTGGGACAACTCGCCCTGCACCTGCACGTTGTTGCGCCCCATCGCCTTGGCCCGGTAGCACTGGGCATCGGCCGCAGCCACCGCCTGGTCCACGCTCATGCCGCCGGCCAGCGGCGCGATACCGATGCTGGCACCGATCCGCAGCCGGTCCTGGTCCCACGGAATGGACAGCGCGGCCAGGGTGTGCAGCAGCTCGCCCCCGATGCGGGCCGCACGCCGCGGCGTGCAACCGGACAGGATGACCGCGAATTCGTCGCCGCCCAACCGTGCCACCACGTCCGAATCGCGCACGCCATGGCGCAGCACGCTGGCCACCGCCCACAGCACGGCATCGCCGGCCAGATGGCCCCAGGTGTCGTTGACCGGCTTGAAGCGGTCCAGATCGATGTACATCAGCGAGGCGGCCTGGCCGGTGCGCTCCACGCGGGTGATCGCCTGCTGCAGGTGCACCTCGAAACCGCGGCGGTTGCTCAGTTCGGTGAGCGGATCGATCTCGGCCAGGTGGCGGGCTTCGCGCTGGCGTGCCCGCTGCTGGGTGTCGTCGCGCAGCACCCACACCGCGCCGCGCACGTGGCCTTCGTCATCGCGCAGCCAGGCGCGGGTCAGGTCCACCGGCACCGTTGCCGTGCCCAGGCGCAGCAGCAGGTCGGCGTGCAGGTCCACCGCGTTGCTCTCCGGGTCCAGCAGCACCGTCACATCCAGTACCGAGCCGGGCGCGTACTCGGTGGTCAGCGCCAGCACGTCCTGCACCTTGTGCCCGGCCAGCGACAAGGCGCCATCACCGGCCAGGGTGCGCACCGCAGCCGCGTTGGCGTAGTCGATGCGGCCATCAAGGCTGACGCTGAGCACCAGGTCGGCCACCGCATCCAGCGTGATTCGGCTGCGTTGTTCACTCTCGAACAGGCGCTGCTCGCTGCTGCGTTGGGCGGTGATGTCCTGGATCTGCGACACGAAATGCAGCGGTTCGCCATGCTCGTTGCGCACCAGCGACACCGACAGCCGCGCCCAGATGATGCGGCCGTCGCGGTCGAGGTAGCGCTTTTCCAGGTGATAGTGGCTGCGTCGCCCGGCCAACAGGTCCTGTACCAGGGCCAGGTCGGTCTGCAGGTCATCGGGATGGGTCAGGCGCTGGAAATCGACCTGCAGCAGCTCTTCTCGGGGGTAGCCCAGTATCCGGCACAGCGCGTCGTTGACATCCAGCCAGCGTCCTTCCAGCGACACCAGTGCCATGCCCAGTGCGGCGGAGGTGAACGCGCCAGCGAACTTCTCTGCCGAAAGTCGTGCTTCGGCGCGTGCCTGCAGGATCTCGGTAATGTCGATGGCCATGCCGACGTAGCCGATGCGCGTTCCATCGGCACTCTCCATGCGGCTGATCGACAGGCGTACCTGGCGTGACTGGCCATCCTTGCGCAGCAGCGTCCACTGCCGCGAGTAGGTCTGCCCGTCGGCACGCGCGCTCAGCGCCTCGAACACGCCGGGAAGATTGCCATCAGCATCAGCCAGCGGCTGCAACCACGCTTTCAGTTCGGCTGGATCGTGGAAGGCGTCGAGCCGGCGCTGGCCGACCACCTCCGCCGCGCTGTAGCCCAGCAGGCGCTCCGCCCCCGTGTTGAACAGGGTGATGGTGCCATCGGTATCGGTGGCGATCACCGCCACCTCATCGGACGCATCGACCACGGCCTGCAGGCGCTGCCGGGTCTCGGCCGCGTCCTGCCTTGCCTGCTGCAGTTCGGTGACATCGGCATGGGCACCGGCCATCCACAGCGGCTTGCCCTGCCCGTCCCATTCAAAGACCCGGCCACGGTCCTGGATCCAGATCCACTGGCCGTTCCTGTGGCGCATGCGCAGCAGGCAGGCGTAGTTGTCGCTGCGCCCTTCGAAATGGTCGTCCAGCGCTGCATCGGACAGCGCAATGTCATCGGGATGGACCAGCTTCAGGAACGTCTTCTGGCAGATCGGTTCCAGCTCATCCAGGCGATAACCGACAATCTCGGCCCAGCGCGCATTGACCCGCATCTCGCCGGTCTGCACGTTCCATTCCCAGGTACCCGCAGCGGTACCGTCGATGATCATCGCCAGCCGGCGACGCTCTTCCGCCAACGCCTGCAGGCGGCGCTCCAGCAGTCCATTGCCGTGGGTGCCCTGGCCCGGCATCACTCCGGTCCCCTGCCGGCACGGGCAGGCGCCGACCGCAGCGGAGCGCTGCGGCCTGCAACGAAGACGGCGGGTCGTGCTGGCGTCATGGTCCTCCCCAGCGACAGCGGGGAGGCCAAACGCCCCCCTCAGGCGCAAGTGTGCGCAATCACGGGGAAAACCGACAAGTCCCCCGCCCCGGATCAACCGTGACGGGGGGCACGATCCTCAGCTGCGCTTGGCCCGGGCAAAGGCCTCGGCCAGGGCATTGTTGGCCGGCGGCGCAGACTGGGCCGGACGGCCGCCAGCGCCCTGGCCGCGGTTCGGTCCACGGTTCTGGCCGCCAGCGTCACGGCGCGGCCCTTGGCCCTGGCCCCGCTCATCGCGCTGGCCCGGGCGGCTGGTGCCCTGGCCCGGGGTATCGTCCAGGCGCCGGGTCAGGGCGATGCGCTTGCGCGCCACGTCCACCTCCAGCACCTTCACCTTGACGATGTCACCGGCCTTGACCACGTCGCGCGGGTCCTTCACGAAGGTATCGGAGAGCGCCGAGATGTGGATCAGGCCGTCCTGGTGCACGCCGATATCGACAAAGGCCCCGAAGGCGGCCACGTTGCTGACCACGCCCTCCAGCACCATGCCCTCGCGCAGGTCCTTGATGTCCTCGACGCCCTCGGCGAAGCGCGCCGCCTTGAACTCCGGGCGCGGGTCGCGGCCCGGCTTTTCCAGTTCCTTCAGGATGTCGCGCACGGTCGGGACGCCAAAGGTGTCGTCGGTGAACTGTTCTGCCTTCAGGCCACGCAGGAAGCTGCCGTCACCGATCAGCGCCTTGATCGGGCGCGCGGTGCTGGCCACGATGCGCTCAACCACCGGATAGGCTTCGGGGTGTACCGCCGAGGCGTCCAGCGGCTGGTCGCCATCGGCGATGCGCAGGAAGCCGGCGCACTGCTCGAAGGTCTTCTCGCCCAGGCGCGCGACCTTCAGCAGGTCCTTGCGGCGCTTGAACGGGCCGTTGTCGTCGCGATGGCGCACGATGTTCTCGGCCACCGTGGCCGACAGGCCGGACACCCGGGACAGCAGCGCGGCCGAGGCGGTGTTGACATACACGCCCACGGCGTTCACGCAGTCCTCCACGCGCGCGTCCAGCGCCCGCGCCAGGCGGTACTGGTCCACGTCGTGCTGGTACTGGCCGACACCGATCGCCTTGGGTTCGATCTTGACCAGTTCGGCCAGCGGGTCCTGCAGGCGACGAGCGATCGATACCGCGCCACGCAGCGACACGTCCAGCCCCGGTAACTCCTTGGCCGCGAACTCGGAGGCCGAGTACACCGAGGCGCCCGCCTCGCTGACCACGACCTTCTGCAGCTTCGGGTTGGCGGCAGCCTTGATCGCTTCGCCGGCCAGCTTGTCGGTTTCGCGGCTGGCGGTGCCATTGCCGATCGCGATCAGCTCCACGTTGTGCTTGGCGCACAGCTGCTTGATCGTCTGCACCGACTGGTCCCACTGGCGACGTGGCTCATGCGGGTAGATGGTGTCGGTGGCGACCAGCTTGCCGGTGGCATCGACCACGGCGATCTTGCAGCCAGTACGGATGCCCGGGTCCAGGCCGAGTACGGTCTTCGGGCCGGCCGGTGCGGCCAGCAGCAGGTCCTTCAGGTTGTCGCCGAACACCGCGATGGCTTCGGCTTCGGCCTTTTCGCGGGCCTGGTTGAACAGGTCCAGCAGAAGATGGGTGTGCAGCTTGGCGCGCCAAGTCAGGCGGCAGGCATCCAGCAGCCAGCGGTCGGCGGCACGACCCTGGTCGGCGATGCCGGCCTTGCGTGCCACCCGACCCTCGGCGTACTGGTGGCCCGCTTCGGCATCGCTGCCCGGGTCCAGTTCCAGGAACAGGATCTCCTCGCGGCGCGCACGGAACAGTGCGAGCAAGCGGTGCGAGGGAATCTTCGCCAGAGATTCGGCATGTTCGAAATAGTCGCGGTACTTGGCGCCTTCGGTTTCCTTGCCCTCGGCCACGCGGGCACGGATCACGCCGGTCTCGCCCAGCCAGGTGCGCAGCTCGCCAACCAACGCGGCATCTTCGCCCCAGCGCTCCATCAGGATCGCGCGGGCGCCTTCCAGCGCGGCCTTGGTGTCGGCCACCCCCTTGTCGGTATCGACGAAGGTGGCCGCGAACGTCTGCGGGTCCTGCGTCGGATCGGCCAGCAGGCCATCGGCCAGCGGCTCCAGACCGGCCTCGCGGGCGATCTGGGCGCGGGTACGTCGCTTGGGCTTGTACGGCAGGTACAGGTCTTCCAGCCGGCTCTTGGTATCGGCGGCCAGTATGTCATTGCGCAGCTCGTCGCTGAGCTTGCCCTGCTCGCCGATGCTGGCCAGCACCGCCGCACGGCGGTCCTCCAGCTCGCGCAGGTAGGTCAGCCGGGTTTCCAGGTTGCGCAGCTGGGTGTCGTCCAGGCCACCGGTCACTTCCTTGCGGTAGCGCGCGATGAACGGAACGCTGGCGCCCTCGTCGAGCAGGCCGACGGCGGCGCGTACCTGGGCGGACTGGGCACCGATCTCGTCGGCGATGGTCTGGGCGATCTGCTGGGCGAGCGCGCTCTGGGCGTTCTTGGCGTCGTGCATTGCTTCAGGTCTGAGCCGCGTTACGGGAAGACCCCATTCTGGCAACCGACGACGGAGCCGGACAAGGCATTGACAGGGGACGGGGTTCAGCGGCGTAGCCGGAGTGGACGCCGGCATCCTGGCAAAGAGCGGGCCCGGACTGGCCCGGGGCTGGGATGCCGGCGCGGGCGCGCGATGGTGGGCGCGCCCTGCCGCGTGTTGCGAAGGTCAGCGGTAGTGGCGGGCAGCGCGCTGCATGACGATCTCGTCACGCATGCCTTCCAGGGCCATCAGGCGAACCTTGCCGACACCCTGCAGTTCCATGAACCGCTCCGTGTAGAACTCCGGCCCCAGCGCGGTGTCGGCGCGGGATTTGCTGAAGCCGTAGGGCACCACGCCCTTCTCGCCATCCTTGCTACCACCGACATAAAGAACGATTGCCATGTGATGTATTCCTCCAAATTGCTACTGCTTACTGCACTCGATGAGCGATGCTGCGAGCTCATCGGGGGAGAGCTTACCGCGTCGAACCTGACTGGAACGTCACGAAGGCTAATGACGATCGGTTGCATGCAGATGACTGCGGGATCGCAGCAGAATGCTTACGGATCCTTAACTTCCGGCTAACGAATCCGTTGGGGATTCCCGCCAACGGCGCAGCCCCTCGTGGGTGGTCGTGTAACGCGTTTGATGTGATTGGGCCGGGCGAGGTGGGTGCGCGGGACACGCCGTGAACCCGTCCCTGGGGGCTCGATGGCGCCATCCATGGCGCCAACGGTCCCGCGCACCCACCCCGCCCGACCCCCGACAGTTTTCGGGCACGTCCAGCCACGGAAAAGAAAAAAGAAGACCAAAAGCAAAAGCGGAATGGCCGGCTCGCTTCTTGTAGAGCCGAGCCCACGCTCGGCTGCTTTCCGGCCAGTCCGCGAAGCCGAGCGCAGGCTCGGCTCTACACGAGCAAGCGCAGCGCGCGACCCGCTTTTGCTGTTCTTTATCTCTTCCGTGGCTGGACGCGCACGGAATCTGTCAGCGGCCGGGTGGGTGGGGGTGGCGGGGTATCCGCGGCATGGGTCGGTCGCATGCGCCCGACGGGTTGGGCAGGACGCCCAACCCCGGTCTTGCCGTGTGCGCAGGACAGCGCACACGTGCAAGCCGCGGCCAAGCCCCCATGGATGGGTTCACGGCGTCCGCGCTGGCCCCACCCACCCGGCCAGCCCCCAGGAAGCAGGCATTCCGCGACCAAGCCACGAGGGGCTGCGCCGTTGGCTGGAAACTACGGCCACCAGCCTTGCCCGAACCGGGCGAAATGATCGGCCGCCCGCTCGAACGGATTGCGCGCACTCACCCCGCCACACAGCAGGTACACCGGCAGGTACAGCGGCCCCAGCACCATGTACTGGTAGACATGCGCACGCTCATGGTCGTCCAGCCGGATCAGCGGCTCCACGCCCCACCCCGCCTGATGCGCGTAGGTCCGGCAGGAAATGCCAAGATCGTGGCCCGTGTGCAGGATCACATTGCCCAAGGTGATCGCCCCACCCGGCCCCCACGGCCAACGGTCGAACACCAGCGCGCAGTCACGCCCGCTCCAGCGCAATGTCGCGCCGCCGAGCATGCCGGCCAACCCACCCATCAGGCCGATCAGGGTGTTGGGCAGGGTCCACACCGCGCCCAGCACCTGCAGCGCGCGCAGCCAGATCGGCCAAGGCCGGGAGGCGGTGTTCAATCGGCCTCGTTCGGCATCAGCAGCCACAGGATCAGGTAGACCAGGATGCCGGGGAAGGCCGCCGAGGCCAGCGACAGCAGCACGTAGACCACCCGCAGGAGGGTGGCATTCCAGCCGAAGCGATGGGCAATGCCACCCATCACGCCGGCGATCATGCGGTCGTTCAATGAACGCGACAGTGTCTTGGGCGTGGTGTTCATGGCGGCGGCTCCGGGCAACGGACAGGGCAGTCGAGCGTGGCTCGACTCTACACCCTGCCCATGTCTACGGCGTGCGGTGACGCAGCGCCTGCAGGCGCGCACCGAACCAGGCGGCTGCGGTCTGTTCAGGCTGCCCCGGGCACTGGATGCGATAGGGTTTGCCGCTCATGCTGCTCTGGCTGGCGGCGCGCTCGATGAACTGCTCGGCGCTGTCCACCATGTCCTTCTTCAGCAGATAGTCGTACTTGCGCTGCAGATGCGCGCGCGCATCGCCGCCGTCGTACCAGCTGCCATTGCGCTGGAACCGGCACTGGGAGCCGTCCAGGCTGGCGATCAACTGGGCGATCTCCCGCCGTGCATCCGCACCGGGTGCGGCCTGGGCAAGGGGCGCTGCCAGCAGTACCGCAAGAATCAACAAAATCCGGTACGTCATCATCCCTCCAAGTCAGTCGAGCAGGGCTCGACTCTACAGGTCGCGCGCCTTCAGCCAACCATCGATCGTGGCCGGCACTTCGCGCTGCGCGCGCCCGGACACGTAGATGCCGATATGGCCACCGCGGAAACTGGACTCGGTGTAGTCGTCCGTGCCCAGGCGCCCGCGCATCGCGCGCGAGGCGTCCGGCGGCACCAGATGATCCTGCTCGGCGTAGATATTCAGCACCGGCAGCGTCACCTGCGACAGGTCCACTGCTTCCTCGCCGATCCTTACCGTGCCCTTCATCAGGCCATTGGCCTGGTAGAACTGCTTGATGAAATCGCGGAACGCCTCGCCCGCCAGGTCCGGCGAATCGAAGATCCACTTCTCCATGCGCAGGAAGTCCTCCAGCGCCGCCTTGTCATCGAGGATGTCGAGCAGGCCGACGTACTTCTGCACGTTCAGGCGGAACGGCTTGAGCATCAGGTAGCTGGCGTTCATCAGGTCGGCCGGGATGTTGCCCAGCGTATCGACCAGCAGGTCCACGTCCACCTGCCGCGCCCAGTGCGAGAGCATGTTGTCGGCGGTCTGGAAATCGACCGGGGTGACCATGGTGATCAGCTTGCCCAGCTTCTGTTGGCGCAACGCTGCGTAGCAGAGTGCGAACACGCCGCCTTGGCAGATGCCGAGCAGGTCGACCGGGCCACCACTGCGCACGCGCAGCGCATCAACCGCTCCGTCGATGTAGCGCAGCAGGTAGTCCTCCAGGGTCTGGAAGCGTTCGGACCGGTCCGGGTAGCCCCAGTCCAGCACGTACACGTCCTGGCCCAGCGCCAGCAGCTTCTGCACCAGCGAACGGTCGGCCTGCAGGTCGACCATGTACGGCCGGTTGACCAGCGCGTAGACGATCAGCAGCGGCGTGCGCCGGGTCGGCGCCTGCTCACCGACGAAGCGATACAGCACCACCTTGCCGTCGCGCCAGACTTCCTCGCGCGCGGTCACGCCATAGTGCACGTCTTCCACCTGCGGCAGCAGCTTCAGCCCTTCCATCAGCTTGCGCTGCATGGCCAGGCTCTCCTGCATCAGGTCATCGGCGTTGAAGCCCAATGGTCCCTTCATCGGTCACGCGCCCGATCGGAAGCGCGAGGTGCGGCCTTCTTCGCAGATGTCTTCTTTGCAGATGTCTTCCTCGCAGGCGCCTTCTTTGCCGGCGCGGCCTTCTTCGCGGCCTTGCGCGCAGTTGGCTTCACCTTCGCCGGCGCCGGCTGCGCCACCGGATCGACCTCAGCGGTTCCGGCCAGCACAGCCACCTGCGCCTGCAGGCGGCGCAGGCTGCGCTCCAGCTCGGCGATGCGGCGGTGTGCGGCATCCATCTCGCTCCGGGTCGGCAGGCCGATCCGTTCACTCATCTGTTCCACCTCCCGCTGCAGGCCGGCGCGCAGGCGCATCTGCGCGTTGCCCAGCGAGGCGTACACCTGCTGGAACGGTTCGGACATGGCGACCTTGGCGTAGGCCTCCTCGGCAACTTCGATCCACAGGTCGAACATCGCGCGGGCGCTGGTCAGCTGGCTGCCGGGCTGTTCGTGCTCGGCCAGGCGCTGCTCGAACAGCGCAAAGGCTTCGTCCAGTGCCTGCTTGATCTGATCGACATAGGCGCGCGAATGCTGCTGGTATTCCTCCTGCGCACGCAGCAGGGCCTGCCAGCGCGCCTGGTGCTCGCGGCCGGGGCCGAATGCCGGGCTCTGCAGCCACGGGCCCGCCTGCAGCTGGAACTGCTGCAGCCAGGCGGCGAATTCGGGTATCGCGGCGCCGGCGTGCGTGCTGCCACGGGCGCCCTGCAGCATCCACTGGAGCATGCCGTCGCCCTGCCCCTGCACCGCCTCGCGCCAGGCCTGGGCCACATCGGCACTGCTGGCGTCGCGGCCCGCAAACCGTGCGGCGACCTCCTGCATGGTGCCGTACCAGCTGCCCGCCTGTTCGCGGAACCGGCGCACGGCATCTTCCGGCGCGCCCTGCGCCTGCTCGGGCAACAGCTGGCCCCACCAGTCGAACAACCGCTGCCAACTGCCGGGATCGTCACCGGCGGGTGCGCCGGGCGTGCTCGCATGGCGCAGGGCATCGCCCCAGGCGCCGAAATACTGCCGGGCCAGGGTTTCGAAATCGCTGCTGCCGGTGTCGTGGGCCGAGCTGGTCATCGCAGGCCTCCGCAGGGCTGGCTCATGGCTTGGGAATACGCAAGGTCTTGCTGATCATCAGCGACCCGGACAGGGCGAACAACAGCACCATCGGGTGCAGCTGCCACGGGCCGATCTGCCACTGGCCGAACCAGATGTTCTGGCCGATGGCATCGGTGCCGGCGGCAATCGCCAGTACGATCACCAGCACCAGGCTGGTCGGGATCGGGGTGCCCTCGAAATACGTGACCTTGCCCTCGTCGCCGGCGAGCGCCTCGGCAGTGACGTTGTAGCGTGCCAGGCGGCTGACGCCGCAGCAGACGAAGTAGCTCAGCACCAGCCAGTCCCATCCGCCCTGCATGCCGCAGGCATAGGCCAGCGCCGCCGGCGCCACGCCGAAGGAGATCACGTCGGACAGCGAGTCCAGCTCGCGGCCCAGGGTGGAGCTGGACTTGCGCCAGCGCGCGATGCGCCCGTCGAGGGCGTCGAAGATGAAGGCCAGCGGGATCAGCGCCATGCCGAACAGCAGATAGCCGCGCTCGCCGTCCTGCAGGAAGCGCATCGCGGCAAAGACCGCACCGGTGCCGCAGAAAGCATTGGCCAGGGTGAACCAGTCGGCCAGCTGGAATTCGCGCAGCATCGAGAAGTGACGTTTCATGGGGTCTCACGGAGCATCAAGGCCCACAGGTTACCGCGAGCGCCGCCGCTGGCGACAGCGCTGGCTCAGCCGATCCTTCACCGCCCCCTCACCCGTCGTCACCGGCGGTGAATTTTTCGCCACCCATCTTGACAGCCTAGGGGGGTGGCGCCTGTCGGGGCTTATCCACAAAGTTGCCCACGCGTAATCCACACCCCCTGTGGACAACCAGATCTCACCGACTGCGACGGTGGACATTTCCTCATCACTCTTCCGCGGGGTTTCCCTACTTCCCAAGCCGCAGAGTCGGCGCTATGGTCACCGGCGGGCCCGCCGCCGCCGCGTCCGATTCCTGGTGACGGGCGGCGATGATGCCGGATGCTTCCACCTGCCGCTGGCGCAGCGGCCCTGAAGTGGTAGAGCCGGCCGCTGGCCGGCTGCCCCGACCGTTCCGCGTTGCCGGCCAGCGGCCGGCACTACCCAGCCTGCACCCGCCGCCAGCGCTCGAAACAGAACACCTGCATCACCAGCATCGCCAGCAACCCCAGCGGCCACGCCCACCACACGCCGGCCAGCCCGTGCTGCGCCTGCATCCACATCGCCAGCGGCAGCTCCAGCAGCAATACCGCCGCCATGCCCAGCAGCGCTGGCCGCCATACCGTGCCACTGCCGCGCATCACTCCTACCAGCACGGTGCTGCCGCCCATCGCCAGCACGCCCCATGCCACCGTGCGCAACTGCAGCGTCGCCAGTTCACGCGCTTCGGCAGCCACCAGGATCAGGCCGGTCAGCCAGGGCGCAAGCGCCATCACCAGCAGCACCACTGCACTCAGCATCGCCAGTCCAAGCAGCACGCCGGTGCGGGCGATGGCCGGCAGCCGTGCCGTACGCCCTGCACCCATCGCATGCGCCGCGAGGATGGTGGCGGTAATGCCCAGCGACATCGCCGGCAGCTGCACCCAGCTCATCAACTGGTTGACCGCACCGTAGGCGGCCGTGGCCGTGTAGCCGTAGCGGTTGATCCAGCCCAGCAATACGATCTCGGCAATGGCCAGGCTGAGCATCTGCAGCGAAGACGGTACGCCGATGCGCAGCATCGCGCGGATGAGCGCGCCATCGAAACGGATGGCACGCAACTGCTCGCGCCGTGGCGCCAGGGGATGTCCTACCCGATGCCAGCGCCACAGCAACCAGCCCAGGGCCAACAATGAGGCAAACGCCGCCGATACAGCCGCACTGGCCGACCCCAGCCGCGGCAGGCCGGTCCAGCCCAGGATCAGCAGCGGCGTGCACAGCAGGCCGACCACCGTGGCCAGCAGCAGCGCCTGCAGCGGCGTCTTTGCATCGCCCACTGCGCGGCTCACGGCAGTGGCCAGCCACAGCAGGAAGAACACCGGAGCCGCCAGCAACAGCACGCGCGCGTACACGATGGACTCGCCGAGGATCGCTGCCGGCGTGCCCAGTGCCGCCAGCAGCTGTGGCGCGAAACCGCCGCCCAGGGCCATCACCAGCACCGACAACAGCAGGATCAGCGCCACCGCGCTGCCGGCCACCGCGCGCGCCTGTTGCGGGCGGCCCGCGCCCCAGGCCTGGCCGATCAGCACCATCGCGCCCGTGGCCAGGCCCATCACCAGGGCCAGCAGCAGGAAAAAGACCGGGAAGAACGCCGCGGCCGCAGCCACCGCCTGTGTGCCAAGCAGGTGGCCGAGATAGATGTTGTCCAGCGTGCCTGCGGCCAGCTGCAACGCATTGGTCAGCAGCATCGGCAGCAGCAGCGTCAGGTAGGTGCGCCACAGCGGGGGTGCTGCCGGAGGTGTCGGATGTACAGGGGGGCTCATGGGATTCTCTGGGCAAGGCGCCGCCCTGCCCGGCGTTTCCGCCAGCAAAGCAAGCACAGGGGAAGCGGGCCGCGGCCCGCGATCAGATGACGCCGTCGCTCAGCAACGGCGCGATGGCTCAGCCGTCAGCGTCTTCGAACGCCAGCCGCAGGGCGTGGTCGCGCACATCCCTGGGCCAGGAATGCAGCGCCGCTTCCAGGCCCGCGCGGTCATGCGCGAACAGCACCCGAATGGCCTCCTCGAAGCCCGGCAGGTCACCGGCGATGGCCTGCAGGAAGTGATAGGTACGCTCGCTGTGGCGGCGCTGCCGATCCTCGTCGGCACCGGCACGGCTGGCCGCTTCCACCAGCCTGCGCAGCACCACCGAGGCCCCACCCGGCTGTTCGGCCAACCACGCCCAATGCCGCGGCAGCAGCGTCACTTCGCGGGCGACCACGCCCAGCCTGGGGCGGCCACGGCCACGCGGGGTTGCGGGCGCCTCTCCGGCAGTGACGTCGGCACCCGCCTCCACGGCGGAGGGAAACGCTTCGGTCACCCGCGCCAGCAGCTCTGTGTCGCTGCCGCGCGTGTCGAAATCGCGGGTTCGCCCGCTGGCGTTGTCGAACACCAGCAGCGGACCGGCTGCGTTGTCGGCACGCAGCTGTTTCAACGCCAGCGCTGCCACTTCCGGGGTACCGGAAGCGACCAGGCGATGGCCGTCGAAACAGCTGAAGGGAGGAAGTCGGGACACAGGCATGGCAATGGCATCAGAGGCGATGCGCGAATATTGCCCGGGTAATTTCACCGAGTCAATATTATCCGGGTATTAATTTGCCAGAAGAGCGTGCCAACCAAGGTTGGCACCCACCCGATTCGTCACCTCACAGCCGGCTGTAGGACCAGCTGACCATGCGGCCGTCCTTGTACGGCATCACGCCGTGGAACGGGCGCGGGTCGGCGTCGAACACCAGCGGCAGGAAGTTGCGGTCGCCCTCCCACATCGGCAGCGTGTCCAGCTTGTCCAGGTCCACCCACTCCAGCGTGCCTTCATGGTTGCCGCCGTGCGGGGTGCCTTCGAAAGTATCGATGACGAACACGAAGCCCAGCCAGTCTTCACCGTGCTTGCCGAAGCCCGGCCAGCTGAGGGTGCCGCGCAGGCGCATGCCGGTGCAGTCGATGCCGGCTTCCTCGGCGATCTCGCGACGCATGCTGGCTGCCACGTCCTCGTCCGCTTCGATCTTGCCGCCCAGCCCGTTGTACTTGCCCAGGTGGTGGTCACCCGGACGGGTGTTGCGGTGGATCATCAGCACCTGGCGACGATCAGGCGACAGCACGTAGCCCAGGGTGGCGACGATCGGGGTGTACGGCATGGGCGGCATCCAGCGGCAGGTCAGCCGTGGATTATGGCCGATCAGCGCACCAGCGACAGGCGGCGCTCGGCGGGTGTGCCTGCGCCATCGGGATCGCGGCGCAGGGTGGCCACGCCGTGACCGCGCTCAGCCAGGTATTCCAGCCACTTGCCGAGGAAGGTGTTCATCCGCATGCGGTGGCTGATCAGCTCGGCCGGCGGCGGGTACAGGCCCATCGTGTCCTGCCAGCGGCGGCCGACGTAGCAATGGGTGGTCTCGGCCTGGCGTGCGTCACGGTAAAGGCGCACATACGCCGAGGGATCCGGCTCACCGGTGACCGGGTCGGCCAGGTCGTAGGTCAGGCGCAGTTCCACCGTGTAGCGGTGGCACTCGATCACGTCCAGGCGTACGTCCAGGCCGTCGCCGATCGAGGAAATGTAGCTGCCCGCCACCAATCCGGCCGGTTCGAACAGGCGCACCAGATGGCGGTAGTTCTCCGCGTACAGGCCCATGAGCCAGCTCAACCGGCTCAGGCGGGGAATACGTTCGGTGCGGGGCGAGGCTTGGGCCATGGGTCGATCCTACACGTTGGTGCTTCAACGTGGGGGCGCCTCAAGCCACAGCCAACCCGACAACGACGATCCCCGTGTAGAGCCGAGCCCATGCTCGGCTGCTGTTCGGGAAGAACCCGGCGGCCCAGCCGAGCGTGGGCTCGGCTCTACAGGGCGAAGTGCGGCGCGCCGGAAAGGCTCAATACAGCTCGCGCTGCAGCCCCAGCGTGGCCAGCACCTTGCTGGAAATCTCCTCGATCGAGGTATGCGTGGTGCTCAGGGTCGGGATCCGCTCCATGCGGAACATGGTCTCGGCCGCAGCCACCTCGCGCTTGCAGGTCTCCAGGTTGGCGTAGCGCGAGTTCGGACGGCGCTCCTGGCGGATCTGCTGCAGCCGGTCCGGATCGATGGTCAGGCCGAACAGCTTGCGCCGGTAATTGCGCAGTCGCGGCGGCAGGCGATCGCTTTCCAGGTCTTCGTCGGTCAGCGGGTAGTTGGCCGCGCGTACCCCGTAATGCAGGGCCAGGTAGATGCAGGTCGGCGTCTTGCCCGCGCGCGACACCGCCACCAGGATCACGTCGGCATCGTCGTAGTTCACCGCGATGCCGTCGTCATGGGTCAGGGCGAAGTTCATCGCGTTGATGCGACGGTGGTAGGTATCGAAATCGACCATGCCGTGGGCCTGGCCGACCCGGGCCAGGCGCGGGCTGGCCAGTTCACGCTCCAGCGGCTCGATGAACGGCGCGAACACATCCAGCATCAGTGCCCCGCTGTCGGCCAGGATCAGGCTCAGGCTCTGGTCCACGCAGGAGTTCACCACGATCGGCCGGACCTGGTAGCGCTCCCCTGCCGCCTGGATCCGGGCACAGGCTTCACGCGCTTTTTCGGGGTCGTCGACAAACGACATGCGGTCGGTAATGAAGCTGAACCCGGAGAACTGGGTCAGCAGGCTATGCCCAATGGTTTCAGCGGTGATACCGGTTCCATCGGAAACGTAGAACACCGGACGGATGGTCGACATGCGCGCTTTTACCCCCTACGAAGCTTAAAAAGGCCGCCAGCACAAGCTTGTGCCGACGGTGCTCTGCCCGGCATCATATCGGCTTCTTCCTACGGACGCGGCCACTCAGCCCGCCTCGGGCGATGGCCAAACGGAGCATCGCGCTTGAACGAGAACATCCTGTGGTTGCACGAACTGCGTCTGGCCGATCTGGCCCGCGTAGGCGGCAAGAATTCGTCGCTGGGCGAGATGATCGGCAACCTGGCCGGTCTGGGCGTTTCGGTGCCGGGCGGTTATGCCACCACCGCTGAAGCCTTCAAGGACTTCATTGCGCACAACGATCTGTCCAAGCGCATCTTCGACAGGCTGGCCACGCTGGACGTCGAGGACGTCACCGCGCTGACCGCCGCCGGCAAGGAAATCCGCAGCTGGGTGATCGATGCGCCGCTGCAGCCGCAGCTGGACCAGGACATCCGCGCCGCTTACGCCAAGCTGAGCGCCGACAACGGCGGCGGCGATGTGGCCGTGGCCGTGCGTTCCTCGGCCACCGCCGAGGATCTGCCGGATGCCTCCTTCGCCGGCCAGCAGGAAACCTTCCTCAACGTCACCGGTGCCGACGACGTCGTGCACAAGGTCAAGGAAGTGTTCGCCTCGCTGTACAACGACCGCGCCATCGCCTACCGCGTGCACCACGGCTTCAAGCATGAGGATGTGTTCCTGTCCGCCGGCGTGCAGCTGATGGTGCGTTCGGGCGTCGGTTCGTCCGGCGTGCTGTTCACCCTGGACACCGAGTCCGGCTTCCGCGACGTGGTGTTCGTCACCTCTTCGTTCGGCCTGGGCGAAATGGTCGTGCAGGGCGCGGTCAATCCCGACGAGTACTACGTCTACAAGCCCACCCTGCAGGCCGGCAAGCCGGCGATCCTGCGCCGCTCGCTCGGCAGCAAGGCGATCCGCATGGTGTACTCGGATGTCCCGGGTGAGCGCGTCAGGATCGAGGACACCCCGGCCGAGCTGCGCAACACCTTCTCGATCAGCGACGAGGACGTGCAGGAACTGTCCAAGCAGGCGCTGGTCATCGAAAAGCACTACGGCCGCCCGATGGACATCGAGTGGGCCAAGGACGGTGTCAGCGGCAAGCTGTTCATCGTGCAGGCGCGCCCGGAAACGGTGAAGTCGCGCAGCCACGCCACCCAGATCGAGCGCTTCGCGCTGACCGAGAAGGGCGGCAACGTGCTGGCCGAAGGCCGCGCCGTCGGCGCCAAGATCGGCTCGGGCGTGGCCCGCGTGGTGAAGACGCTGGACGACATGAACCGCGTGCAGCCGGGCGACGTACTGATCGCCGACATGACCGATCCCGATTGGGAACCGGTGATGAAGCGCGCTTCGGCCATCGTCACCAACCGTGGCGGCCGTACCTGCCACGCCGCGATCATCGCGCGCGAGCTGGGCGTGCCGGCCGTGGTCGGTTCGGGCAACGCCACCAAGGTGATCGAAGATGGCCAGCTGGTCACCGTCAGCTGCGCTGAAGGTGATACCGGCTTCATCTACGAAGGAAAGCTCGGCTTCGAGCGCACCACCACCGATCTGGGCAACATGCCGCCGGCACCGCTGAAGATCATGATGAACGTGGCCAACCCGGAACGTGCCTTCGACTTCGGCCAGCTGCCGAACGCCGGCATCGGCCTGGCCCGCCTGGAGATGATCATCGCCAGCCACATCGGCATCCACCCGAACGCGCTGCTGGAATACGACCGCCAGGATGCGGCGACCAAGAAGAAGATCGATGAGAAGATCGCCGGCTACGGCGATCCGGTCAGCTTCTACGTGGACCGCCTGGCCGAAGGCATCGCCACGCTCACCGCCTCGGTTGCACCGAACCCGGTGATCGTGCGCCTGTCGGACTTCAAGTCCAACGAGTACGCCAACCTGATCGGCGGCAGCAACTACGAGCCGCACGAAGAAAACCCGATGATCGGCTTCCGCGGCGCCAGCCGTTACGTCGACCCGAGCTTCTCGGCCGCCTTCGCGTTGGAGTGCAAGGCCGTGCTGCGCGTGCGCAACGAAATGGGCCTGGACAACCTGTGGGTCATGATTCCGTTCGTGCGCACCCTGGAGGAAGGCCGCAAGGTCGTCGAGGTGCTGGAACAGAACGGCCTGAAGCAGGGCGAGAACGGCCTGAAGATCATCATGATGTGCGAAGTGCCGTCCAACGCACTGCTCGCCGATGAGTTCCTGGAGATCTTCGACGGCTTCTCGATCGGCTCCAACGACCTGACCCAGCTCAGCCTGGGCCTGGACCGCGACTCGTCGATCGTCGCGCACCTGTTCGACGAACGGAACCCGGCAGTGAAGAAGCTGCTGTCGATGGCGATCAAGGCCGCACGCGCCAAGGGCAAGTACGTCGGCATCTGCGGCCAGGGCCCGTCCGATCACCCGGATCTGGCCGAATGGCTGATGCAGGAAGGCATCGAGTCGGTGTCGCTGAACCCGGACACCGTGGTCGATACCTGGCTGCGCCTGGCCAAGCTGAAGGCCAACGGCTGATGCCGTAATGGGCTGACGTCGCTTTCATCGACGTCCGCACATACTGCTGCCGCACGCAAGCCCCGCCTCTGCGGGGCTTGCTGTTTCTGGCGTCCGTGCACGCCACGCGCACCTCGCGCCTGTCCCTCAGCAGCAAAGGAACTCCCGCATGATCGCCGCCGCCCGACCCGCCCCCGCCGCAACGCCCTGGTTCCACTCGCTCAACTGGGAGCGCCTGCTGGAAACCTACGGCGTACCGTTGCTGGCCGCGATCGTGGTGCTGCTGGTGGGCCTGTGGGTGGCACGACGCCTGTCCAACGCGATGCCGCGCGCTACGGCTCGCATGGGCGTGGACCCGATGCTGGGCAGCTTCCTGCGCAACGTGGTGTATGCCGCATCGCTTGTGATCGTGGTGGTGCTGGCGATCGGCACGCTGGGCGTGCAGATCACCCCGTTGCTGGCCGTGCTCGGTACCGCTGGCCTGGCCGTCGGCCTGGCATTGAAGGATTCGCTGTCCAACATCGCCTCGGGCGTGATGCTGGTGACGCTGCGACCGTTCCGTGTGGGCGATGTGGTCACCGTGGCCGGACAGACCGGCACGGTGCGCGAAGTGCGCATCTTCCAGACCGTCATCACCGGTGCCGACAACCAGCACACCACCATTCCGAACACGTTGATCACCGCTGCACCGATCATCAACCTCACCGCCGAACCGACCCGCCGCGTCGAACTGGTGATCGGCATCGGCTATGAAGACAACATCCAGCTGGCGCGCGATACCGCGCTGGCGTTGATGAAGGCCGACCCACGCGTGCTGCAGACACCGGCACCGGACGTGGTGGTGTATGAGCTGGGCGCGCACGCCATCAACCTGGGCATCCGCTGCTACGTGAAGTCGGCCGACTGGTTCGGTACCAAGGTCACGCTGCTGGAGCAGCTGAAGCTGGGCTTTGACAAGGCCGGCATCAACATCCCGTACCCGCAGCAGGACATGCACCTGTACCTGCATGGAAAGGATGGCGGCGTGATAGAGGCTGACGCGCTGGTGCGCGACAAGCCCTGATCCATGCCGGTAGTGCCGACCAACGGTCGGCACCCACCCATCGGCGATACGACATCGGAATGCCGGCCAGCGGCCGGCACTACCCCTCGCCCACTGGTAGTGCCGGCCGCTGGCCGGCAGCGTCCAGGATCAGGCCGCGACGCTCTCTTCCAGCGTCGGATAATCGGTGAAGCCCGCCGCGCCACCGCCAAAGAATGTCGCACGATCCGGCGGATTCAGCGCCGCACCGGTACGCAGTCGCTCCGGCAGGTCCGGGTTGGCGATGAACGGCCGACCGAAGCCGATCAGGTCAGCCCAGCCTTCAGCCAGTGCCTGCTCGCCGCGTTCGGCGGTGTACTTGCCGGCGTAGATCAGCGTGCCCGGATAGACCATGCGCAGCGCCTGCTTGAACGCCACCGGCATCAACGGTGCATCGTCCCAGTCGGCTTCGGCGATGTGCAGGTAGCCCACGCCCAGCTCACCCAGCAGGTGCGCCGCGGCCAGATAGGTCGCCTGTGGCGTATCGTCCACCGCGCCCTGCAATGTCGTCAGCGGCGCCAGACGGACACCGACGCGGTCACCACCGGCTACGGCCGTCACCGCCTGCACGACCTCGCGCAGGAACCGCAGCCGGTTCTGCAACGCGCCGCCATAGCCGTCGGTGCGCCGGTTGGCCTGCGAGTCGATGAACTGGTTGATCAGGTAGCCATTGGCACCGTGCAGCTCGACGCCATCGAAGCCGGCGGCCAGTGCATTGCGGGTGGCCTGTGCATAGTCGGCGATGATGCCCGGAATCTCGTCCTCGGCCAGCGCGCGCGGCATCGAGTGCTGGATCATCTCGCCCACGCCCGCTTCCGGGCCAGCGCCGGCAGGGTCGACAAACACCTTCACGCCTTCGGCCAGCAGCGCCGACGACGACACCGGGGCGGCACCACCCGGCTGCAGGGCCACATGCGAGACCCGGCCCACATGCCACAGCTGGGCGTAGATGCGGCCGCCAGCGGCGTGCACCGCATCGGTCACCCGGCGCCAGCCCTGCACCTGTTCCGGGCTGTGGATGCCCGGGGTCCAGGCATAGCCCTGGCCCTGCGGGCTGATCTGGGTGCCTTCGCTGACGATCAGGCCAGCACTGGCGCGTTGGGCGTAGTAGGCGGCCATGTCCGCGGTGGCGACGTTGCCGTCGGCGGCACGCGAGCGGGTCATCGGCGGCATCACGATGCGGTTGGGCAGGGTCAAGGCGCCCAAGCGGTGGGGAGTGAACAACATGGCGGCGATCTCTTGCGGGGGGGACTGCCGCAAAGGATGGGGATGCCAGCTGCCAGGCAACAGGCATGTACTGGCAAAACAATTGTTCCCCCAAGGCAAGGATGACCGGCAGAGCCCCTTCCTGCGGAACGGGATCCGACCCCGCGCGCAACCGGGGTCGGATCCCTTTGCAACGCAAAGGGCTCCGACCCCGAAGCCGGCTACAGCGTGGGCTCGATCAGCACGCCGCCATGCGCCACGCGGTCATAGCAGGCGCGCACCACGTCTTCCCCGTACTTCAGCTCCAGCCGACGCACGATGAAGTGGCCGCGCGCCATGTCCTGGTAGTAGTCGGTGAACATGGTATTCAGTGTTGCACCGGCGGCGGCACCGACGATCGGCACCGCCTGCGCAGCGAATTTCTCGGTAACCACCACGCCGAAGCGCGCCGCCACCTTCTCCACCATCTTCGCCAGCAGCTTGCCAGCTTCCTTTGGCGCCACGCCCAGGGTCAGGTCGCGGCCGGTCACCACCCGCCCGGCCAGCTCGGCCGACAGGTGGCGCATCACATCCGTGGTGAAGCCGCGGGCCAGGTAGTAGCCGGTCTCGCTGGCATCATCGCGCGGCGAGTTGCCGCCCAACGCGAACACCTCCAGGCACGCCTGGCGGGTGCTGAACTCGGACAGGTCGAAGCCCTCGCTGCGGGCCACGTCGGCCACCGCACGCATCATGATGGTGGTCGACACCGGCAGCTCGATGAACAAGGCCGCGAAGCCGAAGGCCCCACCGACCGCGCCCGAGGTGGCCGCCGCCAGTTTGTGCCAGCGGGTGGACGCCCCCTTGCCGGGGCTGTTGTCCATGCTCCACAACGCGGCCTGCGCCGATTTGCTCAGCGCCGCCTGCACAGCACCGTGGATGCGGTTGGAGACCGAGCTGGGCAGCGCCTTCACCGCGAACTCCAGCGGCGTGCCGACCAGGTTGGCCATGCGCGCGGTCAGGGTCGGCGCTTCCAGCAGGGCCACCGCGCGCTGCAGGTCGGACCAGTCGCGGGCGTCATGGGCGATGTCGCGGGGGAGCAGGATCGGCTCGTTCATGGCGCCGATCTTAGCGCCAGGAAGTTGAACGGTTCGTCGCGGGGTACGACAGAGGGGTCAGAGCCCTTTCCGCAGGAAAGGGATCCGACCCCGGCGCCTTGCCGGCCAGCGGCCGGCACTACCCGTTGGCGTGTCATCCGATAGCGCCGGGCCATGCCCGGCGTCGTTGTTCAGGCAACCGGCAGCCCCGACAGCGCGCCCATGAACTGGCGGTAGTGGCGCAGCTCAGCGATCGAATCGTGCACGTCGCTCAGCGCGGTGTGGTTGCTGTTCTTGCCGACGCCGGCGGCCACGCTCGGCGCCCAGCGCTTGGCCAGTTCCTTCACCGTGGACACGTCCAGGTTGCGGTAGTGGAAGTACTTCTCCAGTCGCGGCATCTGGCGGTGCAGGAAGCGGCGATCCTGGCAGATCGAGTTGCCGCACATCGGCGACAGGCCGGCCGGGATCCACTGCGCCAGGAAGTTCACCGTCTGCGCCTCGGCCTGGCCCAGGGTGGTGGTGCTGTCCACCACGCGCTGCCACAGGCCCGAGCGGCGATGCTGGTTGCGGTTCCACTCGTCCATCGCTTCCAGCGTTTCCAGCGGGTGGTGGATGGCGAATTCCGGCCCTTCGGCCAGTACGTTGAGCTGGGCATCGGTGACCACGGTGGCGATCTCGATGATCGAATCGTTGTCGGTATCCAACCCGGTCATTTCCAGGTCGATCCAGATCAGTCGCTCGTTGGCCGCGCCGTTGTCCGCCATGTGTCGCCTCGTTGCTGGGCAGGCGCGCGGCCTGCCGGTGATGGAAAGAGGCGCCCATCATACCGGTTCGCCCCCTCAGGCCTCGCCGGCATGGTCTTCCAGCAGCAGCGGCGGCTTGCCACGCTTGGCACGGAAATAATTGGTCAGGCGCATGCTGGCCTCCTTGGCCAGCACCCCACCGTGGATCTCCACCCGGTGGTTGTGGCGGGCATCGCCCAGCAGGTCGAACACGCTGCCGCAGGCGCCGGTCTTGGGGTCGCTGGCGCCGTAGACCAGGCGGGCAACGCGTGCATGCACGATGGCCATCGCACACATCGCGCACGGTTCCAGGGTCACGTACAGGGTGCTGCCGAGCAGCCGATGATTGGCCAGCCGCGTGCCACCGGCCCGCATGGCCACGATCTCGGCATGCGCACTGGGATCGTGCGAGGCGATGTTGAGGTTCCAGCCCTCGCCCAGCAGCTGGCCATCGGCGCCCACCAGTACCGCACCAACGGGGATCTCGTCGTACTCGCGCTGCGCACGCTCGGCCAGCGCCAGCGCATGGCGCATCCAGTGTTCATCGGCGTCGTGCACCGGTACACCCAGGGCGTCGGTCATGGCGGTTCTCGCGTGTCTGCAGGGCCAGGATGGCCGCCGGGGCCGCATTGTACGCCCGCGGCCGTGCAGGCGCCGCTAACGCGCGTCGAAGCGCTCGCGGGCGGCGTCCAGCGCCGGGAAATTGTGCTCGGCCCAACGGTCCAGGGCGGACAGCGTGTCAACCAGTCCACGTGCGACCTCGGTCAGCCGGTATTCCACATGCAGTGGCTTGCTGCCCCGCTCACACCGCTCGACCAGGCCGTTGCGCTCCAGCTGCCGCAGGGTCTGGGTCAACACCTTCTGCGAGATGCCTTCGATCTTCCTCAGCAGCGCGCCATTGCGTTGCGGGCCCTGCGCCAGCGCCGGCAACAGCAGCATCACCCACTTGCCGGAGATCAGCGCCAGCGCATCGCGTGCCGAGCAATCGGCGGCATAGACATCGCCCGGGTAGGCCATGGTTACCTCAAGGTGCGTAATTGCCGGGGCATACCGGCGCCGCGAGGATGGTCGCACACTCCTCGAACACCTCGCCCCATGCGCGCCCTGATCCTGCTTGCCCATCCCGAACCCCGCTCCTTCAACGCCCACCTGGCCGCACAGGCCGCCGAACAGCTGCGGCATGACGCGCTGCAGGTGGACGTGGTCGACCTGTATGCAGAGGGCTTCGATCCGCTGGAAGCGGCCCGCCATCATTCAAGTCGCTTGCAGCCCGGCCGTTTCGATGCCCAGCGCGAACAACGCCACGGCGCCGAACAGGGTCGGCTGCCCGCCGATGTGCAGCGCCATCTGCAGCTGCTGCAGGCCGCGGATCTGGTCATCCTGCAGTTCCCGCTGTGGTGGTTCGCGCCGCCGGCAATCCTCAAGGGCTGGCTGGATCGCGTGCTGGTTTACGGGCCGATGTACAACAGCCGCCTGCGCCACGAGCACGGCGCGATGCGCGGCAAGCGTGCGTTGCTGAGCGTCACCACCGGCTCATCGGCACGGGCCTGCGCCGTCGACGGCCGCGAGGGAGATACCCGGTTGTTGCTGTGGCCCTTGATGTACAGCCTGCGCTACGTCGGCTTCGACGTGCTGGAGCCGCATCTGGTGCATGGCGTGCGTTCCGGGCTGGCAGCGGAGCGCGTGCAGGCACACGACGAGGCATTGGCTGCAGCAACCCACTACTACCGCGAACGCCTGGCGCAATGGCCGCGGTGGCCCACCGTGCCCTTCAACGACAGCGGCGATTTCGAGGATGGCGTGGTGCTGCGCGCGGAGGCCACTGCCTACAGCCCCTTCATCCGCCATCGCAACACCGGATGAATCCACGCCTGCGCGCTGGGTCGGGACGCGCCATACTACGCGCTCTTTGCAAGCACCTTGGTGAACCCATGACCACCCTCCGTCCCTCGCGCGCCGACGACGGCGCCGCCCTCGTCGACCTCTGGCGCCGCGCCGTCGACGCCACCCACAACTTCCTCAGCGCCGACGACCGCCAGGCCATCGATGCCGAAGTCGCCGGCTTCCTGCCGCAGGCTCCGATGACCGTGGCCGTCGACGCTCAGGACCGCCCCCTTGGCTTCATGCTGATCGACGGCACGCACATGGAAGCGCTGTTCATCGATCCGGACGTACGCGGCACCGGTATCGGCCGGCAGTTGCTGCAGCACGCGCTGGCCCTGCATCCGCAGCTGAGTACCGACGTCAACGAACAGAACGCGCAGGCCGTTGGCTTCTACCAGCGCATGGGCTTCGTCGAAACCGGACGTTCACCGCTGGATTCGCAGGGCCGCCCGTATCCCCTGATTCATCTCCGGTACAACGGCTGACATTCGACGGATATTCGAGGCCCGCCCCGATCATCAGGCCGTGGCCTCGAATGCCGGCGAGTACTGCACCTCTCCCTGCGCCATCGGTGGCCGCAGGCACAGCGCCTGGAAGTACTCTGGCGGCACACCCGGCAGCACCAGGCCCGGCTCGGCGCGGAATCCGAATCGACCGTAATACGCGGGTTCTCCCAGCAATACGCAGCCCTGTGCCCCCTGCTCACGCAATGCGCCGAGCGCCGCGCGCATCAGCGCCGCACCGATGCCCTGCCCCTGCCAGTCCGGCAGCACCGAGATTGGCCCGAGGCCGAACCAGCCGGTGCTGCCATCGCTGATCGTCACCGGCGACAGCGCGATGTGCCCGACGACCTGTCCGTCCTTCTCGGCGACCAGCGAAAGACTCAGCTCTCCACGCGAACGCAGCGTATCCACAATGAACTGCTCGGTGTGGCTGCTGTGCGGGGCTTCGCGGAAGGCCGCCTCGGTGAGTGCATGGATGACCGCGTGGTCTTCGCGGGTTTCAGAGCGGATCGTGCAGTTCAAGGACAACACCTTTGATGAAGTGATGGACATGTGAATGATCGATTCCGGTCACGGATTCAGCTGCGAACCTGCGTCGGCGTCAGAGCCAACGCGACGATCGGATGCCCTGTGCGGCAAGCGATCTGCCGGCGGCGCGCCCCGGGAGCGTCAAAAATCCGTCTCCAAGGGTGGCACAGGGCTCCCGGCACGTTCCATAATCGAGAAACCTGCCACCCAGGAAGGATAGACGGACATGGACGCACGATGCAGGATTGGGCCATGGGTGTAGCGCACCTCGCACACAGGGGACGGCCGCTGCTGGCAGTGCTCGCCCTCGTCCTGCTGGCGGCATGCTCGCCCTACGCCGATGCCGAGCGCGACGTCGCCGCGGGTGGACGCGGCCTGGCCAAACTCAACCCGGCGCCGAAGCAGGCCTATGAGCTGGTACTGACACTGAAGGGCGCGCCAGGCCCGTTCGCGGTTGTTGAGGGCGTGGCCCAGTACGACGCCATCAACTACGCAGACTGTGGACGGATCGTGCCTGCAACAGGCACTGCAGGCCGCATCACCAGCCAGGAGCCCATCACCCTGCACAAGGTCAGCGAGAACGAGTACCGCGGTACATTTTACCTGGACCGTATGCTGGATGAGGACTACTACGGGCGTGGCGTCTGCCATTGGACGCTGACGGGTGTCGGTGCGATGTTGCGCGCCACGACCAGCAAGGCGGATACGCGATTCCTGACGTTCATCGACAAGAAGCGCATGGAGAACGACTCGCCTCTGACGCTTTATTACCCGAACCTTGTCTATCCGCGCGCCGACACTGTCGCCAACTTTGGCGCCAGTGGCGAGGAAGCTCCGTCGGGGTACAGCGAAGAGCTGCGCAATGCGCTGTTCTCAACCACCACCACTGTGCAGAAGCTCGTGCCATGAGCCGCCAGTGCCACATTCACCCTTACACACCAGGAGGCCGACATTGCGCCACAAGATGATTCCGTGCCTTGCTCTGCTTCTGTTGACCGCCTGCCATCCGGAGACCGCCATGAACCAGGAACGTGCCGCTGCTGAAGCCGATGTCGCCCAGGGTGGGCGCGGCCTCGCCAAGCTCAACCCCAGCCCGCGCAAGGCCTATGAACTGGTGCTGCGCCTGAAGGACGCCCCGGGCGATTTCGCGGTGGTCGAAGGTGTCGCGCAGTACGACGTCACCAACGAAGACCAGTGTGGCTATATCGAGCCGGCCACCGGCACGGCTGCACGGATTACCAGCCAGGAACCGGTGGAACTGCGCAAGGTCGCTGATGGCGAGTACCGGGGCACTGTATACATCGACCGCATGCTGGATGAGGATTACTACGGTCGCGGTGTCTGCAAGTGGGAGTTCACCGGTGCAGGCGCGATGCTGAAGGCGACGGGGGCCGAGGGCGAGACGCGTTTCCTTTCATTTATTGAAGCAGCGCCATTCGTGAAAGGCGAGACCGAGACTCGCCACTATCCTCGTTCGGACTATCCGCGCGTGAACGAGATTCCTGACTACGGCGCAAGCGGCCAAGAAGACCCCACCAAGTTCCGCCCTGAGCTGCAGAATTCGCTGTTCTCGGCTTCACTTGAAGCCAATGAGGTCCGCCAATGAGCCTCAGCAGCCAAGACTATGCGGATATTTCCGACGACGTGTACAAGGACCGTGCGGTCGGTCGACGCGCTCCCGGCAAGGAAGAGCTCGTAGCGATCAACGGGCATGAGTACAAGATCCTCGAGCACGTTGATAATCGATTGAACGGTTATCAGGGAACGATCTACCAGCGAGTCGACACCAATGAAATTGTCGTCGCACATCGCGGCACCGAACAGATCGCCCGCGATGCGATCCTGACCGATGGTGGCATGGTTGTCGCCCGCACCAACGTCCAGGCACCGGACGCCATCGCGCTGACCCAACGCGCCCTGGCCTACGCCAAGAAGGAGGGGCAGGATCTCGGACAGCGCCCACCCGAAGTCACCGTCACCGGCCACTCTCTCGGTGGCGCGCTGGCCCAGATCACCTCGCACCATTTCAATGTCAAGGGCGAGACCTTCAACGCCTATGGCGCGGTCAGCCTCAGCTACCGCATCCCGGAAGGCGGCAACACCATGATCAACCATGTCATGGCGTCCGATCCGGTCAGCGCGGCGTCGCCGCACTTCGGCCAGGTGCGCATCTACGCGCGGCCAAATGAAATCAGCACGCTTGCCGCGAACGGCTTCAGCAATCACTCGTTGCGCGCCCTGATCCCTGACCGGCCGATAATCGCCGCAGGCAGCTCGTTCGGTGCGCACAAGCTGGGCAACTTCCTCGGTGACGGCTCGGTGCTGCAACACCCGGAAACGCAGAAGCTGGCAAAAGACAACGCCAGGATGATCGAGGAGTACCGCGACGACGTTGAATCACTGCGCCGTGGTGTCACCCGCGCGGCGCGCGGCATTCCGGGCGGCGCCGTCGATCTGTACGACCATATCCGCGGCCCGCTGCAGCCCGGTGAGCCGGCACGCCGCGAAGCGGAGAAGAATGGCCATCACACCAGCATGCTGCGCATGGACGACGCCAACCATGTGGGCAACCCACTGTTCAACGACGCGATCCGTGGCGTGCACGCGCAGGACGTCCGCGTCGGCCGGGTACCAGACGTAATGAGCACGCAACTGGCCGGCAGCCTGGCCGCCGAAATGCATGCGGCGGGCGGCAAGCGCATCGACGAGGTGGTCATGAATGCCGATGCCTCGCGCAGCTTCGCCGTGCAGGGCCAGGGCGGTGACCCGGCCCACCTTCGCGTGTCAGTGGATACGGCGGTGGCGATGAACACACCGCTGGAACAGAGCAGCCAGCGCATCGACCAGCAGGCCGCAGGTCAGCGCCTTGCACTTGAGCGCGACCAGCAGCTGGAACAGCAGCAGAATCAGACCCGCAGCCTGCAGGCCTGATGCAGCGCGGGAGCCGGTCAGCCCGGCTCCCGCATCACTTCGAAACTCCGGCTCAGGGGCTGGACGCTGCCATTGGCACGGATGCTCCGGCCGTCACGAACAGATCCGGCCCGGAATCCGGGAATCCACCGCAGGCGCGATCGCCGGGCGCCACCGGATCACAGGGCCACTGCGCCCGCGCGACTTTGTCGCGCAGCTCGAAGCGATCGCCGGTCCAGACCACGAACGCGATGTGCTCACGGTTCCAGTCACTGTAGACGCGCGGACCACCCTTCTGCGCCGACTCCGGATACTGCACGAACCAGCGCATGGCCGGGCCGTACTGCAACTTGCTATGGTCCAGGCTGATCCGTCCCTCACGCGACAGCTGCCGCGCACGATCCGCTTCCGTCTGCTGCGGCATGACAGGCATGGCATCGGCGGTCACATCCCTCGGCGCCGCGTCCCCGCGGACCTGGTACACACGCTGGCCCACATAGGCCTCGCGGCAATCACCCGCTGGCACGCGGACCGGCTCCGCGCCGTACTCATCACGGTTGGCGACCTGGTCGCTGCAGGTGAACGGCGCCGACACCAGGTAGAACGTGCTGTCGGCGTCGCGCCCTTCCAACGAGCGCACCCAGATGTCGCCCATCCGCACGATGAAGTCCGGGCGCTGGCCGTAGCCCGGCACCGCCTTGAACCAGGCCTTCTGCCGCACCTCACGCTCGCGCCAGCTGCGCGGCAGGTGGATGTCCTGCTCGGGCAGCGCGACCAGCATCGCAGCCAGATGCGCCGGCATGGTGCCCTGGCAGGCGCCGATCAGCAGGTCGCCCTGGCTCGCCAGCCGCCCGGCCAGATCCACCGGGCAGCGGGCACCGAGCGCACGCTCGGTCGCCTGCTCGGGCGGCAACGGCACGATGGCCAATGCAGGCGGTGCCGGCGCTACCGCCGGGACCGCTGACTCGACGACTGTAGGCGGTGCAGCCACAGGCGCCGCCGCTGCGGGCGGAACGGGCGCAGGCGCCGGGTCCGCAGCCGGCGCCGGCTGCGTGTCCACCACCGGTGTCGCAGGGGGTGTCGCGGCAGCCGGTACTTCGGGAGCCGGCGCCGCGACAACGGCGTCGGCCGCCGCGGGCGCTGCAACGGGCGCCGCCCCTGCAGGCGCCTCAACGGTAGCCTCGGCAGCGGGGCGCGTCTCCACGACGGGCGCCGCTGCCTCCTGAGCTTGTGCCGACGCTGCGGCAAGTCCAAGTGACAGCAGCCAGAGCGGCGGCAGGCGACGCACGGGTGCATTGCAGCGGGCAGCGGCGTGGCGGGCATTCGGGGGAACGATTCGCATGTGGTGTCCTTACGGGTGGGTTTCCATGTCGGCGCCACAGGGCGCCACGCGTCGTACATGAAGCGCCAGCGGGCACCCTGCCCGCCGGCATCGGTGTTACAGGGATCGAGAACGCTGCTCCTGCTCGCGGGCGAGCGCGGCCGCCGGGTCCTGCTGGGCGACATTGGCAGCCAATTGCTGGCTGCTCTGCGCCAGCGGCTGCTGCGCCGCCTGTTCGCGATCGACCGATGCGCGCAGCATGGCCGGATCGCCCAGCGCGCCCTGCACGGCAAACAGCGTGCGACCGTCATTGCCGGCCAACAGGTGGTCGATACGCGACATTCCGGCCTTCTGCGCGCTCAGCGCCAGTGCGCCGGCGGCATTGTCCAGTTCCTGCGCGCTGCGCATTCCGCTTTGCGGCCCCATCTGCTGCAGGTGCTGGCGCGCTCCCAGGAACAACGTGTATCCCGGCTCGCCCGGTTGCGACATGTCGCGTCCCGTTGCCTGCTGGGCCGGCGCCCCCACTTCGCCACGCTCCAGCCGCGCCATCACATCGGGCGTCAGCTTCTGCTGCCACACGTCAAAGCGCTGCTGGCGGGCTTCGATGCCGTTGAGCGCGCCATTCAGGGCACGCGTGGCTTCGCGCACATCCTCGCGTGCCGTCTCCGGCACCCGCGTCTGCCACTGCCACACGGCAATGCGACCTGCGTGCTCGGGCTGTGCGGCCAGTTCCGGGTGATTCACCAGGTCCAGTTCCAGCGCCTTGCCGGCACGCTCATAGTTCTCCTTGCCGACCAGCGGCAGATAGCCGCGGCCGTGATACTTCAGTGCGTCGCCAGGGGCATCGTTGCCCATGCGCCCGCCGTACATCAGCTCAGCCAGGTTTTCCGGGCGGCCACGCAGCGCTTCCTGGCGGGCGCTCTCCAGCGCACCGTTGCCATTGCGCCACGCTGCTTCCACCGGGATCTGCGAGATGCCCCGGGTGAAGTTGAAACTCTCATTGAGCCGGCTCAGGCCACGGGACTCGTGCCCGGCCTGCGCCATGAAGTTGGCCAGTTCCCGGGACGAGGTCATGCCGGCCTCCGTGGCCTGCCGCAACAGCTGCGACTCCCTATCCTGCGACACGGTGAAACTCCTGCTCGATCATCGTTGGATACTCCCGCCTCCTCACCGGCATGGCACTCAGGGCAAGCTGACGTCGGCGACGACGGACGGATCGAAATCCTCGAACCGCACCCGGCCAAGTTCGGCGGCCGAGAAGTCACGCGTATGGGTGGCCTCGGTCTCGGTGTCGACCACCCTGCGCTGCACGCCATGCACCCAGCACGCCTGCTCGGCAGGTGCATACCGGAACGTGTAGACGCTGCTCCAGCGTTCGCGACTGCCGCCGTTGGTGATCACACTGAACGCACCATCCTCGATGGTCACGTACGCGAAAGGATCGCCGGCAATGCCTCCCCGGGTGGAACACGGCACCAGCTTGTCGTTGCGCGCCGCCAACTGCCATCGGCCCGTGGCGTCGCCCAGCAGCAGCAACAGCACCCGGTTGGGACCGTGCTCGCCGGGCAGCAAGCCCTCCGGAGGAGGTTGGTCGATCACCAGGAGCTGGTCCTGGAAACCATTGCCCGTCAGATCACCGCGCACGGCTTCCAGCAGGTTCGCGCCGGACGGAACGAACGCCAAGGCATTGTCCATGTGTACGCCACTCCCCTTCTCCATCCCCTGCAACTCCTTCAATCCCGTCTTGCCAGTTCCCGAGCGGAGGCCGGAAACGGGGCGATGCCTCGCACGTGCCCTGCGGCCGCCATGGCGGATGATAGCCTCGAGCCCACGGCAACCGCGATGGTGGCAAGCGTCACCCGCACCGCGGGGGGACACAGTCCTCATGGACGGAAAAGCTCCTGTGTTCGATGGCACCGGCGCGTCGGGATTTTGACGCGCACGCAGCTTACTTCGAGGAGGCAGCGCTCGTCGAAGGGTGCTTGGGATGAAAAGCGCACTTGATCACAGAAACAGCGCGGTTAACGTGAATGGTGGCTTATCCGACAATCAGACACGCGGTGGATGGCACCGCAGGTATGGCTCGCATTCCCACATACGGTCTGGCCCGGCCGGGGCGATGTTGCACGGAAAGCCTACGCCACTTAAGTCGACGGGTGCGGGACCCAGCACAAGCCATGCTTCCTCGCGTCGTGGCCAGCAATCGCGCTCAGCGCAACTGCTGGGCGCATGCGGCCCCCTGTGTGGCGTAGTCGCGGACGTAGCCGTCCGTCGTCAGCACCGTGATATCGCATCGATTGTTTACGTCACTGACGACATGCCCATAAGCATTCAATCCCTGCACACGCTCGCCACGATGCAAGTACAACGTGCGCGAACCATCGGCCCCGTTCTCCACACGATCCGGTGGGCCCCACGTCCGCACGAATTCCTGCTCTGTCTTGCCGATCCACAGGTCCATGAGATTGTTGCGACCCACTCGGTTGGCTGCGCGCCGCGACTCATCCAGAGCTTTGCTGGTTTCACTCTGGCCGCGCGCCACAGTCGCTTCCAGGCTACGCACAGTACGATCCATTTCAGCGTCGCCCGGCAGATAGGTGAATGCTGGACGTTTGCCGTCCTTCCACAGGCTGGCCCAGATGAAATCCACAGGCGATTGCCCGACGTCACCGATGGAAAGGAAGCCACGCTTCATCATTTCCGCTGGCGCCTTGGCCTTGGGATCAGGCCCAACTAGACAGGCAAACCGCACCAGTTGCACCTGCCAGGGAGCAATCGCCTCGGCCTGCGGTTCGAACTTATCCGGTGGGACGTTCTCCATTGGCCGATCGCGCCACTGGATCAGACTCGTCCTGATGGCCACGCTGTTCTGTGAACAGTTCACCCAGTACTTTCTGACCAGTCGATTCGGTTTGGTCGCGTTCTCGTAGACGGTATTGACCTGGATTTCGTACACCGGCTCCGGACCCGCAACTGGGTCACCGGGCTTCGCCGGCTCCCTGCGGCGCAACTGCTTCAGGTACGCGTTCTGCTCTGCCGGCGTGGCACGCTGCAGAAAACCGACCAGATCCGAGCGGTCGGCGAGCGATTGTGCATCGACCACCCACGCCTCGCGGTTCGGCGTTTCGCCACCGGTGAAGATGACCCAGCTATCAGCGGCATGGGCCGACGAGGCGAACAGCAGTCCGCCAATCAGCGAGGCAACACGGCCGGGATTCGGCATGATTCGTTCCTTCGAATGGCGCGAAGACCTACGGCATCGCGAATGGGGCCTTATAGCACGGCCTGGCGCGTCGCATCGAGGGACGCCCACCTAAGCGCAAAGCCTGCGCATCAAGCGAGAGCAAATGAGGGGCTGAAGCGTCAACATTTTTGACGCGAACGCACCCTACTTCGAGGAGGGATTGGTCGCCTAACGGAACTTGGATTGAGAGGCGATCTTGATTGAAAAAAAGCGCAATCACCATGAGTGGCTACCTACGTGACTCAAGCGCCAAGCAGCAGTCTCACCTAGAGACAGATACCACCAATCTGCCAGAATGCGATAGACGCTGGACGTCGGATGTATCAACGCAGCTCCATCGAGCAATCAGAATTCTTGGAAGATCGGCTCACTGCAATCGGTGTACTTGATCGTGCACTGCCCACCGCCGTGAGCAGCACAGTACTTCAGAACCTCAGTGGAAGCAGCCTCTCTCGTTGGACCGCCGGCCATTGAAATCAAGCCTTTAGAGCCCGGAGCCGGATCCGCGTAAGCGACACACTGGTTCTTATACGTTATCCCTACAGTGCAATCCTTCGCACCATATGTCGCACACCGGGACTGAGCCTCAGCGACAGCCTCGGCCTTTGATCTCTTTCCCACCGAAGCTCCCACATCACCGGTCGCAACAGAACGAGATATGGCTCCCCAGGTTTTGATCCACTTACCTATCGCACGCGGCCCGGAACTCCCCTCACCCTGAGAGGCTGGAATCGGGGCACAGCCACCAACACCCCGGCCACCGATGGGATACTGACCAGGTGGACACCGCCCCTCTGCCCGGACCGACTCAGAGGTGAGCGCAGCACCCGCCACCCAATTGCTGCGACCAAACTTGCCGCCACTGAACGCCTGATCACATCGGGAATCTCCCAACACAAAGAATAGAGATTTTTTCTTAGCGGGCAGAACCAATCTCCCCAACAGCCAAGCTATTTCCATTCCTAGCCATTGGAATGACAGGCGTAATGGCATGATCTGTACTATTGCCATCAGCGTGAGAAAGATGAGGCTCCGGCCGGCACCCATACGGGGACCCGATCACGTGATCAGGACTTGCGACTCGATCGGCGCAGAGAAGAAATGATCCGCTCAATACCGGCCATTCCACTGCCGGATCATCAGAATAACGCGAGCAGTGACTCAGAACTTCTCAAACTCCGGTTCGGTGCAATTGGACATGACAATCTCACATGTCTCTTTGGAACCAGCACGACATTGCGCCAAGGATAGACCTGCCGCCTCTTCCTTTGTGGCTGCGGCAGAGTAGAAGGTTCCCCCATTTCCCGTATTTGAGACAGCCGCCGTTGCGCACTGATTCTTATAGGTGAACTTCACTCGACAATCCCGGCCGCCGGCATCAGAGCAGGACCTCACTGCCGCGTTTCCCGCATCCGCCTTCTTCCTCCACCCGCTTGCCGCTCCTGCGATACCGGAAGGCGAGGCAGCAAATGCTCCCCAAGTCTTGATCCACCGCCCCGTTGGACGCGGGCTTTCCGCTCCTGATCCACCAGCAGGAATCGGTGCACATCCGCCGGCGCCCTGCCCACCAATCGGATACTGGCCTGGAGGACACCGTCCTTCGGCGAAGGCAGCGCTGTTCCCCCCAAAAATTAGGACTGCCGCAAGAGCGCACCTCAGAACTTGAGCTGCCCAGTCAATATTCATACACACATCCTTCAACCTAAGTCAGAACCATCAATCCGCCAAGCCATACTGCCCCTGCTTCTGATTAGACGGCGTGTAAGTACTTGGAGCAGAGTTCCTTACGGTGACACCACTATCCTGGTGACTCGAATGCCCTTCGCTCTTCGATGGCGAAGGAGGCGTGTAAGTGCCCGGGGGCCGACCATCAGCACTAGGAGTTGAGGCCGCACTGCCACCTATCTGCGAATATGCCATGAAGCTACCCAGCGTGCCCTGGAAGAACATGGCTGCCATTGGGGGCGCAGTCAGGATCAGCGTCGTGAGAATCAGGCCCATGCCGCCCTGCTGCATCGCCTGGCTGGTCATGCCGTCGCTGGAGGCGCCTTCGAGCAGGAACTTGTTGACCAGGGCGGTGGACCAGAACGCGGTCGAGACACGGATCACCATGTCCAGCGCGATCGATACCATCGCTGCCAGTACCGCCATCGAGAACATCGTGCCGATGCCGTAGAACAGCCATCGCTGGAACAGCTGCTTGGTCTGGTCGAACAGCAGACACAGAATGAACAAGGGACCCAGGCCGATGAACAGCGCCAGCGCGACCTCGTAGAGCAGCAACATCGCACCAGCGGTGACGGCCGGACCGCCCGTGCCCATGCCGATGAACCAAAGCGCCCGTGTCTTGTCCGCCTGCAACCCCGGATCATTCAGGATCTTGATGCCATCAATGCTCGACAGCGCCACCTGCATCCACGCCAGGCTCTTGTCGATCTGGTCTTCCGGCTGCTGGTCCTTGCCGGTCACCACGTGGGTGATCAGGCCTTTGACGTCCTCGTTGAGGAATTTCTGCAGGTTGCTGCCGAACATCGCCATGCTGGTGGCAACACTCACAATCAACGCCGCGCGCGCCATGTTGGTCACCAGCACCATCATGGAGTCGCGACTGCGGCCGGTGACGATCCGGAAGCCCTGGATCAGTACCCACAGCGTCATCAGCACCAGGGCAATGCCACCGACCCAGGACATCATGCGCCCCATCAGGTCGATGCCGTAGTCACTGATCCTGTCGCGCAGGTAATCCATGATCAGCTTGAAGAAGACGAAATCGCCGATCGACTGGACACGCACAGCGTAGCCCAGCAGATCCTGCAATCCGCCTGAGAAATCAAAGTTGGCCAGCCACCTGATCGTCATTTCCACAATCCCTTGGTAATTCCGTTACTGCATGAAATGCCGCATTGCTTTGCAGCGCATGTCTACGTATTAGCGGCCTGCAATCACTTGACGCTGAGCGCGGCCTTCAGTGCGGTGGTCTTGACCATGTCGCTGATCAGCTGCTTGGTCGGGTCCCCCTTCAATGCGGCCTGCGCCACCACCTTCTGGTTGGCCTCCATGACCTCGATATAGGCATCATAGGATTTCATCCGTGCTTCCCAGCTCTGGGCAAGTGCGGCAATGTCATTGGCGGTGCGGAGCGATTCGCTGTCGGCACCCTGCACGGTGCCCTGATCGTTATTGGTCAGGCGGATCTTGAGGATGCGGGTCAAGGAGTTGTTGATGCGCGGAACGGTCTGGGTCAGGAAATCGATCGCGTCGTTGTACTTGCGGTTCTGCATCATCCGGATGTTGACGCAGATCTGCATCTGCTGCTCCTTCACATCCGCCTGCGGATTGAACACGAACACCTTGAAGGCGGACTCCAAGCTGAAGTCCAGCGCCTTGCCGCAGGTTTCGGCAACCAGATAGTTCGGTGCCACCGGCACCAGCGGCGCGCTGTCGGGCATGCCGAAGCTGTTCACCGCCGCCTGCACCTGGATCAGCGCCTGGCGATACTGCTCCAGCGTGCGGATCCAGCGGGTGTTCTGCTCGACGTACTCGGCCGCGTCCTGCGCTTTGGCCGCGTAGACGGTCGCCTCGGTCTTGTAGGTGTTGATCTGATTGAGCAGGTGCTGGATGAGGCTGGTACCGGTCTCCTGCACGGGAATCCAGGCGCTGACATTGCCGGTGCCGAGCGCCATCATGGCTGCCACGGTCATCGCTGCAAGACGGGGCGCGCGGCGGCGGGGCGAGGAAGCTTGCTTGGTATTGTTCATATCAGTCTCCATTGATCGGAACTCGTAGTCTTCGGGCAGGCCGTCTCGCGGATCAGGTAACAGTGTCGCGCGCTGCGACAGCCGCCTTGCCCGAGCCCTTTCGATTCTTGTAGAAATCTTCAAGCCACTGTTCCGGCGTCAGCTCATCCACCGTCACCCGTGCGCGTACCGCAGCTGTCTGCAATACCCGATGCATGATGTCGATGTTGTCAGTGGACGCCGAGATCACCGACAGAATGTCATCCATGCCGCGCAGGTTGAGCTGGCACACGCTGGACGCGTGACCCTGCTTGACCAGGAAGCAGCGCGAGCGCTCGTCCAGGGCAGTGACCACCTTGAACTCGGCCTCGGTCAGCTTCAGGCCGTCCATGTAGTCGCTCTTGCTGGCGTTCGGGTTCGGCAGCAGGATCAAGGTGGCAGTCTGCTCGATCAGCGCTGCCGAGATGTCGCTCTTCAGCGCGTCCTCCGGGCTCTGCGTCGCGAAGATGCCCAGGCCATTCTGCTTACGAATGGTCTTCTGCTTGTTCTTCGCGAACTCCTTCAGGCCACCTTCGCCATCCAGGATCTTCCAGAATTCGTCCATTACGTAGATCAGCGGACGACCATCGATCAGCGACTCCAGGCGGTGCAGCAGGTAATTGATGACCGGCACGCGCACTTCGGGATTGTCGATGATGTCGGTGTAGTCGAAGCCGATGATATTGGCCTTGCTCAGATCAACGGTGTCGACCGGATTGTCGAAGACCCAGCCCAGCGAATTGCCCGAGGTCCAGCGGCGCATGCGCGCGTAGAGCCCATCGTCGCCCATGTTGGGCAAGCTCTTCTGGAAGTTGGTCATGCTGCGCAGGTGCATCGGCGTATCGAGCATGCTTTCCACTGCGCGGTAGATGTCCTCTTCCTCGCGCGCACTGTACTCACGCTTGCCGGCCAGCACCTTGATCAGGTCGGCCAGGAACTGCACGTTGGCTTCGTTGTTCTCGCACTGGAACGGGTTGAAACCGGTCGGCGCGCCGTTCTCCAGGGCCAGATAGTTGCCACCGCAGGCGCGCACGAAGATCTCCGCACCACGATCCTTGTCGAAGAAGAAGATGGTCGGTGACGGCTCGTACTTCTGAACCTGGCTGAGCAGGAAGTTGATCAGCGCGGTCTTACCGGTACCGGACTTACCAATCACCATGGTGTTGGCGATCGCCTTCTCGCCCAGCGAGTTTTCCGACGGATGGGTCGCGTGGAAATTGAAGTAGTACGGCTGGCCGTTGGTGGTCTGCAGCGTGGTGACGCAGTCGCCCCACGGGTTGTTGTGCTGCTTGCCGGTGGCGAAGTTGTGCAGCGGCGACAGGCCCAGGAAGTTCAGCGAGCTGACATTGGCCAGGCGGGTACGATAGCGCCAGTTGCCCGGCAGCTGCGAATAGAAGGACGAGGTGACCGCAAGGTCTTCCTTGGTCGACACGAAGCCGGCGTTGGACAGCTCGGCGCGGGTCGATGCGACGTTCTGCGAAAGCTTGGCCTGAGTGTCACCGTAGACCGCCATGATGAAGTGGTATTCACCCAGCACGAAGTTGCCGGACGACAGCTGATCCATGGCCTGGTCGAGCTCGACGATCTGGCTGACCGCCTTGTCGCCGGAGGAGATCATCATGCCCTTGGTGCGATCGAGCACCTTCAGCGCGTCCTGCCGCCCCATCGGGCTGAACGAATGGGTGATGACGTATTCGTAGTCCAGGTACTTCAGGCCGTTGAGGATGCCCGGGTAAGTGCCCTCGGCATACTCCTTGATGTTCAGAATGGCGCCGAAGTGGTTGGCACCATTGGGGGTATTGATCGCGAAATCGCCGGTCTTGGCCGAGAACATATGGCGGCTGACAGGCAGGTAGTCCTTGATCGGTGCCGACAGCACCGGCACCGGCTCGTCGATGCGATTGATCAGGTAACCGAACAGCTCCAGCGTTTCCGAGAACACCACGCCGTTCTTGGCCTCGTACATTCCCAGGCGGTATGGCGCATAGTCCCGGATGACGGCCTCGACGTTGCCGGCCAGCTCCATCAGCTTTTCGACCGCCTGCTCCTGCTCGGCGCGCAGCTTGTCCACGTTCGCCGACTTCTCTACGAAGCGCTTACCCGCCACCACGGGGCGGTAGATCATGGTCAGGTACAGCTCGTTCTGCATGATGCGCTGTGAGGACAACATGCCCATGTACTGATCGGACACATCCTGGTTGAAGCGCTGCTTGTAGTTGCTCTTGCCCTTCAGGGTGCGGCGACGACGGATGTCGTGCACCCAGAAGGCGACGTTGACGAAATCCGGCGCGCGCAGCGTCTGCAGCAGGCGGTTGAACGTGTTGTGGCGATGTTCGAGCTCCCACTCCTCGCGGCCGACGAACGGCAGCCCTTCCAGATGCCAGGTCAGCAGGTAATCGCCGCCCGTGGTCTTGACCACGTTCGGAGCGACATGCGACGACAACGGAATGAACTCACTGATGGAGGTGTCAGGGCTGAACATACGACTGCTTCCAAAGAGGTAGTGCCAAGGAGTTACAAAAGACCCGGCGGGCGCAGACGCCCGCCAGGCCGGATCCGGACCTCAATCCATTCGGGCCGGCTTGTCGCGGTAATGGTTGGGGTTGAATACCCACATGCCATCGTGTTCCTGCACGTTGCGGACTTTCAGCTTGAACATCAGGCGCAGGCCCAACAGGCGGAAGATCATTTCGTCACGCTTGGCCATCTGCCGCATGATGAAGACCGCCACCGGAATGGTGAGCAGGAACCAGAAGTTCGTGTACATGCTGAGCAGCAGCAACCCACCTGCCACCATGAAAAATGGCAGGTAGGGGACACCCAGGAACATCGCTGGGCGCGTGCAGCCGCGGAACACGACGTTCTTATGCACTGTAGTACTGGATCACGTGGTTGATCAGGTAGGAGGTGCTGGTGCCACCACCGCACTTGCCGTCGCTACCCTCGCCCAGCAGCATGCGCGCAATCTGGCCGGCGGCACCGATCAGCACGCCACCGATCAGGATCGGCGCGACGTCACCGATGCGCTTGTGCGCGAAGGCGATCTGGTAGCCGGCGAAGATCACCGCAATGGTCACGACGGCGATCGAGGCCATGTTCAGCAGGCCGTTGATGTTGGAGAAGAAACCGCAGACCTTCTTGTCGGTGCCGCCGAAGTCGGTGCCGGTTGCGAACACCTGCGGGGCGAACAGTGCGCCAACGAAGATCGTGGCCATCAGCAGGGTCTTCAGCGTGCGCTGGGCCTGGACGAGGTCGAGATTGGATCGCTTCATGGATTGATTTCCTTGTTGATGGACTAACACAACTGAATCGGCCAGCCGGGGGACTGGCCGCACCACGACTTCGTCAGAACACGAAGGCCGCATCCCCTGCGGGAATCTGCTGCACCGGTGCGGCCTGCACCGGCGCGTTGTACGAATTGTCGGTACCGGCCACAGGCTGGTTACGCTCGCTCCAGGGCCGCAGCATCACTGGCCCCTCATTGCCGGCGCCAGCCGCGCCCGGCAATTGCTGCGGCATGGCCATCGCCTGTGCGGGGCCCTGCTGTGGCAGCTGCTGCGGCATGCCGCCGGCCTGCTGCTGCGGATAGGCGCCCGCCTGGGCCGGCTGCGCCTGCGGCTGCATCATCCGATCCACCGAACCCAGTACCACCTTGGACAGTGCCTGGTCGGCGATGTTCAGGAGGCTGCCCCGCGCCATCGCCCCGGTGGACGGGTACACGACATAGGCGCGTGCGGGATCTTCCGACGGCACGTACACGGGGCCATTGGATTGAGCAACGATGCGCGCCTGCGCCGGCGAAGCCAGCTGCGGGTGATGCTCGACCTTCACCGCGCGGCGCTCCCCCCGACTGACCACGTCGATCGGTGCGACACCATTACTGGCGACCTGCTGCCCGCGGCGGATCGAGTCGTAGATCTTCTGCACGTAGCCATGACGGAAGCCGGTCTCGAAGTTGCCCGAGTAGTAGCAGCTGAACGACTTGCCCCAGTCACCACCGGAGCGCTTGTAGCACTCGGCGAGGATGCGCGAACCGGCCTGCAGGTTCGGGCACTGCTGGAAGGCCTTCTCGTAGGAATCCAGGCCGTACTTGCCCAGGTTGTAGCGATTGACCTGGGCCAGCCCGATCGAGAAGTTGTAGCCCTTCTCTTCCAGCATGCGCACCGTCGCCAGTGCTTCATCCAAGGCCTTGGGCTGGCGCACCAGTGCACCGCCAACCACGCCGATCGCGTAGGGATTGCGCGACGATTCGACGTTGATGACGTGCTGCATCACATCCATCGACACGGCCATCTCCGGGCACGCCATCATTTCCAGTCCTGGCAGCATCCTTCAGCCCCCCTGCCCCTGGGCACGCCCAGGATTGAAGTCGATGCCGGTGATGTAGCGCGAGCCGGCATGCGCCTTGATATGCACGACGATGTCGATGGTCATCATCAACAGTCGCTTGATCACGTTGAATTCCAGGCCCGAACCTTCGGTCGAGGCCTTCACCATCAGCGCCAACTGGTCCCAGGTCTGCTCCGGGCTGCCCGCATGGCAGCTGGTGATCGAACCCGGATGACCGGACGCGCAGTTGCGGATGAAGTAGAACGCCTCGTCACCGCGCAGCTCGGCCAGGATGATGCGTTCGGGCTTCATGCGCAGGCAGGCTTCCATGCAGCTCTTGGCGCTGACATTGCTGGTGCTTTGTCCACCCTTGGAATACAGCAGGTGCACGACGTTGGGCTGGGTCAGGAACAGTTCGCGCGCGTCCTCGATCGTGACCAGGCGCTCGCTGTCCGGGATATGGTTGACCAGCGCCTTCATGAAGGTGGTCTTGCCGCTACCGGTCGCACCCGATACCACGATGTTCTTGCGGTACATCACCGCACGCCGGAAGAACTCGGCGTACTCGCGCGAATGGCGCAGCTCCAGCAGCTCGCGATCCTGCTCGCTGATGCTGCCATCGGTTTCCAGGATCTGATTGAAGAAGCCGTCTTCGTGATACTGGCTGAGCGACTTGGTGTGCTTGGACGGCAGACGGATGGTGATCGACACCTTGCCTGCATCACATGCCGGCGGAATCACGAACTGCGCACGCTGGCCAGTGGGGAACGTGAGCGACACGACCGGATCGGCATCGGTGATGCGCTGGCCGGTGTTGCTCTCGTTCACCACCGCCGTGCAGAACTGCCGGGCCCGCTCGAAGGTCAGGCTCGGCACGTCCACCCGCTGCCACCCCGCCCGGGTTTCCAGGTACAGCTCACCGGGACGGTTGATGCAGATTTCCGTCACTTCCGGAGACGTCATGTACTCGGCGATGCCCAGCACTTCGTACTGATAGCGCAGGAAATCGCTGGAGACGAGGGCGAGGGGTGACACTTCGGCGTCCATGATCGTTCGTTGGGTTACCGGCGGGGGTGCAGCACGTTGGTGAAGTCGACGTCCTTGGCGACGTAGACGTTCACGATCGTGCCCTGGTTGATGGTGACGGTCGGCGGACGACGGTTGCTGCTGAGTGCCTCGTTGGCCAGGCGCTCCATCGTGCGTGCGGTAGCACTCTCATAGGGCGACTGCACCGTCATGCCGTTATTGGCGATGGTGGTGGTCTCCGGACCGTGTTCGGCGGCTGCGTACTTGAAGGCATCGGAAATCAGGCTGATCATCAGCGCCGAGGCGATACGGCTGCCCCAGTGCGCGCTGTACTGGCCCGGATGACCGGCGCCACCCAGCTGATCCACGCCCGGGCTGGACATCGCAACGTCGATGCCATTCGGAGTGGTGATGCGATCCCAGATCACTTCCACGCGCTTGCCCATCGGACCGCCGCCGTAGGCGCCATAGATCTTGGAGCCCTTCGGCAGCAGCAGGTTGCGACCGTTGATCGAGTACACCGGCTCGGTCAGCAGGCACGAGGTGTAGCCGGCGAGATCGGTGATGATTCGGGTTTCCAGTACGCAACGCAGGTAGGTGCCACGCACCAGCAGCGCGTCGGGGCTCTGGATGTAGGTGGCGCTGGAGACATCCTCGACGTCCGGGCCGCGGCGAACCTTTGCCGGCGCCGCCTGATTGTTGGGCAGCTGGGCCAGCATGGCACGGGTGTACTCATCCATGCCGCGGCCGCCATTGCTCCCGTTGCCATCCTGTCCATCACCACCACCCACCCCGCTCCCGGAGCCGATGCGGCGGTCCAGCAAAGTCGGGCCACGGTCCATCTCGCGCGCCGAATCGGACTGGGGAACGAACAGCGGGGTGGAATCCAGCGGCGGCGGCGGTAGCGGCGGCGTCATCGGAATCGGATCAACCGGTTGCATGGCCTGGGAGGGCACCGGACTCGTCTGCACGGCGTCCGGCAGAGTCGGCGTAGACACGCGCGCAACGTCCGGCACCTTCTGCACAGCGTCCTTGTCATCCTGGCCCTTGCGGAACAGCAGGAAACCCATGGCCACCAGCAGCACCACGATGCCGCCCAGGAACAGCAGCGCCTTGCGGTTCAGCCGCTGCTCTTCGGCCGAGCGCAGCTGCGGCGCGGCCGCATCCAGATCCGGCGCAGGCTCGGCCTGGGTCGTGCCGAAGTACGGGTTCGACTGCGCGTCCGAAGCACCCTGTGCGCCGTACGGGCTCTGGCTCTCGTCGCGTCCGTTGTTCGGGTCGTTTCCGGGAGTGTTCTGCTGGCTCATTTCTTCACGTTCCTTCGCAGGCCGACGACGAAGTCGCCGTGGCGGATGACCAGGTACGGGTGTGTCCCGTGCACGATCAGCGTATTGCCTTCAACCGTGGTGTTGACCACGAAGTCTTCACCGTATTCTGTTTCACGACCAAACACCGCCGGGAAGATGCCGGTCTTGTACTCCGGCGAATTCGGCAGTTTCAGGTAGGTGAAACGACCATCGTCATAGGCGTTGACCGGGATCAGCCACCCCATCTTCTTCGCCTTGCTGGTCGAATAGGAGTAGTTGAAGTTGTACTGGCGGTCCTTGGCCAGTTCCGAGCTCAGCAACGGCTTGGCCTCTTCCTCGACCGCTTCCTGGGCGACGCCGAACACGGTGTCGTTCGGATAGACGAAGGCGATCTTGTACTGCACACCGGCACGACGGGCCTGTTCCAGCTGGCGCCAGTCGGTGGCCACCACCTTCAGCTCGAAGATGTAGGAATGGGTCTCGGTGCGCACCATCATGTTGGTGTCGACGTCGACGTTCTTCGGCTTGAGGTAGAACACGTTCTCGCGGCGGGTCAGTTCCCAGCCGCTGCTGAAGCCGGTGCTGTAGTCGAGGATCTTCTCGTTCGGGCTCAACTCGATCTGGGTGGTCAGGCCCAGGCCGGTTCGAACCGGATAGATGCGGTCCTTCTCGTACTCGTAGTGGTCAACCGCCTGCGCCATCGCCGCTGCTGAGAACAGCAACGACAACATCGACAGCAGCGCCAGCGCGCTTCCCCTGATATTTCGACTACTCATCGGTTGCTTGCTCCATCAGCAGTTCCGGTGGAATTGTTCTGCGCCGGCCTCATGGCCGGCTGTCCGGGCATGGCCTGCCCCGGCATTGCTTGCCCCTGCACCGGCTGACCCTGCACCGGCTGACCCTGCACCGGTTGACCCGGCATGGGTTGACCCTGTACGGGCTGGCCCGGCACCTGGCCGTAGGCCGGAGCCGCGACCGGCTGGCCGGTGGCCGGATCGATCATGGTGGCCGCGGCCGGATTGTTCGGATCGTAGACGCCCTGCGCCTGCTGCGCCGCCTGAGCGGCCTGCTGCGCCTGCGCCTGCATGGCGCCGTCATCCGGTACCGGCACGCCACGCGAGTAGTCGTTGTCGACACGGTACTCGGTGACCTGGAACGCCAGTGGGTTCAGGATGCGATCCTGTTCGGACAGCGCCAGGTTCTGGTTGTAGCTGAAGCGCATCGTCACCAGCTGGTTGTCCAGGTAGGTAGAGACGCCGGTGCGCTTGTCCAGCAGGCTGCGCTGTATGCGCACCGAAGCGCCGCGGAAGCTGCCGTTCGGCTCGGCCCCCAGTGGCGTGATGCTGAGGATCTTGACCCGGATGGCGCGCTCGCGACCGTACATCACGAACGGGTTCTGCGGATTGTTGCCGGCATAGCGGACGCGCATGGACTGCGCCACCGGATCGGTGGACATCACGAACACCAGCTCCCAGTCACGCAGACCCATCACTGCCGAGTCGTACGATTCGCGCGCGAGCACGTACTGGGCGACGTTGCTGCGATTGATCGCTTCGTTGGTGGTGATCGTCTCGCCCTGGAACGTGCCACTCAGGCGCGCGACGGTCGCGGTACCCGTGTAGGCATCGGCCATCACCAGGAACGGCACCTTCTCCTTCAGCGGCAGCATGTAGTAATAGCCGCCCGCCAGTGCGAGCGACATCAGCAACGAGCCCGTGGCGACCCACCATGCGCGCCGCTCGCTGCGGCGTGCCATGTCGGCCACGGTGATCTCGTAGCTGACCGCCTTGGCGACCGACTGCTCGACCTTGGGACTATTGCCGGGATCCTTCTTGCGGAACATGGATTCTTCCGTACTGCTGAAACATCAATGGGCGTGGCGCCCCTGCGACAGGCGCGGGGAGCGGCACGTTCGATGATTTCGAGGTGGACTCAGGTGCCGCTGTTGGAATCAGCGCCCTGCGCCGACGCGGTCGGCGTCGAGCCAGCGCTCTGCACAACGATCTGGTTGCCAACGATGGAGACGGAGATGCCCTGCGCTGCATAGGCTGCGGTCAGATCGATCACGGCCTGCTGAGCGTTGGTGGTGTCGATGCTGGAGACCGCGCCGTACAGGGTGAAGTCCGAGCTCAGGCGGTAATCCAGCGTGCGTCCGGAATCCTTGGCCCAGCGCTCGAGCATGGCTTTGAGCGTGCCATCCATCGGCGAGGCCTGGTAGACGTAGCTGGAGTACAGCGGAATCTCGGTGGGTGCCGCAGCGAAGCGGTTGACCGGCTTCCACCGGCCTCCGAAATCGGGAGCGGACTTGGTGGCGCAACCGGCCACCATCAACGCCGCCACTGCGGCGATGGACATTTTCGCGATAAACGCCTGATTCATACGGGCTTCACTTTGACGTACGAAAAAGCAGTCCCGAGCATTGGTCCCCTGGTCGTCCGGCGCTGCGTCGCGCACGCCGGAATCGGAGCGACGCACTGACTGGCAGCACACCTGCTCCGGCTCCCCTGCAGCCAACGGCTGCCAACCAAGTCGCGGGGCCGCCAGACACTGCCGACGACACACCCGCATACCTCACCAACGTCGAAACCATCCTTGTTTCATGGCACAAACTCCTGGCCACCCTGCTCTACAACATCTGCCATCCATCACACATTTCTGAACGACATGCACAGGGTCGCACAACCACGCGTCAATTCCATGTCAGACAAGTCTGAAAATCCATGAACAAATGCCAAATTCTTGACCGAAATCACGAATTCACATTCTTAACTACGAATGGTGATCACAAATTCAGCGACGTGAATTAGACGTTCAGCATCGGAACGTCCACCTTCGGCAGCAGCCTCGAGGTGAAGTAGCGATCCTTGTAGTACCGGATCTTGTCGCACTTCACCGGGTGAGGTATCCCCTCGTACAGGAACACCTCCATGTCCGGCCCCATCGCCTTCAGCTCCTGCGGCAGCATCAGCGCGCGCCGTTCCTCGGTGAAGTTGTGGGTCTTCTCGCGGGCATGGGTGACGTTCTTCCTGCGCACCGTGGTGTAGCCCAGCATGTCCGAATAGTCGTTGGCATCCTGCTGTTCGCGCGGCGCGTACAGGATCTGCAGCGCGTGGTTGGTGATGATCGTGCGCGAGACTTCCCGGCCGTAGGTGGCGTCGAGTTGGGACATGCTCTGGATGATCGGCAGCAGGCGGATGTTGTAGCCGGCCATGTAAGAGACCGCCGAGGCGATGATCTCCACTTTGCCGATCGAGGTGAATTCGTCCATCAGCAGCAGGCACTGGTACTTCAGGTCCGGGTTGGACTTGGGCAGTTCCTTGGTGTTGAGGTTGATCAGCTGGCTGAAGAACAGGTTGATGATCAGCCGGCTCTCGGCCAGCTTGTTGGGCTGGATGCCGATGTAGATGGTCATCTTCTTCTTGCGAACGTCGGTCAGCAGGAAGTCGTTGCTGCTGGTGGCCTTGTCCAGCACCGGGTTGATCCAGGGATTGAGCGGCTCCTTGAAGGTGCCCAGGATCGAGGCGAAGGTCTCATCGGCCTGCGACAGCATGTTGGCGAACGCCGAACGGGCATTGGCGCTGAGGAACGGTCGCTCCGACAGGGTCTTGAGGTACTTCTTCAGGTCGGTGCCGTCGCCGGAGGACAGACGGTACACCGCACCGAGCGTGGGCGTGCCGGCGCCGCCCGGGAAACCGCTGCTGCGCTCGTCGTCCCAGTTCTCGAACAGGTACAGGGTAAAGGCCATGAACGCATTGCGTGCCTGGCTGACCCAGAACTTCTGGTCCTCGGCCCCGTCTGGGTACAGCATCGCGGCGATGCTCATCAGGTCCGACACCCGGAAGGCCGGATCGTCGGAGACGTAGCTGAGCGGGTTCCAGCGGTGCGTACGCCGGTCCTCGGCGAAGGGGTTGAACAGGTAGATCTCCTGGCCCTGGCTGGCGCGCCAGCCGCTGGTCAGGTCGAAGTTCTCCTGCTTGATGTCCAGCACCACCAGCGATTCGCCGTACTCCAGCAGGTTCGGGATGACCACGCCCACGCCCTTGCCCGAGCGGGTGGGCGCGGCCAGGATCACGAACTGCTGGCCATCCAGGCGCACCAGCTTGCCGCCATGGCTGCCGACCACGATGCTCTGGCCGGTCTTCTTGAACATGCCGTGCTTGGCCAGGTCGGCACCGGTGGCGAAGCGCGCGTCGCCGTGCAGCGAGCGCTTGTCCTTCTTCAGCAGCAGCACCAAGCCGGCCACCAGCAGCACCAGCAGGGGCAGGCCGAAGCCTACGTAGCCCGCCCATTTGATCTTGCCCACGAAAGGCGCGACCTGCGGTTGGCCGATGGCGTGGACGTACTGGTAGTAGGTGTTCCAGGTGAACAGCTGGGTGTCCAGCCCCAGGAACAGCAAGGTCAAGTAGCCGGAGAACACGAAACCAAGCAACAGGGTCGCCAGCGTGATGATGGCGATGAGCAGATACTTCTTACTGGGCAACACCCGAATCCTCCATGATGCGCACGCGGCGCGACGGCCTAGCGGTGGCGCCAGCGCGACGCCTTCTTCCGCAGGTGGTTCTCGTTTTCCAGCCCGGGCTCCTCGCCCTCTTCACGCACCAGTTGCAGCAAGCGTTGGCGCGCTTCGGCCAGTGATATCAGGTCGGTCAGACGATCCCCATCGTCGGCGACGACCGCATGGCCGACCACATCGCCGGGAGCGTACACCGGCTCGTGGGACACCGCTACCAGCTGGTAGCGGCCACGGGTTTCCAGCACATGCCTGAATTCCTGCATCGCACTCCTCCTTGTCGGGGCAACACTGCGCCCCCTGCCCCGCCATCATGCCGGTGGCAGCGTCATGGGCGCATCCACAACCGCTGCGGCTTCTGCGCGAAACTGTGCGCGGATATCCAAGGAAACCGCAATGGACTGGGTAGCACTTGCCCGCACGCTGGCCACCGAGGCCCACGCGGGGCAGATCGACAAGGCCGGCCAGCCTTACATCGGCCATGTGGCGCGGGTGGCGGCTGCGGTGCGCGGCGACGATGACGCCGAAGTGGTGGCCTGGCTGCATGACGTGGCCGAGGACTGCCCGGCGTTTGCCGCGCGGATCGAGGTATTTCCCGCACCGCTGCGCGAGGCGGTGCAACTGCTCAACCGCGATGCAGCACCCGACGCGGACAGCTACTACGCGCGCATTGCCGCCCACCCGCTGGCACTGAAAGTGAAGCGCGCCGATCTGGATGACAACGCCGATCCGCAGCGGCTGGCAATGCTCGATGCGGCGACGGCCGCGCGCCTGCACGGAAAGTACGCTCATGCCCGGGCGGCGCTGGGCATCTGAGCCGGACGCGACGAGGCGCGGCGGGCCGGCGTGTCACCGATCAAACGCTGATTTACCCTGAGTGCTGCTGCTCCTGCTGCAGTGCAGCAGTACAATGGGCGGCTCCCGCCCCCCCCATCGCGCCCCCGCATGAGCCCCAACTCTTCCCTGGCTGCGCGGCTGACGCCCCGCCAGCGCACCCTGATCATCCTCGCCCTTTCACTGGGTGGCTTCGCCATCGGCACCAGCGAGTTCGCCAGCATGGGCCTGATGCTGGAGATCAGCCGCGGCCTGTCGATTTCCGAAACCCAGGTCGGGCATCTGATCAGCGCCTATGCCATCGGCGTGGTGGTCGGCGCCCCGATCCTCGCCTTCGTCGGCGCCAGCTTCCCTCGCCGCAAGCTGCTGCTGGCACTGATGGGCTTCTACGCGGTCGGCAACCTGGCCAGCGCGCTGGCACCGAACTACGGCACGATGCTGGTGGCGCGCTTCGTTGCCGGCCTGCCGCATGGCGCCTACTTCGGCGTGGCGATGCTGGTGGCCGCGGCGATCAGTCCCGCAGGCCAGCGCGGCCAGGCGATGTCACGCGTGCTGCTGGGCCTGTCGATCGCGATCCTGGTCGGCAACCCGCTGACGACCTGGCTGGGTCAGCAGCTGAGCTGGCGCACCGCCTTTGCCCTGGTCAGCGTGCTGGCCATCGCCACCGTGGCGATGATCGCGCGCTTCCTGCTGCCGGACCCGGATGAAGTACGTACCTCGCCGATGCGCGAGCTGCGCGCCTTCAACACGTCCCAGGTGTGGCTGGCGCTGGCGATCGGCGCGGTCGGCTTCGCCGGCATGTTCTGCGTGTTCACCTACCTGGCACCGACCCTGGTGCAGGTCACCGGCGTGGCCGAATCGTGGATGCCGCTGGCGGTGGGCGTGTTCGGCATCGGCGCGATCATCGGCAACATCGCCGGTGGCTGGCTGGTGGACAAGTTCCACTTCAAGGCCGCCGCCGTGGTGCTGCTGTGGTCGATCGTGATGCTGCTGCTGTATCCGCTGGCCGCACAGTCGGTGTGGACCATCGGCCCGATGATCATCACTGTCGGCACCATGGGCGCACTGGCGGCGGTGCTGCAGACCCGCCTGATGGACGTGGCCGGTGAGGCGCAGACGCTGGCGGCGGCCTCCAACCACGCCGCTTTCAATACTGCCAACGCACTCGGCCCGTGGCTGGGCGGCATGGCAATCAGCGCCGGCTTCAGCCCGGCCAGTACCGGCTATGTCGGCGCGGCTACCGCGATCGGCGGCCTGCTGCTGTGGTGCGTGGCGGTGATGCTGGACAAGAAGCGCAGCACCGCCGTCGTCGGCAGCCACTGAACATTGCGCCGGATCGTCAGTTGCTGCCTCTGCGGCGACGGCGATCCGGTCGCAGCAACGCTGTATCGCCGGCCACCAGGGTCGGCCGCGCCAGCTCACCGCGCTTCACACGGTCCAGCACCCGCCGCGAATTGGCTGCACAGTCGATGCCGTCCGGCCGCGCCTGGATGTCCTCGATCAGGGCCAGCAGGTGCGCCCGGCTCTCTGCCAACCGCAGCTGCAACGCTTCGATGTCAGCCACCTTCTGCTGCAGCATCGCGATCAACGCCTCATGCTGCCACTGGCCCATGTCCGGTGGCAGCAGGGCGCGGATCTCTTCCAGGCTGAAGCCTGCACGCTGCGCGCCCGTGATCAACTCCAGCAACAGCACCGCCTGTTCCGGATAGTCGCGGTAGCCATTGGCCTGGCGCTGCGCCACCAGCAGCCCCGCGTCTTCATAGAAGCGAATGCGCGACGCCGCGAGGCCCGTGAGGCGGGCCAGCTCACCGATCTTCATCTGCCTGAATCCTCGCCATGGGAGCCTGTTGACCTTCAATAAAACTTGAAGGTTAGCGTAGCGCCATTCCCCTGTCCTGGAGCTGTCCGATGTCGCTGTTCTCGCCCCTGGCACTACCCTCCGGTGCCATCATCCGCAACCGCATTGCCAAGGCCGCGATGGAGGAAAACATGGCCGACGCCGACCACGCGCCGTCCGCTGCGCTGCTGCAGCTCTACCAGCGTTGGGCCGATGGCGGCGCAGGACTGATCATCACCGGCAACGTGATGGTCGATGGCCGCGCCATGACCGGCCCCGGCGGCGTGGTGCTGGAAGACGACCGCCACCTTGACCGCTTCATCGCCTGGGCCGAAACGGCACGCTCACGGGGCGCGCAGATGTGGATGCAGATCAACCATCCCGGGCGGCAGATGCCGGCCGCACTCGGCCAACCGGCACTCGCGCCGTCAGCCGTCGCCCTGGAGATAGGCGCTCTGTCCAGGCAGTTCGCACCGCCGCGGGCGATGACCGAGGCGGACATCGAAGAGGTGATCGCCCGCTTCATCCGCAGCGCCGAGCTGGCCGAGCGCGCCGGGTTCAGTGGCGTGCAGATCCATGCCGCGCACGGTTACCTGCTCAGCCAGTTCCTGTCGCCGCTGTCCAACCGCCGCAACGACCGCTGGGGCGGCAGCCTGCACAACCGTGCGCGCCCGCTGCTGGAGATCGTGCAGGGGGTGCGCGCCACCGTGTCGCCCACGTTCGCGGTGGCCGTGAAGCTCAATTCCGCCGATTTCCAGCGCGGTGGCTTCTCGCCCGAGGATGCGCGCGCAGTGGTGGAAATGCTGGCGCCGCTCGGCGTGGACCTGGTCGAACTGTCCGGTGGCAGCTACGAAGCACCGGCCATGACCGGTGCCGCGCGCGACCAGCGCAGCCTGGCCCGCGAGGCCTACTTCCTTGAGTTCGCGCGTGAGATCGCCACGGTGGCAACCATGCCGCTGATGGTCACCGGTGGCATCCGCCGGCGCGCCGTGGCCGATCAGGTACTTGACAGCGGTGTGGCCATGGTCGGCATCGCCACCGCGCTGGCGATCGAGCCGGATCTGCCCCACCGCTGGCAGCAGGGCCGCGACCCGGTGCCGACACTGCGCACCATCGACTGGCGCAACAAACCGTTGGCCGCCAGCGCACACATGGCCGCAGTGAAGTACCAGTTGGCGCGGCTGAGCAGGCTCCGGCCCACGGCGCCGGGTGTTTCGCCCGTCTGGGCACTGCTGCTGGCACAGGCGGCCGCAAAGTGCCGGACCCGCCGCTACCGGCGCTGGATCGGTGCACGCGCAGGAGGATACTGAGCGGGCAGGCTTCTCATCACCGAATCGATGCTTCACCATCTGCATGATCGGCGGCAGCCCGCCGCCGGTCGCAACACGCAGAAGGAACCCTCGTGGCAGCAGGACCAACCAGGAACCACGAAAAGCTGCTCGATGACCTGCTCTCACTGGGCCGCAACTGGGCGCTGGCCATTGCCATCGCAGGTGCCGGAGCTGCGGTCCATTACAGCGAGTCGGTCTACGAAGCAGGCATCTGGCGCGACCTGCTGCCCACGCTCTGCTTCCTGGTCGCCATCGTCTGGATCGTGCTCAGCATCATCCGCTTCGACCTGACCATCCAGCAGCACTTCGAGCGGAAATTGTCACGCTGGCTCAGCCGTCTGCTGTATGTCGTGCTGCTTGGCACCGGCATCACTGCCGTGTTCTTCGTCACCGAACTGGCGGACAACAATCACATCGCGCGGATGTGCGACTCGGTGGCCAATGAACCCGGCAGCCGCATCCACAGGTCGGCCGAGTGCCAGCGGCTGTACCAGCATCGCGCGGCGTACCGGCAGCGTCTGGAATCGGCCGAGGGTGAGTTCGACTGAACGGGCTTCATCGCGGTCTTCGCGCGCGATGAACACATTTCGTGGATGTGCATTTGGGCACAGTGCAGCCGACGCCGCGCTCTCGGCCCGTACCGGACCCGCAATGCCCCCCCATCGCGCACCTGCCCGCCATGATGCCATCGCCTTGCAGGCCGGCATGCTGGGCAGCGTGTTGGGCGTGGCGCTGTTCAAGGCCATCGCACTGTCTGCGTTGGCGACGGGTTCGATGATGGGTATCGGGCTATGGGTGATGGCCTGCGCGCTGCTGGCAGCGTGGGCGCTCGCAGCCTATCTGGCCTGCCTGGCACTGAGCCGGCGCGTGTTCGTGCTGATGCTGGTGCTGTGCACGGTACTGGTGATCTGCATCGCCTGACGCCGGCAGGGGCCGGACTATCGCGCATCTGTTATAGAATAACAAGTGCGGCTGGTCCGATTGTGCATGCCCGGTGTCACGGATTTGAATTCCATGGCCATCCCGGCATCACCCGAGGCCCCCCCCCGTGAACCTGCAGCCCCCGCTCCGCGTGACCCTCATTGCCATCGCCCTCGCATCGCTCAGCGCCTGCGCCACCTATGACGACAGCAACATGCATCAAGCCTGCCAGGAGTCGCCGCACCTGAAGGACCTGCCGCCCGAGGTCGCTGCCCGCGAGAGCCGCTGCAACAAGGGCATGGAAGTGTGGTCGAGCGAGCGCAAGGGCAGTGACAAGCCGCTGGACCTGAGCGGAAAGAAGAACAATCCCTGACGAAGGTGCGCGCCCGGTTGCCGCGCCTGTCTTGATCGCGCCCATGCATCCGGCTGACTGCTCCATCACAGCCGGCGCGCGACGATGAGGTCTCCCCACCCTGTCGAGACTCAGATGCCGGACACTGCCCACCCTGTCATTCGCGCGTTCGAGGCCGTGTTCGATCTATCAGGCAGCGTGCAGCGCATCACTGCGCTCACGGTCACCTGCCGGCATTGCTCGTCGACCAGCTCTGCCAGCGAAGACAACCTGGTGCAACTTCCGGGCGGGGCGTTGTTCCGTTGTGACGTGTGCGGCTGCCATCAACCGGTCAGCCACGCCCGCCTGTCGGACTGGCAACCGGCGTCGTTGCTGGGTATCTGAGGGCCGCCACGTGGAAATGACTGCGGAACAGCGGAAAATACTCCAGGCAATCGCCGCTGCAGAGCCGGTGCGCGGCGATGCCGCAACGTGGGCGGTGACCGCCGGATGGGCGGTACAGGCGGAAGACGGGGATATCGATCTGACCGAGGCTGGCCGGGATGTGCTCACCGCGCAGGCAGGTCGTAAGGGCTAGACCCGCCGATCAGGCCAGCTTCGCCTCCCTTCGCGCTGCGCCGCTATAGCGGCAACCTGCGGAACAAAGGGCGCATCCCTGCCACGTCGACGGCGGAGTGGCGAGGCCTTTCATGCCGGCGATGTGCAGGGCGTCATGACATGCGCTCGGCTATGCTGCGCCACCTCCCTGCGCCAATGGCGGCCATGCATCCTTTTCCCCTGTCAGTCTCTGCACCTGATCAGCTCGCCTACCGACTGCTGCAGGACAGTGACTGGGCCCGCTCGGCCACTGCCGCAAGCGCACCTGCCGAACTTCGCACCTTGCTGGCGATGATCCTGGATTCGCCGGAACCCCTGTGGCTTGCCTGGGGCAAGGAAGACAAGGCGCTCTTCTTCAATGATGCCTATCTGCCGATGCTGGGGGAAAAATTGCACGGCGCGATGGGCAACCGCCTGGAGGATGTCTGGGCGGACGTATGGCCGGACGTGGTGCATGCCGTGGACGACGCCTTTGCCGGCATCAGCCGCAGCTTCAAGAACCTGCCATTGATGATGGATCGCGACGGCACGCTGCGCGAAACATTCTGGACGTTTTCCTATTCACCGCTGCGCGTCGGCTGCGGCAGTGTCGCCGGTATCCTGTGCGTGGTCAGCGAGCAGACCGAACGGGTGATCGAGCGCGACCTGCACAGCCGCCAGGTCGCGGCGATCACCGAGCAGGCGCGGGAGGCCCATCTGGAACTGGTGCGCGCCCGCGAGCAGCTGCGCCAGTCGCAGAAGCTTGAGGCGATCGGCCAGCTCACCGGCGGTGTGGCCCACGACTTCAACAACCTGCTGCAGGTCATCACCGGTTCGGTGGACATGCTCCTGCACACGTGGCCGTCAGACGACACCCGGCGCCGCTACATCCAGGCCATTGCCACAGCCTCGGACCGCGCCACCAAGCTGACCGCGCAACTGCTTGCGTTCTCGCGTCGCCAGAGCCTGTCGCCGGAGGTCTTCGATCTCTGCGAGAGCGTGCACGCGCTTTCGGACATCATCACCACGGTACTGGGTGCACGCATCCAGGTGTCGTTGACGTTGCCCGGCACGCCGTTGCCGGTGCTGCTGGACCGGACCCAGCTGGACACTGCATTGATCAACATCGCGGTCAACGCGCGCGATGCGATCGAGGGACACGGCAGGGTGACCATCGAGGTGGAGCAGGTAACCGCGGTGCCTTCGGTGCGCTTCGCCGCGCCGATGAAGGGCGACTTCGCCGCGATCAGCGTGACCGACACCGGAGCAGGCATCGACCCCGCCGTCGTCGACCGCATCTTCGAGCCCTTCTTCACCACCAAGAGCGTCGGCGCCGGAACCGGCCTCGGCCTCAGCCAGGTGTTCGGCTTCGTCAAGCAGTCAGAAGGCGAGGTGGACGTGCAGAGCCAGGCGGGCGCCGGTACCCGCTTCACCCTGTACCTGCCGCTGGCGCAGGCGAGAGAAATGACGGAACGGCCGGCGACGCTACCGGGGCTGCAGCATGGTCACGGTGTCTGCGTGCTGGTTGTGGAAGACAACGTCGATGTGGCCGAATTTGCCGTCGGCGCCCTGCGCGAGCTCGATTACAACGTGGTACTTGCGCACAATGCGGACGAGGCCCTGGCGGAGCTCGAACGGGATGCCTCCCGCTTCGATGTAGTGTTCAGCGACGTAGTGATGCCTGGCATGAACGGCCTGGATCTGGCCCGTACCATCCGCAGCCGCCTGCCTGGGCTTCCAGTGATCCTTACCAGCGGCTACAGCGAACTGTTGGCCCGGGACCCTGGCCATGGCTTCACCCTGCTGCGCAAGCCTTACTCATTGAAGCAGCTGGCCTCGGTGATGACCGAAGCCGGGCGCTGCGCGCAGGCCGTGGTGGCGTCGCCCTAGCGGGCGGTCACCGCAGCGAACCGAACCAGCGTTCCAGCGAAGGCTCCAGCCCCGACGTGTCACCGCCAGCATCGCAGGCCCAGGCGACGATACCGTCGGGGCGGACCAGCACGGCGCCCAGTCCCAGCGTGTCGCGCGCCGTGGACATCACGCAGGTGACCGACCGCTGCCAGCGCTCAATGATCGGACCGAGCGAATCGCCGGTATCGAGCCCCAGCAGCACGCCCTGCCCTGCACGCAGCAGCTCTCCCATCCGACGGTCATCAGCCAGTTGGACGTCCGGTGCGCTTCGGCCAACCCGCGGATGGCTGCCGTCGAGCACCGGTGGCGGTGCTACACCCCACAGCCGCTCGGCGAGATAGGTGGCACCGTCGCGGGTCGCGGCCAGGTCGGCGATGACCGCCGCCAGCGCGCGCGACCCGGGGCCTGGCCGCATCAACGCCACCTGCGCACGTGACCAGTCGAGCACCTGGGCGCCGATCGGATGGCGCTCAGCCTGATAGCTGTCCAACAGCGACTCTGCCACATCACCTCGCACCACCGCGGCCAGCTTCCACCCCAGGTTCATCGCATCGCCGATGCCGAGGTTCAGCCCCTGCCCACCCAACGGCGAATGCATGTGCGCGGCATCACCGGCCAACAGCACGCGGCCGCTGCGATAGGCCGTGGCCTGGCGCGCGGCATCGGTCCATGTGGTGGCCAGATGCAACGCCGTGATCGTTGCCTCTCGCCCGGAGACACGCCGCAGCAGCGCCTGGGCGGTGTGCTGGTCCAGCGGCGTGCGATGGCCGGCGCCACCGTCGAAATCGGCCAGCGCCAGCATGCCCGGCGGATTGAAATTGCACATGCCGTGTTCGGTGAACTGACGCCCCGGGACGAGCACCGACGGGTCTGCCAGTTCGACCTGCAGCGTGTGCCCGGTGAACTCCGGCGCCGTCCCTGCGAACACGAACCCCGACTGCTTGCGTACCGTGCTGCGGGCGCCATCGCAACCGACCAGCCAGCGGCCCCGCATCAGCCCGCGACCGGTCTGGACCGCCATCTGTGCTTCGCGTGCGTGCACCGCCTGCACCGTGCAGCCACGCTCGATCTGTACACCCAGTGACACCGCACGCTCGGCCAGCACCGCCTCCAGCGACTGCAGCTCGACCGCCATCTGGGTGGGCACCGGCGTCGGCAGGCGATGGCGCCAGCGCGCACTGTCCACGTTGTCCAGCGCAAAAGGAATGCCGGCGAAGTGGCCGCCCAGCGGCCGCGGTTGCGCCAGCCAATGGGCGGTGCCGGGCGGCGGTGCGCCGTTGTCCGGCTTCAGCACCTGACTGGCGGCAACCGCATCCAGCAGGCCACGTCGATCCAGGGCCTCCAGGGTGGGCGAGTTCAAGCCGCGCAAGCCAAAGGGCAGGCGTTTCAAGGGTGTCTCGGGCGACGCTGCCTGCTCCAGCAACAGGACCGAACAGCCGGCCTGGGCCAGCTCGCAGGACAGGAACAGGCCGACCGGGCCGGCCCCGGCGATGACGACGTCGTACAACATGGGATTTCCCTGTAAGCGCCGGGCCGGCGCTCTGGCGACGCCAATGTTACACTCGGTGTACGTTCCCACAAGTGAACCGCCCATGATCCCGCCCCGGGGCCGCCGCGAGCAGCGCAAGACCGAGACCCGACAGACCATTTCGGACGTCGCCACCGAACTGATCATCCGCCGCGGCTTCGAAGCCGTGTCCATGTCCGAGATTGCCAATGCGGCGGGGGTCTCGCGCAAGACGGTCTTCAATTACTTCGCCAGCAAGGAAGACCTGGTGTTCGACCGCGATGAGGAGGCCCGGACCCTGCTTCGCGAAGGCATGGCGGCGCGCCGTGGCATGGCCCCGCTGGCCGCCTTCCAATCGCTGGTGCGGGAGCTGCTGGACAGCGGCCATCCGCTGTTACGGATCAACTCCGGTGCAGCGGCCTTCTGGGCAACCGTGGCCGACAGTCCGGTGCTGGTGGCGCACGCGCGACGGCTGCAGGCACAGCTGGCCGACGACCTGGCCCAGCTGATGGCCGACGCGGCCGGTCGGCCCGCGCAGGACGCGGAGGCACGCCTGTGCGCAGCCATGCTGCTGGCGTCGATGGTGGCCGCCTATGAGAGTGGACTGGCCAGCCAGCAGAGGGGCGAGGATCCGCGCCAAGCGATGCTGCAGCTGATCGTGCGCGGTGGCACCGGCGTGCTGGTGGCCTTGGCCGGCACCCCATATACCGACCCGGGCCTGCGTCCATAGCGCAATCAGGGGATAGGTCACGAAGCGTTGCAAATGCTAATCTTTCTCATTTGCAGCCCGTCCCGACCCCCTCATGCCGCTTCCAAGCCCGCTCAAGCACGCCCTCTGCCTGGCGCTGCCCCTTTCCCTGGCTACGCCTGCACTGGCCTCCGAGGCCTCCGCTGACACCCCGAAGGACCTGGACAAGGTCGAAGTCCGCGGCCGCGCGCAGACCCTGTACCGCGCCAACGATGCGGCCGTCGGCACCCGCACCGATACCCCGTTGGAACTGGTGCCGCAGTCGATCCAGGTCGTGCCGCGCGAGCTGATCGACGACCAGGCCGCGCGCCAGGTCACCGATCTGTACCGCAGCATCAGCGGCATCAGCTTCTTCAGCTATGCCGGCGTCACCCTGCGCGGGTTCCGCCAGGAGAACGTTCTCTACGACGGCCTGCGTGGTGATCCCTATGCGGGCTTCTCGGTGCCGCAACTGTTCAATATCGAACGCGTGGAAGTACTGAAAGGTCCGGCCGGTGCGCTGTACGGCGGTGGTGATGCGGGCGGTGTCATCAACTATGTAACGCGCAAGCCCAAGGCGCGCGCCGAACGCCGCATCGAGCTGCAGGCAGGCGACAAGGACTTCCGCGCCGGATCGATCGAAGGCACCGGCCCCTTGAATGCCAGCGGCAGCATTCGCTATCGCGCCGGCCTGTATGCCGACAGCGAGCAGGGCGTGCGCTGGAATGCCGACAGCGAAAGCGTGATCGGCGATGCCTCGCTGGCCTTCGACGTTGGCCAGACCGGCGAGCTGGTGCTGCAGTTCACCGACATCACCCAGAACCTGGGCGGCAACCGCCTGCGCGGCGTGCCGGTGAACGATGCCGGCAGCTTCCTGACCGACCGCCGCTGGAACCACAACGAGGCCAGTGACTTCCTCGACATGCGCGCCAAGGTCGCACTGGCGCAGTATCGCTTCGCACCGCGCGACAACCTGGACGTGGACCTTGCTGCGCGCTGGTTCAGCAACAACGAGCACCAGATGTACCACGAGCCGATGGGGCTGATTGATCGTGACCGCGACGGCGTGGCCGAGTGGATGACGCGCCAGCTGCGCAACCAGATCCGTGACAACACTGCCTTCACCGCCAGCGGCAATGCCGTCTGGCGGATCAACACCGGCCGTATCGAACACAAGGTGCTGTTCGGCGCCGACGTGTACCAGCTCGACGCCGACTTCACCGCGCAGACCGCCAACAGCGCCGACCTGGCACGCGGCGCCGGCCCGGTGCGCGGCATCGACCTGTTCAACCCGGTCTATGGCGCGAGCACCTGGCATGACTACAACCTGGCCGCCCTGCCGTGGCGCAGCACCGCCACCCGCAGCAAGCGCTACGGCGGCTACCTGCAGGATGAGCTGGCACTGGGCACGCGCTGGCATGTGCTGGCCGGGCTGCGCTGGGATGGCTTCAAGGATCAGGACCGCATGGGTGGCGGCAGCGTGGATGGCAACGATCTCAGCTGGCGCCTGGGCAGTACCTTTACCGTCCGGGACGGCGTGAACCTGTATGCCAACATCGCCAGCGGCTTCGTGCCGCAGAGTGCCACCAACCAGAACCCGGCGGCCGGCGGACCGTTCGACGCGGAGCGCAGCAGGCAATGGGAAGTCGGCCTAAAGTCCCTGCTGGCCGACCGTGTGACCCTGAACATGGCGGCCTACCGCATCGACCGCAGCAACATCGTGCAGGCCACCGGCGAGGTGATCGGCGGGGTAAACCAACTCGCTGCACTGGGCCTGGTACGCAGCACGGGCATGGAACTGGACCTGCTGGCCGACGTGACCGAGCGCTGGGTGGTGAACCTGACCTACGCCTACAACGATGCACGGGTGAAGGATGCCGGACCGAACGGCATCACCAATGCCTCCGGCGACCGCTTCGCCAATGCGCCACGCAACAAGCTCGGCCTGTGGACGCGCTACGACCTGCCGTCGATCAACTCGGCCATCGGCTTCGGCGCCGACCATGTGGGCGAGCGTGTCAGCCTGGATGGGCAGGCGGTCAAGGCATACACGGTATTCGACATGAGCTGGAAGACCACGTGGAAGCAGTGGCAGTTCCAGGCCAACGTCAAGAACCTGTTCGACAAGGTGTACGCAGCCAGTGGCTTCATCGAGCGCAACGGGCACTTCCCGGGCGAGCCGCGGCGGGTGTATGTGCAGGCGGCCTACCGCTTCTGAGAAGGCCTTCCAGCAGAGCCGGGCGCCCGCTCGGCTCTGCTACGTAACCTCAGCCCATCCGCATCGCAGGGTTGTCACGCGCGTGGACGTCGTTGTCCTGCTGGCGCTGCATGGCCGCCTGCTGTCGCTCCAGGCTGGCGGCCTCGATCTGCCGCAGCGAGTGTTCGACCGGCGTCTGCACTGCCGTGTCCGTAGGCATGACCGCTCGCAGATGCGCGGGATCGCTCATCTCGCCCTGCACCACGAACACGTTGCGGCCGGCCGGATGCTCGGCGGTCTGCGCGCTCAGCAGCACATGGTCGGCCCGTTCAAGCTGGTTGCGACGGGCCAATGCCATCACGCTCGCTACGAGGCGCTCACTGTTCTCGTCGTGGGTACGCCCGGCGCCGGCATCGATCGCGGCCACGCCTTCGCGCACCTGTTGCATCAGTGCGTAGTCGCGGTGGCCCGGACCAATGTCGGCCAGGCGGGTCGGTGCCTGCGAGAAATCCGGCACGTCGTCCACGGCTGCGGTCAGCGGGCTGCGGGTGATGGTCCGGTACGGGTCGTCCGGGTGGAACTGGGTGCGTTTTTCCTGGCGCTCCAGACGAACCTCGCGCGCGTCGTTGAGCTCGGCGATGCGGGCCGGATCGGTGATCTCACCCATCGACATGTGGCCACCACCCGCGCTGACACTGGCCCATTTCCTGTCCGCTTCGAAGTACATCGCGTAGTAGCTGTTGCCACCGATGACGTTCGGATCGACCGCCGAGCGCCCTTCCAGTGCCTGGGTGGCTTCCAGCACGCTCAACCGGGTCAGGTATTGCCCGCCCTTCGTCCATCCCATCTGGCTGATGGCATCGACGCTGGTGTTGCCTACGCGCGGGCCTCCGGCGTAGTCATTGTTGAGCATGTTGGTCCAGATCTGTTCCAGCTTCTCGGGGCCGCTCTTCTGCTCAGCCGCCTGCAGCAACACGCGCGGCGTCCAGCAGTTGGGATCGAGTTCATGCCGTTCAAATGCGCGGTCGTGAGCCAGCATCACGTCCTTGCCGGGGAGATTCAGTGCAAGTTCGGGACGCCCCTGCTCCATCCAGAACAGGCGTCGCTCCAGGTCCTGGCGCAGAAGCGTCTGCCCAAACATCTCCCATTGCCGCTCGCTCAGCTGCGCATCGGGAAAGCCGGAGCCCTTGCCTTCCTGATCTCGGGCGTAATCCTGTGCGTAGCTGTTTGCAACGCGGCCTGGCAGGCTGTCGTTGCGAACAACACCCAGCGCAAGCGTGCCATAGCCATCCGCATCTGGCAGCTGCGACAGATAGTTCCAGTACAACTCACGGTTTCCGGCCTTGCCATAGCTGGCCAGAATCCTGAGATTCTCTTGCGTCAATCCGCCCATCGCCTGCTCCTGAATGCACTCACTGCCGGACGCGGGAGCGCGCGAGAAGATCCCGCACCGCATCTTCCATCCGCTTCCAGTCCGCCAGGAAGGCCCGCTTGTAGTTCAGCGAGATGGAAAGCTTGTTCTCCACATCCGAGAAATAGTGGAAGCACCCCGCAGCGGCTTGCCCTTGCTCACTGATGACCTGATCGCCCTGCAGGCGAACGCCATCCCCCCGAAACGCCGTGCTTTCGCATTTGATGAATGTGGTCAGGCTGCCGTTGGGAGCGCGCGCGATGTACCAGTCATCTTCATAGGCAGGATTACGGGTGGGCGGTTTTCCATAGCGTGCCTCGTGTTCCTTCGAGAAAATCCCCATCCTCGTTTCATCAATGGCGTAAGGCGTCAGTCCCATGACGTCGGGCCGCGCAATACGCAGATCGAGTCGATCCCGAGGATCCCCTCGCTCCACCGATCCTTCCTCGGCGGATGCCTGGTTGGAGGACAATCGCTCCAATGATGTTTCGATTGGCGCACGATCGATGTAGTCGATCGCCACAGCAATTTCCTTCCGGAAATCATTCGTACGCGGATTGGCCCGGGCGCCCGGCGCCGTCGGCTTCATGTCCGGCCACTCGATGACCAGCGTCACGCCCTCGCCGGGCCACGGTGCGATCTGGCTGTCCAGGTAGTTGGCCGGAATGCGGAAAGTGTTCGGCCCGAGCTTCACGTCCACGGGCGCATCGGTATAGGTGTGGCCGTTGATCGTGCGGCCGGTCTGCGTTGCGCCGGACATGGCGGGATTCCTTTCGTGTTCGGTGGACGGCGGCCGCGCACACGCGCCGGCACTCACCGCGACGGCAAGTGCAAGCGTCAGGCAACGGCCGGGGGACATCACGTGCATGGGCATTCCATTGCAGAGTTCCCAATCGATTATAGGTAAAACTGCGGAGGCGAACGAAGGGTCCGCGCCCAAGGCTTAAAGGCCTAGGCGAAAACCACTTTAGACCCGAGCCCGTGACCGGCTCACCCGGGGGGCCGGTCAGGCCATCCGCATGGCCGGGGTGTCGCGCGCCCGCGCATCGACCTCCTGCTGCTGGCGCTGCGCGTGTGCCTGTTCACGTTCCGCACCCACTGCCTGCAGGGCCTGCAGTGACTGCTCGACCGGCGTCTGCACCGCCCGGTCCGTGGGCATGGAGGCCCGCAGATGCGCCGGATCATTCAACTCGCCCTGCACCACGAACACGTTGCGGCCGGCCGGATGATCGGCGGTCTGCGCGCTCAGCAGGACATGGTCGGCACGTTCAAGCTGGTTGTGACGCGCCAAGGCCATCACGCTCGCCACCAGGCGCTCGCTGTTCTCATCATGGGTACGTCCCGCGCTGGCATCGATCGCGGCCACGCCTTCGCGCACCTGCTGCATCAAGGCGTACTCACGGTGGCCAGGACCAATGTCGGCCAGACGGGTCGGGGCCTGCGCGGGATCCGGCACGTCGTCCACGGCTGCGGTAAGCGGACTGCGGGTGATGGTCCGGTACGGGTCGTCCGGGTGGAACTGGGTTCGCTTTTCCTGCCGTTCCAGACGAACCTCGCGCGCGTCGTTGAGTTCGGCGATACGGGCGAGGTCAGTGATCTCCCGCATCGACATATGGCCGCCACCCGCGCTGACACTGGCCCACTTCCTGTCCGCTTCGAAGTACATCGCGTAGTAGCTGTTGCCACCGATGACGTTCGGATCGACCGCCGAGCGTCCTTCCAATGCCTGGGTAGCTTCCAGCACGCTCAACCGGGTCAGGTACTGCCCGCCCTTCGCCCATCCCATCTGGCTGATGGCATCGACGCTGGTGTTGCCTACGCGCGGGCCCCCGGCGTAGTCATTGTTGAGCATGTTGGTCCAGATCTGTTCCAGCTTCTCGGGGCCGCTCTTGTCCGAGGCGGCTTGCAGGAGCACTCGAGGAGTCCAGCAATTGGGGTCCAGTCTGTGCTGCTCGAAAGCGCGGTCATGAGCCAGCATGACGTCAGCGCCAGGCAGATTCAGCGCGAGATCCGCACGTCCGTTTCCCATCCACGCCTGTCGAAGCTCCAGATCTTCCCGCAGCAGTGTCCGCCCGAATGCTTCCCACTGGCGCTCGCTCAGCTCGGCATTTGGAAAGCGCGAACCTTCGTCATTCTGAGATCTGGCATGGCTTTGCGCGTAGGCATTGGCCACGCGTCCAGGCAAACTGTCATTACGTACCACACCTAGCGCCAGCGTACCGTAGCCGTCCGAACCCGGCAGTTGCGACAGGTAGTTCCAGTACAGCTCACGATTACCGGCATCTGCATAATCGATGAGGATTCTGATGTCCTTCTGGGTCAGGCCGCTCATTGCTTTCTCCTTGAGCCTCGTCGTTTAGCGCGTCCGTGCTGCAGCAAGAACATCGCGAACAGCATCTTCCATGCGTTTCCAGTCTTTCAAGAAAGCTCTCTTGTAATGCAGGGAGATGGATAGGCTGTCAGAGATATCGACAAAGTAGTGAACGCATCCGGCAGCCACAGGATCGTCCAGATCAATGACCTCGTCCTGCGTCAGGCGCACTCCGTCCCCCAGGAACGTTGCGCTATCGCACTTGATGAAGCTTGTCAGTCCCCCAGCACCGTCCCGTGCAACATACCAGTCGCGCTCGAATGCCGGATTGCGGACAGGCGGCTTCCCATACCGGGCCTCGTACTTCTTCGCGTACAACACCATCTTCGCTTCATCGATTGCATAGGGCGTCAGGCCCAAGGTCTCCGGCTGTGCAACGCGTTGATCGAGACGGTCCCTGGGATCCTCCCTTTCCACAGAACCCTCCTCCGTGATGGCTTCATTTGAGGAAAGCCTTGAAAGCGAAGTCTCAATTGGAATGCGATCGATGTAGTTGATACGAACAGCAATCTCCTTCCGGAAATCATTCGTACGCGGATTGGCCCGGGCACCCGGCGGCGTCGGCTTCATGTCCGGCCACTCGATGACCAGCGTCACGCCCTCGCCGGGCCACGGTGCGATCTGGCTGTCCAGGTAGTTGGCCGGAATGCGGAAAGTGTTCGGCCCGAGCTTCACGTCCACGGGCGCATCGGTATAGGTGTGGCCGTTGATCGTGCGGCCGGTCTGGGGTGCGCCGGACATGGCGGGATTCCTTTCGTGTTCGGTGGACGGCGGCCGTGCACACGCGCTGGCACTCGTTGCGACGGCGAGTGCAAGCGTCAGGCAACGGCCGGGGGACATCACGTGCATGGGCATTCCATTGCAGGGTTCCAGCGCCACTATAGGGAACCGGGCGTCAACGGAACAGGAACCGCGTCGCAGCCCTTCACGGCACCAGGCAGCGTTCCACCTGCAGCGACAGCGCCTGGCAGGCGTTGAACAGACCTTCGACCACGGCGGCGGAGGGACAGCAGGCAGGATCGTCGTTCTCCCGTGCCACATGCGCGGCATGCAGCACCGCGGTCAACGCCGTGATGCCCGAAACGCTGCGGGTCGCCAGGGCCATGTCGAAGGCGCGGCCGGGGCTCAGGCACATTTCACTCCAGGCCTCGCCATCAGCGCGCAGGTTCCTGCCGTGGCCTTTCAGGTGTGCAAAGAATGCCGATGGGGTGACGAACTCGGCTGATTCGCGGAGCGCGTCCTCCAGCGTTTCGGCCAAGGCAGCGGGAAGATCAAGTACAGCGGCACCCAGCAGCGCGTGCAGGCGGGGATGGTCGGGAAAACGTTCGGGCATGACGGCAACCTCACGATGTGGCCACCTGCAGATGCAAGGTGGCGGACGGTGCGGGTTGGCGTGCCGGATACGTACCGCTAAAGCCGGCGGATCGGAAGATCCCCACGCACCGTCCACCATGAGCCGGTAGGCGGTGCATTGTCGCGGTTGCAGCTTCGGCTGCAATCGCGACCGGTAGCGGTACGTAAGTTCGGGACGCCAATCCCGGCCAGGGCGAGTGCCTTGGCGCGGCGATGATGGGCGCACTCCATCGCCGAAGCAAAGTAGGAAAAGTCCGCGCTGACGCGTTCCTACGCTGGTTGCGTCACAGGATGGCGAACCGTCCACCGACTGACGTGCTTCGTTGATACATCGCGCCTGCCTGCGCGTACTACCCAACGATCACATCGAGCCGAACGCGACACGCCGACCATGGCGATCGCGCAGAAATTCGCAATACGCACGGCCTCCGCCTTCAGCTGGAGCACAGACGTTCCGCGCTGGATGCACACCGGGAACGCTTGCATGGAGGAGCCCACAGGCACATTCGAGCGCGATCTGATCACAACGAAATGTCTGCGCCACGCCATTTTCGTACGAGATCCGCGAGGTGAGGACTATAGTCGCCGACCTCAATGGATCAAGAGCTCATTATGGAATTCACTTCCTGGCGCAACATTCTTGTTGCCGCTGGCGTGGCGGTCGCACTTTCCGTGGCCGCCTACAACGACCATCACCGTCATGCCCTCACTGACGGTGCTGAAGGGCGCGATGCAGTGGGCCTCGTCACCGAGGTGCATTGGGATGAGAAAAGGGGCAGAAAGAGCAACTTCGTCCTGAATGTCGAGTTCGAAACCGAAGACGGCCAATCACGCGTCGAGAAGATCGCGGTCTCCAACGACCTTGGCAATCGGATGCGTGCCACCGACGAGGCGGAAGAGATTGATATCCGCTACAACGCCGAGGATCCATCGGTGGCTGTGGCTGTGGCCGCGGGCGAAGCGGACAACTCCCTGCTGTTGTTGTGGCTGGCAATCGCCTCCGCGCTGGTCACCCTGGCACTGCTGGCCACCCGGGTGGTGCAGGGCCGGAAAGCGCAGCCGGCCTGAGCCATCCAGGCGCGGGCGCATCCAGAATGCGCTCGCGCAGAGCCAAAAGTGTCTTCAACTCTGGCAATCGCCTTCCGTGCTTCCATGGCCGCGATAGGTTTCACCCCACTCGCGCATGGCCAGCAGCACCGGCACCAGCGTGCGCCCGAACTCGGACAGCTCGTATTCCACTTTCGGCGGCACTTCCGGGTACACGTGGCGGATCACCACGCCATCGGCTTCCAGTTCACGCAGCTGGCTGGTGAGCATGGACTGGGTGGCATTAGGCACCCGTCGCGTCAATTCCATGAAACGCCGCTTGCCGGTCATCAGGTGAAACAAAATGATCGGCTTCCACACGCCGCCCATCACCGACAGCGTGACCTCCACGGCACACCCGCTCTTGCCATCCCAACGCTTGCTACGCATGCATACTCCGGAAAACCATAGTACCTACGGAAAATCATCGTTCTTGTTGCGATAACGGTGGGAGCCTAGCATGGGGCCATCCACTGAACGTGAGCCCCCAACCATGAGTTTCAAGGCACTGCTGACCCGCAAGACGAACGACGGCGTATCCACGGAACTCGTCGATTTCAATGAAGCCGACCTGGTGGACGGCGACGTCCTGGTACAGGTCGAGTACTCCACGCTCAACTACAAGGATGCGCTTGCCCTCACCGGCAAGAGTCCGGTCATCCGGACGTTCCCGCTCATTCCCGGCATCGATCTGGCAGGCGTGGTGCTGGAATCCAGCAGGGCCGACTTCAAGCCAGGCGACCGCGTCGTGCTCAATGGCTGGGACCTGAGCATGAGCCACCACGGCGGCCTGGCACAGCGCGCCCGCGTACGCGGCGAATGGCTCAACCGGATTCCCGGCAACCTGAGCACCCGCGACGCCATGGCCATCGGCACCGCTGGCTATACCGCGATGCTGTGCGTGCTGGCCCTGGAGCATGCAGGGGTGACGCCTGCACAGGGCGATGTGCTGGTTACCGGTGCCAACGGCGGCGTCGGCTCGATTGCGGTGGCGATCCTTTCAAAGCTGGGTTATCGCGTGGTGGCCGCCACCGGGCGGCCGGAGCACGCCGAGTATCTGCACAACCTGGGTGCGGCCGAGATCATCGATCGTGCGCAGCTCTCGGAGCCGCGCGAGCGGCCGGTGAGTGCCGAGCGATGGGCCGGCGTGGTGGATGTGGCCGGCGGCCCAACGCTGGTCAATGCCATCGCCGAAACGAAGTACCGCGGTGCCGTGGCCGCCTGTGGCCTGGCCCAGAGCGATGCACTGCACGGCTCGGTGCTGCCCTTCATCCTGCGCAATGTGACCCTTGCGGGCGTGGATTCGGTGAATGCCCCACAAGAGGTTCGCCAGCGCGCCTGGGATCGGCTCGCGACCGACCTGGACCCGCAGAAGCTGGAAAGCACCGTGCAGCAGATCGGCCTCGCCGAGGTGCTGGATGTCTATGAGCAGATCATCCCCGGCAAGGTGCGCGGCCGCATTGTCGTGGATGTGAACGCCTGACGCCTGCCGCGCCGGCGAGGGTGCAATGCCATCGCTGGCGCGCGTGCGCGAGTGACCGGAAACCCAGCGCGCCATGCCAAGCCGCCTTATCATGGGGCGGCAAGGGCACTTTACGCCCAGTGACGTACGCAGGGCAGTATCTGGATGTCTATGGAATGGCGCCCCTCGGGCTGGGGCCAGCGTGTGACCCGCTCGCCGGACTGGCAGTTGCGGCTGGATGGCGAACAGCTCGCGCTTTTGATCGACGGCAGGCAGTACCGCCAGCAGGTGGCGAACGAACACAGCGTGCGGGTCGTTCGCGGCGTGCTCTGGTCCCGGGTCGAACTGACGACCGAGCACGGTGAAGCACTGTCCGTGGATGGGCTGCCCAACAGCCAGGGCTCCCGGCTTGCGGCTGCCGTGCAGCATATGCTTTTCGCGCGCTCCAGGCGGGGGCGCAAAGCACTGTTTGAGCGCGCTCTGGCGGAGATCCAGGCGTGGCTGGCCGAAGCAGACGCGCTTACCGACCGAGGCACCACCGGACGCCGCTGGATCACCCACGAACAGCAGCAGGCGTTGCTGGCCGACCGCCCCGCCCTGCCCCTGCCGCCCGCCGAGCTGGAGCAGCTGTTCCTCGACGAGGAGGTGCACGACGACCTGCACGCGCCCGGCCACCGCATGGCGCTGGACGCCCTGCACGACTGGCAGCTGGATTGGCCCGCCGTCTGGGCCGAGGCCAACGCGACCATGGCAGAGCGCGAGCGGGTGCTGGCCAAGGACTTCCTGGACCGGGTCGAGAGCAAGCCCCTGACCGAGGAACAAGCCCACGCCGTCATCTGCTTCGACAACCGGGTACAGGTCGTGGCCGCGGCCGGCTCTGGGAAAACCTCCACAATGGTCGCCAAGGCCGCTTATGCCATCGACCGCGGCTTTGTCGAACCCGAACGGATCGTGATGCTCGCCTTCAACAAGGACGCCGCCCAGGAGCTGGAGGAGCGCGCGCAGCGATGCTTCGACCGGCTCGGCATGGGCGACACCGTGGTGGAAGCCCGGACTTTCCACGCCCTGGGCCTGTCCATCATCGCCAAAGCCACAGGGCGCAAGCCGGATATCCCGGAATGGGCGGTCGACGCGACGCTGGGCTTCAACAAGCTGGCCGAACTGGTGGACGACCTGAAGGACCGCTCGACCCATTTCCGCACCCAGTGGGACATGTTCCGCCTGGTGTTCGGGCGCGACCTGCCGCCGTTCGGTGCCGACATGATGGCCGATGGTTACGACCGCGATGGCACGCCCTACATCCGCACCCTGAAGGGTGAGCGGGTGAAGAGCCTGGAGGAGTGCGTCATCGCCGATTGGCTGTTCTACAACGGCGTGGCGTACGACTACGAGCGGCGCTACGAATTCGATACCGCGACAGACACCCATCGCCAGTATCGCCCGGACTTCTACTATCCGGACGCCCAGCTGTATCACGAGCACTTTGCGCTGGATGCCGATGGCCAGCCGCCGAAGCACTTTGCCAACTACAGCGAAGGGATGCACTGGAAGCGCCAGCAGCATGTGGCGCGCGGCACCGCTCTGGTCGAGACGACGTCGTTTGGCCTGCGCAGTGGACAGGCCCTGCAGCATCTTGCCGAGCGGCTTGGCGCGTCTGATGTCGAGCTTGACCCGAACCCCGACCGCGAGCTGCCCGATCAAGGCGCCAAGCCGATGCCGGATGCTGACCTGATCGGACTGATGCGCACCTTCATTGCCCATGCCAAGAGCAACTGCCTGACACTGGACGATATGGCGGCGCGCCTGCGGCAGATGCCCGAGGATCAGTTCAAGGAACGCTACCGGCGCTTCCTGGAGATCGCCGGGCCGGTTTTCCAGGCCTGGGACAACGCACTGGCTGACGAGCGCAGCATCGACTTCGAAGACATGCTCAACATGGCGGCCGGGCTGCTGGAACAGGGCCACTATGAATCGCCCTACGAACTGGTGATGGCCGACGAATTCCAGGACGCATCGCGCGCCCGCGCGCGCCTCTGCCGTGCCCTGGTCAGCCAACCGGGCCGCCATCTGTTTGCGGTGGGCGATGACTGGCAATCGATCAATCGCTTCGCTGGCGCCGACGTTGCGGTGATGACTGGATTCGGCGAATGGATGGGCCATGGCCAGGTGCTGAAACTGGAGCAGACGTTCCGCTGCCCACAGGCACTGTGTGATGTGTCCAGCCGCTTCATCAGCCGCAACCCCGCGCAGATCGCCAAAAACGTTCGCTCTGCTGCGCCGGCAATGGGCCCGGTGCTGCAGGCGTTCCAGATGAACCGGCGCGAGGAGGTGCAGGATGGCGTTCGCCAGTACCTTGCGAAGCTGCACCAGCAACTGTTGTCAGGTGCAGTGCCGCAGGGCCGCACCGGGCGCGTGACGGTCTTTGTTCTGGGGCGGTATCGCGCGGATCGCGGTGCGATGCCTTCGGATTGGAAGACGGCCTTCGGCAGCACGATGGACGTCGAGTTCCTTACCGCACATCGATCGAAGGGGCGCGAGGCGGACTACGTGATCCTGCCGGGCATGATCAACCGCAGCTTCCCGAGCCTGCGCGCGGATGACCCGGTGCTTTCGCTGGCAATGCCGGACGGCGATACCTATCCGCTGAGCGAAGAACGGCGCCTGTTCTATGTCGCGCTGACGCGTGCGCGACGGTCGGTCGCGATGTTCACCCTGCAGGGCAAGCACTCGCCATTTCTGGATGAGCTGGTGAAGGACGGGGCAGTGGAAGTAACCGCGATTTCAGGCGCGGCCATCCACGATGAGCGCTGCCCGGTGTGCAAGGTGGGCGTGTTCGTGGACCGGAATGGGCCACATGGGGCTTTCCGGTCGTGCTCGAGTTACCCGTTGTGCCACAACAAGCCAACAGGTGGGCGTCGGGGCTGAATGCCGCTCCCTCCACATATGCCTGCCTGCATCAGGGCACATAGGCACCGTCTCGGTTTCGCCCCCGGCACGATCCGCGCCATGGCGTTTCCGGAAGCGAAAAAGCCCCGGCAGGACCGAGGCTTTTGTCTGGAGGGTGGCAAGGTTGCAGGGTATCGCAAGGTCCCCACACGTCCCCGCCGCGCCCTGCTACGGGATAATGCAGCCGTTCAGACGCAGGCATTGCATATAGTTCCGGGTGCAGATACTCAAGTTTGTACCTGACGCCTCGCATGCAATGTACTGGACCTCGCAGACGGAACAAGGGCCGGGGGCTTTCGCCGTGGCGCTACCGATTCCAAAGGTCAACGCACAGGCCGCAACAGCAACAGAAAGCTTGAATCCAATCTTCATGCCATGACTCCGTTGGTCGCCCTCCTTGGGCATCCGAAGCCTAGCGCGGGTGCCGGGTGCATTCAAATTTCCCGGCGCGAACGTTTGTGCACTTGAAATGATTACCGCCCTTGAATGAAGCAGTTCCCTGTTGTCAGAGGAATGCACCGGTTTATTCGTTCAACTGACCCTCGCGACCGGATGGCGGGCCAGCAAGGGCCGTAGCAACAAAAAAGCCCCTGTTCCCAGGGGCTCTTTGAAACAACTGGCGGAGAGAGTGGGATTCGAACCCACGGAAGGTTTAACCCTTCGCCGGTTTTCAAGACCGGTGCCTTAAACCGCTCGGCCATCTCTCCAATCGGGTCCCGGTCGCCCGGGCAGCGCCGTATTCTCGCACGTGAAGGGCATTTGCCCAAGACCACCTTGCCCCTGCCCTCCGCATCCGGCACGGTGGGGGCCTTCACCGCACTCGGAGCCGCCATGGCCCATCTCGATCTGGCCAACCTGCGCACCTGCTTGCTGGACGACACCCAGCTGGCCGCTGTGGCCCTGCACCGCACCTTCGCCGGGCACCTGCCGGTCAGCAGCGGGCACGTGGTGGTCTGCGATCCGCTGGTGCAGGCCGAGGCGCCTGCGCTGGCCGACTACACCGCCCCGCTGGGCCGGCATCCGGTCGAGATCATCGTGCACAGCGGCCGCCCGGCGTTGGCCGTGGTCTGGTTCAAGCCACGCGAAGCTCTCACCGCGACCGCCCTGCACTGGCAGATGGCGCGCTGGACCACGCAGGACCTGACCGGACTGGATGAGGACAGCTTCATCGGCTACCCGGTCGACGCTGGCATCGGTTGCTTCATGGACACCGACACCCAGCAGGCGCTGCTGGCCCTGATCGAACAGGCCGATGGCGACGAAGACGGTGAATGGTCGGATGCACTGATCGACCACGATGGCCTGGATGAAGGCGCCGAATATCGCCCCTGGGGCGAGGACTCGCCGCACGGCCTGGTGGTGTTCACCAGCGGCTGGGGCGACGGTGTCTATCCCAGCTACTGGGCGCTGGATACGTCCGGCATTCCGGTCGCCCTGGTCACCGATTTCCTGTGCATCCAGGGCGGCGACGGGCGCGACGAGCGCGAGATTGCCGACCAGGCCTATCGCGACAACCTGCCAGCTGCGGAAGCCGAGGCGCTGGCGCGGCTGGTGGCTGCAGTAGAACGAGACGACGCGGAGGCATTGCAAATCCTGTTGGAGGATGCGCCGCAGCGCGCCAACCTGATCGAACCGGGCTGTGGCGGCACCGCCCTGTACGAGGCGATCCGCCTGGATCGTCCGCAGGCATTGCGGGTGCTGTTGCAGGGCGGCGCATTGCCGGCAATGCCCGAACGCCTGCACATGAGCAAGGTGACCAGCTATCTGGACTATGCGCGATTCCTGAAGAAGCCACGCAGCGCGGAGCTGATGGCGGTGCTGGAAGCGCCCGTCGTTGCAGCCGGACCGCCACCGGCCGCACCGCGACGCCGTAGTTTCTGGGACCGGCTGTTCGGCCGGAACTGATCGGCGCCGGAATACAGCAACGCCGGGCATGGCCCGGCGCTACCTTCGCGCCTTCTCAGCCGGCATCCACCGCCAGCGCACCCAGTGCACTGGCCTTGATCCGCTCCTTGGCCTTTTCACAGGCGCCACCGCAATCCAGGCGCGAGGCCTCCAGCTGCGGCGGCAGGTGCTCGGCCAGGAAGTCGATGAACACGCGCACCGCCGGCAGCAGGCCGCGGCGCGAGGCGAACACGGCGTGGCACACGCCCTGCGGCAGCGACCAGTCCGGCAGCACCACTTCCAGCTCGCCATTACGCACGGCGTCGGCGCACACGGTTTCCGGCAGCATGGTGATGCCGAAACCGTCCTTCACCATGCTCTGCAGCAGCGGGAAGTCGAAGCCGGCCACGCGCGGCTGCAGGTCGACCCGGCGCACTTCGCCTTCCGGGCCATGCAGTTCCCAGCGCTGGCGGGCTTCGTCTTCGCTGATGCTGAGGGTCACGTGCTGGGTCAGCTCTTCCGGGTCCTTGGGGCGGCCGGCGCGGTCGAGGTACTTCGGGCTGGCCACCAGCAGTTCCTGCACCTGGCCGAAGCTGCGCATCACCAGGCTGCCGTCGTCGTCCAAGCGCGAACGCACGCGCAGGGCCACGTCGTAGCCTTCGTTGATGATGTCCACGCGGCGGTTGCTGATGTTCAGCTGCAGCCGCACCTTCGGATACTGCTCAAGGAACTTGGGCAGCAGCTTGGGCAGCTGCATCTGCGCCAGTGACACCGGCACGCTGGCGCGCACCACGCCGCGCGGTTCGGCGCTGAGGCGGTCCACCACTTCGCGGGCGGCCTGGGCCTCGGCCAGCATCGTCTGCGCATGCCGGTGCACGCTGGTGCCGACATCGGTGACCGCGAAACGGCGCGTGGAGCGCTGCAGCAGGCGCACGCCCAGGTCGGTTTCCAGCTGGCTGATGCGGCGGCTCAGTCGCGACTTGGGGATGCCCAAAGCGCGCTCGGCGGCGGCGAATCCGCCGTGGTCGACCACCATCGCGAAGTAGTACAGGTCATTCAGGTCATGCATGCCCGAGTTCCATATCTAGAACAATACGTGGCATTCAATCACCTTTATTCCGCCTTTGCAACAACCTATCGTTCTCTCCGTCGGCGGGGCCACCCCGCCCCTTCCTCCCAGAACATAGGTGACTGCCATGAAGCTTCTGCATCTCGACGCCAGCGTGCTTGGCGACAACTCCGTCTCGCGCCAGCTGTCGGCCGCCGTGGTCGCCCGCCTCGCCAGCCAGATCGACGGCCTGCAGGTCGATTATCGCGATCTTGACGCCAATCCGGTACCGCACCTGCGCAGCAGCTCGCTGGCCAAGACCGACGCCGCTGAAGCGACCGATGCTGAACAGGTGATGCAGCAGTTCCTGGAGGCCGACATCGTGGTGATCGGCGCGCCGATGTACAACTTCAGCATCCCATCCACGTTGAAGGCCTGGATCGACCGCGTGGCCGTGGCCGGCCGCACCTTCAAGTACACCGAGAACGGCCCGGTGGGCCTGGCCGGTGGCAAGCGGGTGATCATCGCCAGCAGCCGTGGCGGCATCTATACCGACTCGCCGGCCGACTTCCAGGAGCCGTTCCTGCGCCAGGTGTTCGCCTTCATGGGCATCAACGAAGTCGAGTTCGTGCGCGCCGAGGGCATCGCCTACTCGCCGCAGCACCGTGAAGACGCCATCGCCGGTGCGCTGGCGGCGCTGCCGTCGCACGAAGCGGCCGAAGCCGTCGCGGCGTAACGCGTTCCAACGTTCGGCGCCCCTCTCTCCTCGTCTGGGCGCTGAACGCGGGCCGGGATCCCCTCCCCCTCCCGGCCCACCCTGGCGGCCCCGCTGTGCGGGGCCGTTTTCTTTTGCGGCGCGCTAGGCTGGGGGCATGAACTACATCGTGACGGCTGCGCACCGCAGCGAATTTCCGCACCCGATCATCCTGCGCCGCGGCCAGGCGCTGGTGGTGGGCGAACGTTATGAAGGCCCGGAGGGCTGGGACGACTGGTTCCTCTGCGAGGCCGAGGGGCAGCAGCCCGGATTCGTGCCGGCGCCGGTGATCGGCCGCGATGCGCAGGGTGGCGCGTTTGCCACGCAGGATTACTGCGCGCGCGAACTGGATGTGGACCCCGGGCAGACGCTGCGCGGGATGCGCACGCTCAATGGCTGGGCATGGTGCGTGCCGGAGAACGGCGAACCGGGATGGGTGCCGCTGGAGAAGCTGCGGGCCATAAAGGAGAGCCGAGCATAGGCTCGGCTCTACACAGATCTGTAGCGCCCGAGCCCATGCTCGGGCGGCGGCGCGAAGCGCCGGCTATCAGCCAATGGTTTCCAGGCCACCCATGTACGGGCGCAGGGCCTCCGGCACGGTGATGCTGCCGTCGGCATTCTGGTAGTTCTCCATCACCGCGATCATCGCGCGGCCAACGGCCACGCCCGAGCCGTTCAGCGTGTGCGCCAGCTCCGGCTTGCCGGTGGCCGGGTTGCGCCAGCGCGCCTGCATGCGGCGGGCCTGGAAGTCACCACAGTTCGAGCACGAGGAAATCTCGCGGTAAGTTTCCTGCGACGGCAGCCAGACTTCCAGGTCGTAGGTCTTCACCGCCGAGAAGCCCATGTCGCCGGTGCACAGCAGCACCTTGCGGTACGGCAGGCCCAGCTTTTCCAGCACCACTTCGGCGCAGCGGGTCATGCGCTGGTGTTCGGCGTCGCTGTCTTCCGGGCGGCTGATCGAGACCAGCTCGACCTTCTCGAACTGATGCTGGCGGATCATGCCGCGCACGTCGCGGCCGCCGCTGCCGGCCTCGGCACGGAAGCACATCGAGTGGGCGGTCATGCGCAGCGGCAGGCGCTCGGCGTCGACGATCTCATCGCGCACGATGTTGGTCAGCGGCACTTCCGAGGTCGGGATCAGGTAACGCGTGGAGTCGCCCACGGCGGTCTTGAACAGGTCGTCCTCGAACTTCGGCAGCTGGCTGGTGCCGCGCAGCGAGTCGGCGTTGACCAGCAGCGGCACGTTGGTCTCCTCGTAGCCGTGCTCGCCGGTGTGCAGGTCGACCATGAACTGGGCCAGGGCGCGGTGCAGGCGCGCGATCGGGCCACGCAGCACGGTGAAGCGCGAACCGGACAGCTTGGCCGCGGTCTCGCCGTCCAGCCAGCCGTTGCGGGCGCCCAGTTCGACGTGGTCGAGCACCTTGAAATCGAACTGGCGCGGGGTACCCCAGCGCGCCTGCTCGACGTTGTCGTTCTCGTCGGCACCGGCCGGCACATCGTCGGCCGGCAGGTTCGGAATGCCCATCGAGATCGCTTCGATCTTCTCGCGCAGTTCGTCCAGCGCCACTTCCGAGGCCTTCAGCTCGTCGGCGAAGGCAGCGACCTCGGCCATGATGGCCGAGACGTCCTCGCCCTTGGCCTTGGCCTGGCCGATGGCCTTGGAACGGCTGTTGCGCAGGCTCTGCAGCTCCTGGGTCCGCACCTGGATGCGCTTGCGATCCGCCTCCAGGGACTCCAGGGCAGACACGTCGAGCTCGAAGCCGCGGCTGGTGCGCAGGCGTTCGGCGAGGTCGGCGGGCTGGTGGCGGAGCAGGGCTGGATCAAGCATGGCAGGTGTCGTGGTGGGTATCAGGGATGGGATTATCGCTTGTTATACGGATTTCTGCCGCCCGGTTCATTCCTGGCGTGGCAGAATCGGGCTATTCCGTACTGGTCCGGTCCATGTCTGCACCCCGCTCGTCGTCCGCCAAGTCGTTCACTGTGCATATCCCGCGCAACGCCCTGAAGATCGCCGGCATCGCTTTCGGCGTGGGCGTGCTGTTGTTCGTGCTGGTCTGGTTGACCGGCCGCGACAAGGAGTTCTTCCGTGCCGATCCGGCCGCGCAGACCCCGCAGGAGACCGCGCAGGTGGAACCGCTGCCGGAACCGCTGGCCGCCGCCGCAGGCTCCAGCGACATGCCCGATGCCAAGCCGGCCCCGGTAGAGGACGACGCCCCGAAGCTGGTCGAAACCGCCCCGCCGCCGCCGGCGCCCACCGCTGAACCGGCCCCGGCCACGCCGAGCCCTGCGCCAGCCGCCACCGGCAACAGCCAGCCGATGCCGATTGCCGGCCAGTCGCCGCCGCCGGCCTACCCGGCCGCGGCCCTGCGCGCGGGCGAGACCGGCAGCGTGGTGGTGCGCGTGGACGTGGATGCCACCGGCTACCCGAACAATGCCACGGTGATCCAGCGCAGCGGCTCACGCGAGCTCGACCGTGCCGCCACCGACGCCGTGCGCCGCTGGCGTTTCACCCCGGCGCAGAGCAACGGCCAGGCCGTACCGGGCAGCATTGAAGTGCCGTTCGACTTCAAGACCCAGTAACTGAACGTTTCCCGGCAGGCAACCTGAACCCTGCCGGTGACGTTGACGCAACGCTGACACTTCCCGCCACTGGCCCGCGCAACACTCTCCCCGTCGTCCATTGACGGAAGGAGTTTGCGATGACCGCCACCACCCACGAAGACCTTCATTCGCCGCAGCTGCAGCAGGACGCCAGCGAACAGCACAAGCCCACGTCGCCCTGGATGTGGATCGCGCTGATCGTGGCGATGTTTGCCGCCGCGCTGCTCTGGCTGCGTCACTCGAATCAGGAAGACGTGGCGCCGGCACCGGTCGGCGAGCGCATGCTGCCCGCCCCCGAGCAGGCGCCGGTGGCCGACGCGCAGGAGCCGGCGGCCCGCCAGGCCGCACCGGTCGGCAACCAGCGCAAAGCCGCCCCTGCGGTACGCAATCGCGAGGCGCGCCCGCTGGCAGGCAACATCAAGCCGACCTACCCCGCCGCCGCGCTGCGTAATGGCGTACAGGGCAGCGTGATCGCCAGCCTGAATGTCGATAGCCGCGGCCAGGTGACCAATGCCGCGATTGTTTCGCGCAGCGGCGAACGCAGCCGTGACCTGGATCGCGCGGTGCTGAGCGCCGTGCAGAACTGGAAGTTCCAGCCGGCGATGCATGAAGGCCGTGCAGTGGCCAGTGTGGTGCGGGTCCCGGTGGATTTCCGTACCGAACAGCGTTGATCGCGGACGAGGGGTTCGTGATGTTTAGACGGAGGCTTCGGCCTCCGTCCTTTTATCAGGAGAGGCGTGCCAACCAAGGTTGGCACCTACCGGGCGATGTGAGCGTGCCAACCAGGGTTGGCACCTACCGGGTGATGTGAGCGTGCCAACCAACGTTGGCACCTACCGGGCGATGTGAGCATGCCAACCAGGGTTGGCACCTACCGGGTGATGTGAGCGTGCCAACCAAGGTTGGCACCTACCGGAAAACGCGATCCGCCGATCAGGCCAGGTTGAAGCCGGCGCTGCGCGCCAGGCCATCGAAGTCCGGGAAGGACGTGGCGACGTTGGCGATGTCGTTGATGCGCACTTCGCCGTCGCTGATCTGGCCGGCAATGGCGAATGCCATGGCGATGCGATGGTCGCCGTGGCTTTCGATGGTGCCACTCCCCAGCCGAGCCCCGCCGTGCAGGGTGGCGCCATCCTCGGTCTCGTCCACCTGCATGCCCAGCGCGCGCAGGCCAGTGGCCATCGCCGCAAGACGATCGGATTCCTTCACCCGCAGTTCGGCAGCACCGCTCACCACGGTCTTGCCTTCGGCGGCGGCGGCGGCCACGAACAGCGCCGGGAACTCGTCGATCATGTCCGGCACCAGTGCTTCGGGAATACGCGCGCCCTTCAGCGGAGCATAGCGCACCACCAGATCGGCCACCGGCTCACCGCCCTGCTCGGCCGGATTCTCTTCGGTGATATCCGCCCCCATCAGGCGCAGCGCGTGCAGCAGGCCGGTGCGACGCGGGTTCAGGCCGACCTGCTTCAGGCGCAGTTCGGAACCGGGAATGATGCTGGCGGCGACCAGGTAGAACGCGGCCGAAGAGAAGTCGGCCGGCACCACGATGTCCGTGGCGCGCAGGCGCTGGCCGCCCCGCAGGCGCGCCTCGCCCGGCGAGAATTCGATGTCCACGCCGAAGGCGGACAGCATGCGCTCGGTGTAGTCGCGGGTCGGGTGAGGTTCCACCACGCGGGTTTCGCCCTGCGCGTACAGGCCGGCCAGCAGCACGGCCGACTTGATCTGTGCGCTGGCCACCGGCGAGGCGAAGTCGATGCCATGCAGCGTCTGGACGCCATGCACGTGCAGCGGCGGCGTGCCGTCGTCCTGGGTATCGATCCTTGCGCCCATCTGCGACAGCGGGCCGGTGACACGGCGCATCGGGCGGCCGGACAGCGACTCATCGCCGATCAGCGTGCAGTCGAACGCCTGGCCCGCCAGCAGGCCGGCCAGCAGGCGCATGCCGGTGCCGGCATTGCCGCAGTCCAGCGGTGCCTCCGGCGCTTTCAGGCCGTCGATACCGACGCCGTGCACGATGCGCTGTGACGGGCTGGGGGTTTCGATGCGCACACCCAGCTGGCTGAAGATGCGCGCGGTGGCGCGGGTGTCCTCGCCTTCCAGGAAGCCTTCGATATGCGAAGTACCATCGGCCAGCGCGGCGAACATCACCGAGCGGTGCGAGACCGACTTGTCGCCGGGAATGGTGAGGCTGCCCTGCAGCGGCTGGCCCTTGCGGGCGATCCAGTGTTGCGCGTTGCTCATCGTTCGATCGTTCCGTAAACGCCGGCAGCGCCGGCGATGCATCAGGGAGCGGCGGCCAGGGCCGCCACAGCAGCACTCAGGGCACGGCCACCGGGTAGGAGCCCAGCACCTTGATCTGCGCCGAGTGCGCTTCCAGTTCGGCCAGCGCCGCCTGCATCGGCGCGTCGTCGATGTGGCCGGCCAGGTCGATGAAGAAGCCGTATTCCCACTTGCCGTGGTGCGACGGCCGCGACTCGATGCGGTTCATGCTGATGCCGTGGCGGGCGAACGGGCTGAGCACATCGAACAGCGCACCGGGCTTGTCATGGATGAACACCAGCACCGAGGTGCGGTCGTGACCGGAGGTCGGGAAGATGTTGCGGCCCACCACCAGGAAGCGGGTGGTGTTGTCGGCATCATTCTGGATCGGCTTGGTGACCACCTTCTTCAGGCCGTACACGTGGCCGGCACTCTCGCCGCCGATGGCCGCCGCGTCGTCGGCGTTGCGCGCGCGACGCGCACCCTCGGCATTGCTCGACACCGGAATCTTCTCGGCCTTCGGCAGGTTGGCGCGCAGCCACGCCGAGGTCTGCATGAACGACTGCGGATGCGCGTAGATGCGCTCGATGTCCTCGATGCGGCCGCTGCGCGACATCAGGAACTGCTGCACGCGCAGTTCCACTTCGCCACAGATCTTCAGGTTGGAGGTCAGGAACATGTCCAGGGTGATCTGGATGGTGCCCTGTCCCGAATTCTCCACCGGCACCACGCCGAAATCGGCGTTGCCCGCTTCCACTTCCTGGAACACTTCCTCGATGCTGGCCATCGGCAGGCCCAGCGCGGAGCGGCCGAAGTGCTTGAGCACGGCCTGCTGGCTGAAGGTGCCTTCCGGGCCGAGGTAGCCGATCTTCAGCGGCTCCTGCTGGGCCAGGCAGGCCGACATGATCTCGCGATAGACATGCACCAGCAGCTCGTCGCTGAGCGGGCCTTCATTGCGGTCCACCACCATGCGCAGCACCTGCGCTTCGCGCTCGGGGCGGTAGTAGTCGACAGCGGCGGCCAGCTTGCCCTTGGCCTTGCCGACCTGGTGGGCGAAGCGCGCGCGCTCGGCGATCAGGCTCTGGATGTCACGGTCGATCTGGTCGATCTTCGAGCGCACATCGGCCAGCGCCAGCGGTGCCAGGGTGGGTGCCGGGTTCGAGGCGGCCTTGGCCTTGCCCTTCGCCTTGCTGGGCGCGCTGTCCTTGGCCGGTTCGGCCTTCTTCGGCGCCTTCTTGCGGGATTTGCTGCTTGCCATCGGAATTCCTTGTTGCGGGACCCGCACCCGACGGTGCGCGCCGTTCATTGCTCAGCCGTGACGCTGCTGGAAATCGGCCATGAAGGCGACCAGCGCCTCGGCCCCGGCCAGCGGCATGGCGTTGTACAGCGAGGCACGGATGCCCCCGACCACCTTGTGTCCCTTCAGCGCCAGCAGGCCGGCAGCCTTGGCTTCGGCGACGAAGCGGGCATCAAGCCCGGCATCGGGCAGGAAGAACGGGATGTTCATCCGCGAGCGTGCCGCATGCGCGACCTCGTTGCGGTAGAAGCCGCCGGAGCCATCGATGGCGCCGTACACCAGTGCCGCCTTGGCGGCATTGCGCCTGGCGAATTCGGCCACGCCGCCTTCGGCCAGCATCCACTTGAACACCAGGCCGGCCAGGTACCAGTTCCAGGTCGGCGGGGTGTTGAGCATCGAATCGCGGGCGACATGCGAGCGGTAATCGAAGATGTCCGCGCGCGGCTGGCCAGTACGCTCGAGCAGATCGCGGCGGACGATCATCACTGCGATGCCGACCGGGCCCAGGTTCTTCTGCGCGCCGGCATAGATCACACCGTAGCGGCGTACATCCAGCGGCTCGCTGGCGATGGACGAGCTGAAGTCCGCCACCAGCGGCACATCGCCGGTATCCGGCACATCACGGAACTCGACGCCGTGGATGGTCTCGTTGGCGGTGATGTGCACATAGGCGGCGTCGGGCGAGAGCTGCCAGTCGGCGCGGGGCGGCAGCGTGCGATAGCCGTCGGGCTCGCTGCTGGCGGCAATGTTGACGTCGACGTAGACGCCGGCCTGCTTGACCGCAGTCTTTCCCCAATGGCCACTGACCACGTAGTCGGCGCGCTGGCCGGGGCTGGCGAAGTTGAGCGGGATCAGCGCCTGCTGGGTGGTGGCACCACCGGACAGGAACAGCACCGCGTAGTCGTCGGGGATATCGAGCAGGCGGCGCAGGTCGGCCTCGGCCTCGGCGGCCACGGACATGAATTCCGCGCCGCGATGGCTCATTTCCACGATCGAGGCACCACTACCGTGCCAGTCCAGCATTTCCGCCTGCGCCTGGCGCAGGACCGATTCCGGCAAGGTCGCAGGGCCGGCACTGAAGTTGAACGCGCGCGTCATGTCACACCTGTGGGGCAAGACCCCTAGTATGCCGCAGTGCACCAGCCTTGCGGCCTAGTGCGGCAAGGGAAATTTGGTTTCATTGGAATCCATTCGCCGCAGGCGTGGCGCCGGTAGTCGCCGACCTTGGTCGGCGTACGCCGTCAGGCGTCATGCCCGCCGAAAAAGCGTGCCGACCAAGGTCGGCACCTACCAAAGCCGTGTGCTGCCAGGCGTCAAGCCCGCCGACGGAGCGTGCCGACCAAGGTCGGCACCCACCACCGCGCGGACCCAGCGGATTCAGATCAGCGCGCGCCGAACCAGAGCAGCAGGCTGAGCAGTGCGGCCAGCAGCAGCGCACTCACCAGCAGCCACGGCCAGCGCCGGACCCTGCGCGGCGCGGCCGGCAGCACCGGCGCCTGCTCGGCCTCGTGGCTGGCGTCGTCCTCGGCGGGCAGCGGCCGCCGGCGCGGATCGTGCGGCACTTCCAGCACGAACCGGTGCTGGCCATCGAACACGACCTGGTCGCCGGCCTGCAGCCAGCAGTGGCGCACGGCCACGCCGTTGACCCGGGTACCGTCGGCGCTGCCCAGGTCGCGCAGCAGCACGCGCTCGCCGTGCACTTCCACGCGGGCATGCTGTTCGGCGAAGGCCGGGTCATCGATGGCGATGTCGGCCTCGTTGCCGCGGCCGATCAGGCGGGCCTGCGACAGGGTGAAACTGCGGCCATGGTGCAGGCCACCGACACCGCGCAGCAGTCGTTGCTGCTCGTCGCTGCCATCCTCGTTCTTCGGCGCAGGCGCCTGCAGCAGGCTCTCGACTTCGCCCTGCAGCACCATCTCCACGCCATCCACGTATACCGCATCGCCCGCGCGCAGCAGGGCCATCCGGCGCACCGGTCGACCATTGACGTGGATGCCGCGGATGCCATTGCCGACCTGCAGCCAGAGGCCGCGATCGTCCATGCAGAACTGGGCCAGCAGCAGGGCGCCGTGGCCGGCATCACCGAGCCGCACGCTGCCGTTGGCCTGGCGCACGATGCGCTGCACCCCGGGCCGCAGGGGCTGGTCGGGCTGTTGTTGCTGACTGAAGTGAACTAGCAGGTTCTGCACGCGGCGCAGCCTAGCAGGTTGGTCGCCAACGAAGAAGAACCCACGATGAGTGCTTGGCGCGGCGGCCCTTGATGCGCACAATGCTCGCCCTCTTTGATCATCCCCGCCCTGCGCCAGGAGCCTGCATGTCCACCATCGATGTCCGCCACGCCCACGCCCTGCCCGACGCACAGGCGCGCGCCGCGATCGAACAGGTCGCTGCCAAGCTGTCCGAGCGCTTCGGCCTGAAGTCGTCCTGGACCGCCGACGTCCTGAACTTCTCCGGCAGCGGTGTGGACGGTGCGATCGAACTGCAGCCGGGCGTCGTGCGCGTGACCGCCAAGCTCGGTTTCCTGCTGTCGGCGATGAAGGGCATGGTCGAAGGCGAGATCCAGCGCGTGCTGAAGGAAAAGCTGGGCTGAATCCTGGCGACGGCCATCACGGCCGTGCAACGCCACCGCGCGCTACTCTCGGGGCAGGCCCAACTCCCACGGGAAGTGCGATGAACCACTACGAGAACGACGACCGCCGCAACGACGACGCCTCTTTCGGTGACCAGGCCGAGCGCTTCTCGCGCAAGCTCAGCGATTCGGCGCAACAGGTCTGGCTGGCCGGGCTGGGTGCGCTGGGGCGCGCGCAGGCCGAGGGCAGCCGCTTCTTCGACGGCCTGGTGAAGGAAGGCGAAGCCTGGGAAGCCCGCCGCCGTGAACGCAGCGGCGAACAGGGCCCGGGCTGGCGTGACAACGTCGAATCGTCCCTGGATGAAGCCCGCGAGAAGGCCTCGGGCACCTGGAACAAGGTCGAGAAGGCCTTCGATGACCAGGTGCAGGGCGTGCTCAAGCGGCTGCATGTGCCCACGGCCGACGAGGTGACCGCGCTGGAAGCCCGCATCGATGCCCTGCACGCGCGCCTGGCCAGGCTGGAAAACCGGGCGGCTTCGGGTGCAGATGCCCCCGCACCGGGCAGCCATCAATCGCCGGACAGCATTCCCTGAGCGCAATTGTTGCAATGCAATAAATTTTGATTGACAATCGCGAGCAACCCGCCAATCGCTTCGGCTGCCGTTTGTTCCCTCCCCTCACGGCTTCAGGATTGGCGGGTTTTTCGTGTCCGCCGTATACCGATCTGCGCGCTCCATCACGCTTCCTGTCAGGAACATCCTGACCCAGCCGGGCACCGCGACCTTTACACTGTCGCTCTCCGCTTTCGCCCCTTCCGCCCTACTCCTGCATGCTCCCCTGGATCCTGGCCCTGCTGTCGGCCCTGCTTACCTGTTCCCTGGCCGTTGTCTATCTGTGGTGGATCAAGCGGCGGCAGAAGGAGATGCAACTCGGCCTGCAGGCCCTGGCAGGCATGCACTGGCGCGAATTTTCGGTACTCGTCAAGCGCATGCTGCGCGAGCAGCGTGGCCTGCGCGAGCTGGTCGATCCGGCCGAAGATGCCCGCGAGCCGAGCAGCGACTTCCTGCTCAGCGATGGCCCCAATCAATGGCTGGTGTCGTGCAAGCACGGCCTGGCCTACCGCATCGGCACCGCCGCAGTGAACGAACTGGGTGCGGCCGCGCGCCTGGCCGGCGCCAAGGGTGGCGTATTGCTGACCGAAGGCCGTATCGAGCGCGACGGCCGTGGCGCCGCCGAGAAGCAGGCGGTTGAAGTGCTGGACGGGCCGCGCCTGTGGCCGTTGCTGCAGCCCTACCTGCCCGGCGACATCGAAGCGCGCGTGCGCGCCAGCGCCCGGCACGAAGCGCTGCGCCGCATTGCCATTGCCGCACTGGGTTCGGCCACGCTGGGGCTGCTTGTCGGCCTGGGTCTGCAGGGCCTGCATGTGGACGAGGCCGCGCCGGTTGCTGCGGCACCGGTGGTGGCGACGCCTTCGGCCGCGCCTTCAGCCGCACCCGCCCCGATCGAAGCAGTCCCTGCGGCCGCCCCCGCTCCCATGCCTGCCGTCGCCCCCGCGACCGACGCGCGCAGCAATCCCGACCCCGATGCCGCCACGCTGGAGCGCTTCCAGGCCGATCTGGCCCGCGCCCTGGCCGGCAAGCCCGGCATCGCCAGCGGTGTCTGGCTGACCCGGCAGACACTGGCGATCAACCGCACCGGCGAACTGGACGCGGTGTGGCCGCTGGTCTGCGAGGAAGTGCTGCACTACCCCGCGCTGCGCAACGTGCGCATCCAGCTCAACGCCCGCCCCGGCGTGGATGAGCCCGTACGCTGGCGGCAGTGCGCTACGTATTGATGGCGCAGCATCCGCGCATGGCGTGGATCTACTGAATCCCGATGCGCGACCCCTTGGTAGATCCACGCCACGCGTGGATGCCTTTGCAGAGTTGAGCCACGCGCGAACAGCAGCCGAGCATGGGCTCGGCTCCACATGGCGCCTGCTCAGCCCAATGCCGCGAGATGGGCGATGTAACTGGAGCGCGATTCACCCGCCGCTCTGGCCTGCGCATCCAGCCTCGCCAGGATCCGGCGTGGCAGGCTGATATTGACCCGCTCGATGGTGTCGTCCAGCAGAGCCGGATCAACGCAGATGTACGCAAGAATCCAACAGATGTCCTTGGATGCCTCGGCGGCGATCTTCTGCGGCGCGGAAGGTGTCGGAATCGAGCGCCCCTCATCCAGGGCCGCATCAATCCAGGCGAGCGCCGCCTCTTCCGCCGCAGTGAGCGCATCATCAAGCGTGTCGGCCGCTGAGAAGCACCCCGGCAGATCTGGAACGACCACACCCCACGCGGTGCGCTCATCGCCCGCCTCGATCAAGACTGGATATCGCATGGGCCCTCCTACGTCAGTCCTGCGAGCTTCTGCAACGCCTGCACCAGCCCTTTCCCCAGATCCTTCCTTGGGTGAGGAACGGTGATGATGTGAGGGTGCTGCGGGTGCACGAATACATGATGGGATCCGCGGATCCGGCGACAGATCCAACCTGCCGCTTCCAGTTCCCGGATGAGGTCCCTGCTCTTCATGCAGGGACGATACACATCGTACACACGCCCCGACAGAGTTCAAGGCGACAGTCGTTTCGGCAGAGTAGATCCACGCCATGCGTGGATGGAATCCCTATCGCGCGCCCGGCGCGAAGCGCGCCACCAGGTCCCAGGCATCCCCCAGGAACACCTGGCGAACGCGGGTGATCGGCTGTTCGCCACGCCAGGTCAGGCGTTCGATCACCAGGCAGGCGGTACCGGGCTTCACATCCAGCAGCCTGGCGGTGGCAGTATCCGCGCCCCAGGCACTGATGCGATGCTGGGCACGGGTCCAGGACACGTTCTGCAGCAGCCAGCTGCCCGGGGCGGTGGTGCTGAAGTCGACCTCCAACACCTCGGGCACGCCCACCGGGCTGATCAGGCGGTGCTCCAGTGCCAGCGGGCGGCCATCGGCCAGGTGCAGGCAGCGCATCGCCAGCAGCATTTCGCTGCCGGCCAGCTCGACTTCGCCGGCATTGCCGGCATCGGCCAGGCGCAGGTCGCGCTGCAGCAGGCGATAGGCGTACTGATGTCCCCGCGAGCCGACTTCCATCGCGATATCGGGAATCTCCAGCGCCACCTGCTCCAGGTGCGGTGGCTGACGCGCCACGAACGAACCCGCGCGACGGCGGCGCTCGATCATGCCGCTCTCGGCCAGTGCGGTCAGCACCTTGTTCACCGTCATCCGCGAGCATCCGTACTGCTCCATCAACTCGTGCTCGTACGGAATCCGGAAGCCCGGCGCCCACTCTCCACTGAGGATGCGGCTTTCCAGATCGCTGCGGATACGCTGGTTGAGCGTGGCGGACTTGCTGGCCTTCACGTAATGGGGTCTCGGTGGCGGGAGGCGATCAGCCCAGCACGCCGCGCAGGGCGGCAGCGAAGGCGCTGGTGATCGCCTCGCGCTGCAGGTGGCGGCCCTCGGCCACGCACTGGCGGCCATGGCGCCAGACCGATCGCAGCGCGCCATTACGTGCGGCGAACACCCAGCTGTCAAGCCATGCGTCATCCTGTCGCGCCTGCAGCGCCGGGTGTGCGGCGTCCAGTTCAACCAGGTCGGCACTGGCGCCGACCTGCAGGCCGGCGGCCACGCCCAGCGCCTGTGCGCCACCGTGCAGTGCACCTTCAAACAGGAAACGACCGCTGCTGCGGGTGGCATCCGGCGCCAGCACGTTGCGCCCGCGCAGGGTAAGCCGCTGGCCGTACTCGAGCAGGCGCAGTTCTTCGGCCGCGTCGATCAGCACATTGGAATCGGAACCGACGCCGAAGCGCCCGCCCTCGCGCGCGAACGCCTGCATCGGGAACAGGCCGTCGCCCAGGTTGGCCTCGGTGATCGGGCACAGGCCGGCCACGGCCTGGCTGGCGACGATGGCCGCGCGCTCGTCATCAGTGATATGGGTGGCATGCACCAGGCACCAGCGCGCATCCACCGGCGCATGGTTGTACAGCCACTGCACCGGGCGCTGGCCGCTCCAGGCCAGGCAGGCCTCCACTTCGCGCACCTGCTCGGCGATATGGATGTGCACCGGGCCGTCGGTCAGCGGCAGCAACGCACTCAGTTCCTCGCCGGTGACCGCACGCAGGCTGTGCGGTGCGATGCCGAGCACCGCGTCGGGCAGCGCGGCCAAGGCCGGCTTGGCGGCCTCCAGCAGCTGCGCGAAGCCGTCCACGTCGTGGATCAGGCGCCGCTGCGCTGGATTCGGCGCCGCCCCGCCGAAATCGGCATGTGCATAGAACACCGGCAGCAGGGTCAAGCCAATGCCGGTCTGGTCGGCGGCGGCGGCGATCCGCGCACTCATCTCGGCGCGGTTGGTATACGGCCGGCCGTCGGCATCGTGGTGCAGGTAATGGAACTCGCCGACGCGGGTGAAGCCACTTTCCAGCATTTCCATATAGGCCTGGGCGGCAATGGCCTGCACCGCGTCTGGGCGCAGGTGGGCCAGGAAACGGTACATCAGCTCGCGCCAGCTCCAGAAGCTGTCACCGTCGCCGCCGCCGATCTCGGTCAGCCCGGCCATGCCGCGCTGGAAGGCATGGCTGTGCAGGTTGGGCAGGCCCGGCACCAGGATGCCGACCCGGGTGTCGCCCGCCTGCGCGCCCTGCCCCGTGCTGATGGCCGCGATGCGACCGTCCTGCACCTGCAGGCGGACATCGCGGACCCAACCCTCGGCCAGCAGGGCGTGGGCGGCATGGAAACTGTGCGGGGAACGCGAATCGGACATGGCTGGACAACCCGAAATGGACGCCTATATTGTATAGACATATAAGCACAGCCGCGTTGTGGATGCCATGCACGTCGATACCCTCTGGTCCAACGTCCACCTGATCACCCTTGATGGCGAAGGGCTGGGTGTCATCCGCGATGGCGTCCTGGCCTGCGCCGACGGCCGCATCGTCCATGTCGGCGCGGCCGGCAGCGATGCCCACCTGCAGCCGACCACCCGCATCGACGGCGAAGGCCGTTGGATTTCGCCCGGCCTGATCGACTGCCATACCCACCTGGTCTACGCCGGCAACCGCGCCAACGAGTTCGAGCAGCGCCTGCAGGGCGTCAGCTATGCCGAGATCGCCCGTGCCGGCGGCGGCATCGTTTCCACCGTGCGCGCCACCCGTGCCGCCACGCCGGAACAGCTGGCCCGCGAAAGCCGGCCACGCCTGCTGGCGATGCGCGCCGAGGGCGTGACCACCCTCGAGATCAAGTCCGGCTACGGCCTGACCCTGCCCGACGAGCGCAAGCAGCTGCAGGTGGCGCGTGCGCTGGGCGAGGAATGCCGGGTCAACGTGGTGACCACCTTCCTCGGCGCGCACGCGGTTCCGCCAGGCCGCGAAGCACAGGAGTACACCGACGAAGTGTGCGAGGTGATGATTCCGGCCATCGCCGCCGAAGGCCTGGCCGAAGCGGTGGATGTGTTCTGCGAGAACATCGCCTTCTCGCCGGCGCAGGCGCGCCAGGTCTTTGAGGCGGCGCGCGCCAACGGGCTGTCGGTGAAGATCCACGCCGAGCAGCTGAGCAACCAGCGCGGCGCCGAACTGGCGGCCCGCTTCGGGGCACTGTCGGCCGACCATATCGAACATCTGGACGACGCCGGCATCGCCGCGATGGCCGCTGCCGGTACCGTCGCCGTGCTGCTGCCCGGCGCCTTCTATTTCACCCGCGATACCACCCTGCCGCCGATCGCCGCGCTGCGTGCGGCCGGCGTACCGCTGGCGCTGGCCACCGACAGCAACCCGGGCACTTCGCCGCTGACCAGCCCGCTGCTGGCGATGAACATGGGCGCCACCCTGTTCCGCCTGACCGTGGACGAGTGCATCGCCGGCTTCACCCGTGAAGCGGCGCGCGCACTGGGCCATGGCGAGCGCATCGGCCGCCTGGCGGTGGGCATGGACTGCGACCTGGCGATCTGGGACATCGATGCCCCCGCCGACCTGGTCTATCGCATTGGATTCAACCCGCTGCACGCGCGCGTGGTGCGCGGACAGCCCGACCTGCCTGCCTCCTGGAGCAACACATGAGCAACACCCTGGTTCTTCGCCCCGGCCATGTCACTCTCGCCCAGTGGCGGCAGGTCTATCGCGGTGCGCCGCTCGCACTGGACCCGGCCGCGCTGCCGGTGGTGCGCGCCAGTGCGGCGGCGGTGGCCGCCATCGTCGCCAAGGGCGCGCCGGTGTATGGCATCAACACCGGCTTCGGCAAGCTGGCCAGCGTGCGCATCGAGCGCGAAGATCTGGCCACCCTGCAGCGGAACATCGTGCTCTCGCATGCCGCTGGCGTGGGCGAGCCGATGCCGGCCAGCGTGGTGCGCCTGATGATGGCGCTTAAGCTGGTCAGCCTGGCGCAGGGTGCGTCAGGCATTCGCGAGGAGACCCTGCTGCTGCTGGAAGCGATGCTGGTCAAGGGCGTGCTGCCGGTGGTGCCCGCACAGGGCTCGGTGGGTGCCTCGGGTGACCTGGCGCCGCTCTCGCACCTGGCCAGCGTGATGCTGGGCGTAGGCGAAGCCTTCCTTGGCGACGAGCGCCTGCCGGCGGTCGATGCACTGGCACGTGCCGGCCTGCAACCGATCGAGCTGGGCGCGAAGGAAGGCCTGGCGCTGCTCAACGGCACCCAGTTCTCCACCGCCTATGCGCTGGCGGGCCTGTTCGAGATCGAGACCGTGTTCCAGGCCGCACTGGTGACCGGCGCGCTGTCGGTGGAAGCGGCCAAGGGTTCCGACACGCCCTTCGACCCCCGCATCCACGCCATCCGCGGCCAGCGCGGGCAGATCGCCACCGCCGCCACCCTGCGCACGCTGATGCAGGGCTCGGACATCCGCGAATCACACCGTGACAACGACGTGCGCGTGCAGGATCCCTACTGCCTGCGCTGCCAGCCGCAGGTGATGGGCGCGGCGCTGGACATCCTGCGCCAGGCCGCGACCACGCTGGAAATCGAAGCCAACGGCGTGTCCGACAATCCGCTGGTGTTCACCGATACCGGCGAAGCGCTGTCCGGTGGCAACTTCCACGCCGAGCCGGTGGCCTTTGCCGCCGACATGCTGGCGATGGCGGTGTGCGAGATTGGCTCGATCAGCGAGCGCCGCCTGGCGATGCTGGTGGACCCGGCGCTGTCCGGCCTGCCCGCCTTCCTGACCCCGCGCCCCGGTTTGAATTCCGGTTTCATGATTCCGCAGGTGACTGCCGCGGCGCTGGTCTCGGAAAACAAGCAGCGCGCCTACCCCGCCAGCGTTGACTCGATCCCGACCTCGGCCAATCAGGAAGACCATGTGTCGATGGCCGCGCACGCCGCGCGCCGGCTGATGCAGATGGCCGAGAACGCGGCCAACGTGATCGGCATCGAGCTGCTGGCCGCTGCGCAGGGCTGCGACTTCCACGCCCCGCTGCGCTCCAGCGCCGCGCTGGAAGCCGTGCGCGCCACCCTGCGTGCGCAGGTGCCGACGCTGGAAGAAGACCGCTACTTCCATCCGGACATGGTGACCGCCACGAATCTGGTGCGCAGTGGCGCGCTGGCGCAGGGCCTGACCGACCTGCTGCCAACCGTGGAACCGCAGGCATGAATACCCATCCCGAATGGCTGACGGTGCACGAAGGCGACGCCCCCCTCATCGTCAGCTTTCCGCATACCGGCAGCGAGCTGCCGCACGACCTGATCGGCGACTACCACTCACCGTGGCTGGCCCGCCGCGACACAGACTGGTGGGTACACGACCTGTACGACTTCGTGCGTGGCATGGGCGCGACCACGGTGCGCTCGGCGATCTCGCGTTCGGTGATCGACCTCAACCGCGATCCCAGCGGCGTGTCGCTGTACCCGGGCCAGAACACCACCGGCCTGTGCCCGCTGACCACCTTCGACAACCAGCCGCTGTACCACGCCGGGCGCGAACCGGACGAAGCGGAAATCGCCCGTCGCCGCGACACGTATTTCCTGCCTTACCACGATGCGCTGGCGGCGCAGATCACGCGCCTGCGCGCACGCCACGCTACCGTGGTGGTGTACGACGCGCACTCGATCCGCTCACACATCCCGCACCTGTTCGAAGGCGAGCTGCCGCAGTTCAACCTGGGTACCGCCGGCCCCTCCGGTGCACCGGACACCTCCTGCGACAACGCCTTGAGCGATGTGGTGGAGAACCTGCTGGCGCTCAGTGGCATGAGCCAGGTGCGCAACGGCCGCTTCAAGGGCGGCTGGATCACCCGCCACTACAGCAACATCCCGGGCGGCGTGCATAGCCTGCAGATGGAACTTGCCTGCCGCGGCTACATGCACGAGCCCCTGCCGGACCAGGTGGACGAACACAGCTGGCCCACCCCGCTCGACCCCGACCTCGCCGCACCACTGCGCCACACCCTGGCGCAGGTGCTCAACGCCTGCCTTGAATTCGCTACGAACCGGAGCGCCGCATGACCCGCAACGACCCATCCCGCACCGTCGCCGCGCCGACCGGCACCACGCTCAACGCCAAAAGCTGGCTGACCGAAGCGCCGCTGCGCATGCTGATGAACAACCTGCACCCGGACGTGGCCGAGCGCCCGCAGGAACTGGTGGTGTACGGCGGCATCGGCCGCGCCGCGCGCGACTGGGAAAGCTTCGATGCCATCGTCGAGACGCTCAAGCGCCTGGACGACGACCAGACCCTGCTGGTGCAGTCGGGCAAGCCGGTAGGCGTGTTCCGCACCCACGCCGACGCGCCGCGCGTGCTGATCGCAAATTCCAACCTGGTGCCGCGCTGGTCCAACTGGGACCACTTCAACGAGCTGGATAGGAAAGGCCTGGCCATGTACGGCCAGATGACCGCCGGCAGCTGGATCTACATCGGTGCGCAGGGCATCGTGCAGGGCACCTACGAGACCTTCGTGGAAATGGGGCGCCAGCATTTCGGCGGCGACCTGACCGGGAAGTGGCTGTTCACCGGTGGCCTCGGCGGCATGGGTGGTGCACAGCCGCTGGCTGCCGTGATGGCCGGCGCCTCCTGCCTGGCCGTCGAGTGCCGCAAGAGCAGCATCGACATGCGCCTGCGCACCGGCTACCTGGATACCTGGACCGACAACCTGGACGAAGCGCTGCGCCTGATCGACGAGTCGTGCAAGGCCGGCACGCCGAAGTCGGTGGGCCTGCTCGGCAACGTTGCCGATGTGCTGGCCGAACTGCTCAAGCGCGGCGTGAAGCCGGACCTGCTGACCGACCAGACCTCCGCGCACGACCCGGTGAACGGCTACCTGCCGCAGGGCTGGACGGTCGAACAGTGGGATGAGAAGCGCGCTTCCGCCCCCAAGGAAGTGGAGAAGGCCGCGCGTGCATCGATGGCCAACCACATCCGCGCCATGCTCGGCTTCCACGCGCTGGGCGTGCCGACCGTGGACTACGGCAACAACCTGCGGCAGATGGCACTGGAAGAAGGCGTGGCCAATGCCTTCGATTTCCCGGGGTTCGTGCCGGCCTATATCCGTCCACTGTTCTGCCGCGGCATCGGCCCGTTCCGCTGGGCCGCACTGAGCGGTGATCCGGAAGACATCGCCAAGACCGATGCAAAGGTGAAGGAACTGATTCCGGACAACCCGCACCTGCACCGCTGGCTGGACATGGCCGCCGAGAAGATCAAGTTCCAGGGCCTGCCGGCACGCATCTGCTGGGTCGGCCTGGGTGATCGTGATCGCCTCGGCCTGGCCTTCAATGAAATGGTGGCCAACGGCGAACTGAAGGCACCGGTGGTGATCGGTCGTGACCATCTGGACAGCGGCAGCGTCGCTTCGCCGAACCGCGAAACCGAAGCGATGGCCGACGGTTCCGATGCGGTGTCCGACTGGCCGCTGCTGAACGCCCTGCTCAACACCGCCAGCGGCGCGACGTGGGTGTCGCTGCACCACGGTGGCGGCGTGGGCATGGGCTTCTCGCAGCACGCCGGCATGGTGATTGTCTGTGATGGCACCGAAGCGGCGGCGAAGCGGATTGGCCGCGTGCTGTGGAACGACCCGGCCACTGGCGTGATGCGCCATGCCGATGCGGGGTATGGCATCGCGATCGACTGCGCGAAGGAAAAGGGACTGGATCTGCCGGGAATCCTCGGCTGATCACGGAGGTGCCGGCCAGCGGCCGGCACTACCGAAACGTGTGGTAGTGCCGGCCGCTGGCCGGCTCTCCCCGATGCGGGAATCGGCGGCCTTGACCCGCTCGTCGGTCGTGACCAACATGCGCCATCACCGCTGATGGATCACCGCGATGTACCGCACGCTCGCTGCCGCACTGCTCTGCACGCTGTTTGCGATCCCGCCCGCTTCGGCGCGTGACGTCCCCACCACTCTCTCCACTCAGCTCGACGCCCAACTGCAGAGCAACCGCGAGCGCTACGGCATTGCCGGCCAGGCGGTACTGGTCACACACAACGGCCAGGTGCTCTACCAGGGCGCCAGCGGTGAACGTGATCCCGCTGCCCATGCCCCTGCCACCGTCGAGACCATCTTCGCCGCGCAGTCGATGGCCAAGCTGCTGACCAGCACGCTGGTGATGCAACTGGTCGATCAGGGCAAGGTGGATCTGGATGCGCCGGCCAGCCGCTACGTGCCGGGCCTGCCGATTGCATGGCAGGCGATCCACGTGCGTGATTTCCTCAACCACAGCTCCGGCATCGGCGAGTACTACGACCGGGTGGATAACCGCTGGGTGAGCAAGGGCTACCCCGGTGTAGCGCCTGACCTTGCCGCTGCGCTGAAAGTCGCCGGCGCGGCACCGATGCAGTTCGCCACCGGCAGCCGCATGCAGTACACCCAGGCCAACTACCTGGTACTGACAGCGCTGCTGGAAGCACACTACCGCACGCCCTACCCGGCCATCGCGCGCGAACGCATCCTGCAGCCATTGAAGATGACCAGCACGTCATGGGGCATCGCCAACGTGCCGGTCGAGCGCGCGGCGGTGCCGTACATCGGCAAGGATGGCGCGTTGCAACCGGCCAATGAAGATCCCTGGCCCAACTACGGCTGGGGGCATGCCGACCTGCAGACCACCGTGGGCGACATGAACCGTTTCCTGCAGGCGCTGGCGACCGGCAAGCTGGTGCGCACGGCGACCCTGGAAAAACTCTGGCAGCCGCAGAAGCTGAGCGGTGGCGGCAGCAACTTCTTCTCCACCGGCTGGGACACCACCCGCAGCGACGGCTACACCCAGGTCGGCCACGATGGTGGCACCCGCGTTCGTGCGCGGTTGGCCTACAAGGGCACGCTGGCCAACGGTTACTGGGTGTTCGTGTACCTGACCAATGGCAGCGCCCGCAATGTCTGGTCCAGCACGCTGGTGGAGAGCACGATGGCGGTGGTTGCGCCCGGGGAGTTTCCGCATGCGGTGTTGTCCGAGCGGCTGATCGGCTATGCGCTGGATGACAGCACCGATGCGAAGCCGCAGATGCGTAGCTGGCTGCGCGACAGCAATGGCGTTCCCACCGGCGAACTGGAGCGTGCGATCAACGGTGATGGCTATGCCATCCGCGAGAGTCTTGGTGCCAGCAAGGCGCTGAAAGTGTTCGCGCTCAACGCCGAGCTGTATCCGGATTCGGCCAACGCGTGGGACAGCCTGGCCGAGTGCCATGCGGCATTGGGCGATAGGGAAGCGGCTGATCGGCTGTACGCGAAGGCCAAGAAGCTGGCGAAACCCTCGCCATAAACCCTGCTGTAGCGCCGAGCCCATGCTCGGCTGCTCTTCGTTGCGATGGCAGACAACCCGCGCTGCGCGCGATTAGCCGAGCGTGGGCTCGGCTCTACAGGAACACGGCGGGCGGCCATACGCCGCCGGCGGGTGACGCGGCGCTGTCGACCTGTTAACTTGCGCGCCACTTTCGTGGTTTACAGCATTCCCGCATGTCGCTTCCGTCGTACCGCCCCCACCCGTCGCTGCTGTTCCTGGCTGTTTCCCTCGCCCTGGCTTCCACCGCCGCCGCCGCCCCGCAGGCCACCACGCTGGATGCCGTACAGGTCACCGCCGCCGGTACCAGCGCGCAGGCGCGCGAAGCGCTGAAGCGCATCCCCGGCGCCAGCAACGTCATCGACGTTGCCAAGGCCGACAGCCGACTATCCACCAGCGCCGATGTGCTGGCCTACCAGCCGGGTATCAGCGCGCAGTCGCCGGGTAATGAGGGCACCAAGATCTCGATCCGTGGCTCGGGCATCAACCGGGGCCCGGGCGCGCACGCCTCGGGCATTGCGGTGTCGATCGACGGCCTGCCACTGACCGGCCCGGGCGGCACGCCCTACGAGCTGCTGGAACCGCTGTGGCTGTCGCGCGTGGAAGTGCTGCGCGGCGCCAACGGCTTCGAGCGTGGCGCGCTGGCGCTGGGTGGTGCCATCGACTACGTCAGCCGCAGCGGTCGTGATTCGGCGGGCGTGCAGCTGCACTACGAAGCCGGCAGCCGTGGCTACCAGAAGCGCGGCATCAGCTGGGGCGGCGTCAGTGGTGATGTCGACTACTTCCTGGCCTACACCGATACCGAATTCGACGGTTACCAGCGTCATGCGCGCGGCGACGGCAAGGGCGCGATGGCCAACATCGGCTGGCAGATCACGCCCGACCTGCAGACGCGTTTCTTCGTGCGCTACCGCGAAACCAATCATGAAACGCCCGGTCGCCTGACCCGCGATCAGATCCGTAACGATCCGCGTGCCGCGAATGCGGCCAACCTGGCCATCGATGCGCGTCGCCCGCAGCCGGGCAGCACCTGGGTGGGCAACGTCACCACGCTGCAGATCGATGAAGACTCCTCGTTGCAGGCCGGGCTGGTCTATCACACGTACCCGATGGACTTGAACGAGAGCCTGTACCGGCAGCAGCTGGACTACGCCAACCTCAACGCCACGCTGGACTACCGCCGCCGCCACCGGCTGTTCGGCCTGGACAGCGAAACCACGGTCGGCCTGCGCGTCACCCACGATCTGGACGCCGATGTGCGCGAGTCGCTGCGCTTTGCCAGCAACGGCTATGCCGCCGGCACGCGCACGCGTGACTTCCGGCACCACGGCACCGACAGCACGCTGCACGTCGGCAACACCCTCACCTTCAATGACCGCCTGCGCATGCAGACCGGGCTGGCACTGATCAACACCCGTCGCGATGTGCAGGTGACCTGGCCGAGCAGCGGTGGCCGCCTGCGCGACCACGACTGGGACCATGCGCCGCGACTGGGCTTCACCTGGCAGCACAGCGCCCAGACCCAGTGGTTCGGCAACCTCAGCCGCTCGGTGGAGGCGCCGCACCCGTGGTCGATGATCTGGGGCTCGAACCAGTACTTCGGGCCAGGCAATGGCCCGTCTACCGGCCGCCAGCGCGCGCCGGTGCCGATGCAGAACCAGACCGCCACCACGCTGGAACTGGGCGCGCGCGGTGACGCGGCGCTGGGCCGCTGGGAACTGACCGGCTACTACGCGCACGTGAACCACGAACTGCTGAGCGTTGAACTGCAACCGGTGCCGAACCTGTTCATCGCCGAGAACAACGCCAGCCCCACCGTTCACCGCGGCATCGAGGCCGGATTGGACAGCACGCTGTGGCAGGCTGCACCGGGCCGGCTGTCGCTTCGCCAGGCCTATACCTTCAGCGATTTCCGCTACCGCCACGACGCGCGTTTCGGCAGCAACCGCCTGCCCGGCCTGCCGCGCCACGCCTACCAGGCCGAGCTGCGCTTCGATCATGCATCCGGCCTGTACGCCGCGCTCAATACCGAATACGCCTCGCGCATCGCCGTCGACTACGCCAACAGCTACTGGGCCGACAGCCATGTGATCTTCGGCAGCCGCATCGGCTACGACGCACCCGGTGGCCGCTGGCAGGCCTGGGTGGAGATGCGCAACCTCGGCAACCGCCACTACGCCGCTACGGTCACGCCGGGTTACGACGACGCCGGCAAGGATGTCGCGCGCTCGACCCCGGGCGAAGGTCGTGGCGTCTATGCGGGCATGCGCTGGCGCTTTGACTGATTGCCGCAGGCGGCGCCGGGTGTGATCCGGCGCCGCCGTTCCAGTGTCAGCCGATACGCCAGGCCGGCAGGCGCTCGCTGCGCTTCCAGATGGAAGGCGCCAAGCCGATCAGCACCAGTGCCGCCAACCACTTCGGCGAGGTACTGAGCAGTGTCGAGGTGAGCGAGCCATCGGCGGGGGCGGCCATTTCCTGCCACGGGTTGTAGCCCAGGTAGACGACGCTGCCAGCCCACCACAGCAACGCCAGACCGACACCCACCAGCAGCAGGGCCAGCGTGCGGCAGGTCCAGCGCTGCGAGGTAGTGCCCCATTCCCGTGACGCCGCGGTCAGCAGGCCCACCACCAGCAGCGACACCAGTGCCACCAGGCCGATATCGACCTTGGTTCCAATGCGCTCATAGGTACAGGCGCGGCACTGCGCCTCGTCCGCGGCGGTGGCGGCTTCGGCGCCATCGGCCTGCCCGGTTGCGGGCTGCGCCAGGGCTGCAAACGGCAACAACGCCGCCAGCAGCGTCACCATGATCCAACGAAACAACGTCCTGTTCCTGCGTGCAGCGACATCCATGCGCTCTTCCTCGTCAGTGGTTGTGTGTCCCAGTGGGCGTCCGGCCATCCAGCGCCCCTGTTTCAGATGCAGTACGACAAGCTCCCGATAGGTGACACCGCCGGGACACGAATCCCGGCCGACCGCGATCATAGCCTACTGTTCAGTGCAGCTGAAAACGGGGCGGGTCCAGGCGACATGAAGGAGCCAACCGCACTCCCCCCCTGGATGACCTGCAGCAGATGGCTCGCACCCGGCACGCATTCCTGCGCGAGCCAGCCCAGTACGGCGAAAAACAGCAGCAGGCCGAGCAGCGGCCAGATCGTATGCGACACGCATACCCGCCACCATCCCTGTTCCTGCATGCCCTGCATGCGAGGCGATGGGCTGCCACCGCCCACATCCGGCGACAGTCCCTCCAGTACGTTGCCCAGCGCCAGCGGATCCAGATCCACACCAGCAGCAGGAACACGCCATAGGCCAGCAACACGGCCATCGGGTAGCGAAGCAACATCGCGTCGATGCCGGCCAGGCGCAGCAGGTACGAGGCAAGGAATCCGGCCGCACCGGTCAGGGCGACGATCAGGGCCATCTGCAGGCGTGGCCAACCCCGCTGCTGCAGGTGCTGGCGCGCACGCACGACTTCGCTGCCGTGGTTTACGGGCAATTTCAGTGGACTGCGTGAAAAATGGCGTGAGCGCTTCATTCCGCCGCCGGGGGCCGGAGGCAGCGCGGCCAGGGACTTCGGGAACCTGATGCTGCATGCGGACATCCTTGCCGGGCCGCGTAGGCGGTGGTGGACGGATTCCAGCGCGATGGGGCCGTGGGTCCATCACCCACAGGCCGCACTGGCGCCGGCCTTGTACCCGCGCGCCGGCGGCTGGATCATGATTTTCCGCTACGAAAAAGTATGCTCTACGGCATGCACGTCTCCCAGCTCACCCGCTCCACCGCCCTCGTGATGTTCGTTCCAATGATTGGCCTCGCCGGTTGGGGTTCGTGGTTTGGTAGCCGCTGCATCAGCGATGGCTGCCTCGGCGTCCTGGTGGCATGGCTTGCCGCCGTGGCCACCTTTGCGGTGCAGGCGTTGCTGGTGCTCCCGACGCATGCCTGGGCCCTCAAGCGGCAGGGATCCCCCGCCTCCCGCAGCTACCTGCGTTGGTTGGGCGCGTCGGCCATCGCTGCCTTCCTGCCCATCGGGCTCGGCTGGGGCTATCTGATGATCTTCCGATGACCTGCTGCGCGTCTTCCGCACGCGGATAGCCGGATCAAGGACGCGCGGCCGCCTTCAGCAACTGCGCGGTCACCTGGTCGAACGGGGCGATGTCCTGCAGTGCGCGGCACATCGCCACTGCGCCTTCCACGCTGGCAATCACCAGGCTGGCCAGCTCGCCCGCCGCTGCGGGGGCGCGCCCTTCAGCGACGAACGCCGAGGCGAGGTGCCCCTGCCAGCGCGCGAACACTTCGGCAGCAGCAACACGTGGCTGGCTGGGCACGGCCTCCACCGGCTCTTCCACTGCCGCGGCCAGCACCGGACAGCCCGCGCGGAACCCGGAACGCAGCAAGCGCTCACGCCACATCGCCAGGAACTGCGGCAGGCCCTGCACCGCCCCCCCCTTCAGCAGCTCCACCAGCAGCGCTTCTACCTTGTCGCCAGCCATGTGGGTGGCGCGCGCCAGCAACTCCTGCTTGCCGCCGGGAAAGTGGTGATAGGTGGAGCCCAGCGGTGCCTCGGCCAGCTTGGTCACCTCACGAATGCTGGTGGCATTGAGACCCACGCGCGCCAGCATCTGTGCCGCAGCATCAATCACGCGTTGTGGCGCATCAGAGGGACGCGGGCTCACGGCGGGCTCCTTGCTAAGACAGTCGTCATAGATTAGCGTACCGGCGATTCTATAACAGTCGTCATAACCATGAATCTCTGGTTCCGCCTGCTCCACCTTCTGCTGTACAGCCTGTTCCGGCCGAAGCTGGAGGCCCCGTTCGGGGTCTCGCGCCTGCAGTTCCGGGTGCTGCCCAACGACCTGGACAGCAACCTGCACATGACCAACGGTCGCTACTGGAACATCTTCGACCTGGGCCGGCTGGACCTGATCCTGCGCATGGGCCTGGGCCGGGTGGCGCTGCGCGAGAAGTGGGCGCCCATCGTAGGCGCCGGCACCATCCAGTTCCGTCGCGAGCTGAAGCCGTTCCAGCGCTTCACCCTGGAAACGCGCCTGGTGGGCTGGGTCGGCTCGCGCGGCATCATGGAGCAGCGCGTGCTGATCGGCGCCGAGCAGAAGATCGCCACGCGCGCGCTGCTGGTCACCGGCATCTACGACCGGCGTGCGCGGCAGTTCCTGGGCATGCCGAAGATGATGGAAGCGATCGGCGTGGTCGCCCCGCCGTCGCCGCCGCTCAGTGCGGCCGCCGAAGCGTTGCTGGCCGCCGATGCGGCGTTGAAGCAGGACGACGCCTGAGCTTCAGGGGGCCGCCACCGGCACCGCGTGCGGTTCGCGCGACACGACCTGGGTGCGCCCTCCCACGTGCAGCACGTACTCGAAGGACTGCCGCATGCGGCTGTATGCGCCGCCATCCGGCACGCCGTAGTTGGCACCCACGCTGAGGGTATGCCGGCCCGGCGGCAACGGCTTGAGCATTACCCAATAGCCGTCGGCGGCGGCCAGCCGAGAGTGTTCGTCGCCAGCATCCATGCGGAAGCAGCCTTCGCTGCGGACCCGATGCCTGCGCATGTCGCCCAGCGGTTGGCCGTCCAGCAGCACCACCGCGCTGATCAGGTAATCGTTGTTGACCGCCGCCCCCGCCTGCAGCTCCTTGCAGGACACAGCCTCATCCACCTGGTAGTGCGCCATGTTGATGATCGGCAGCAACAGGTACTTGCCAGCCGGCACCACGCATTCGCGATGTGGCCGGAAACGGCCATTGGTGCCGGCCAGGTTCCAGACCGGGCCTTCCTGGCCCAGATCACACACGCGGCCATCCGGGTCGAGATAGGGCGCGCCGCCCTGGCCGTCGGCCCAGCGCCACCAGCGGGCGGTCCATTCGGCCAACGAAACGCCGCCCACCGGTTCACGCGTCAGCGGCGAAGGCACCGCCGTGTCTGCACTGAACGCCGGCACGGCGGCCAGCAGCAAGGCCATCGTTGCGCCACTGCGGCAAAGCCATCCCTGGATTCCCTTCCGCATCACCCACCCCATCGTCCCTGGCGGCCACGCGGCGTGGCCAGCTTCGGCGCCACTGTACCTTGGCGGGCTGGATCCTGTGCAGTGCGGGTACTGTGCCTACTCCAGCGCCATTGCGCGCTTGACCGCCGCCTCGGCCAACGGCGCCATCACCGCATAGCCCTTCGCGGTGGGATGCACGCCGTCGTCGGCCAGCTGCGGATCCAGCCCTCCGGCGGCATTGGCCATCGGCGTGTAGTAGTCCAGATAGACCAGCTGCTTCGCATCGGCATAGCGCTTCAATGCCGCGTTCAATGCGCGCACCTTGGGCGCAGGTGCCGTGCCCGGCAACCACGGGTAATCGCTGACCGGCAGCACCGATGCCAGCACCACGGCAATGCCATGTGCACGAGCCAGGTCCACCATCGCGTGCAGGTTGTCTTCGATCATCGCCTGCGTGGACGGGCCGGTGTTGCCGGCGATGTCGTTGGTGCCAGCCAGGATCACCACCACCCGCGGCTTGAGTGCCAGCACGTCCTGCGGGAAACGCACCAGCATCTGCGCCGTGGTCTGGCCGCTGATCCCGCGATTGAGCCAACCCTTGCCGGGAAAGAACGTCGCGCTGCCCTCCCTGCCCCAGCCTTCGGTGATCGAGTCACCGAAGAGCACCACGCGTGGTTGCCCCGGTACGGCGGCAGGCAGTCGCGCGTTGGCATCGCGGTAACGCTGCAGTTCCGGCCAATCGGCCAGGCGCTGCTGCATGAAGCGCACCTCGTCCGGGCGCAGTCGCTCGACAGGTTCCACCAACAACGGGTTGACGGCGGGCACGTCGGCCGCCATCCCATGGGCGCTCATCGCGCTACCGAGGGCAACCGCGGCCAGGCCAGCGGACAAGGAACGCATGGGGTCTCTCCGTTGAATGTCTGCGCCAGTCTAGCGCGCGGCCCCGCGCTCAGCGTGCCGCCGACCGCGCCGCCACGCCGGTCACCTTGGCCGGCATCCACATGCCTGGCGTCCAGCCACTGGCGGCCAGGATCGCCTTCGGGTTGTCCTGCTGGATCAGCGCACGCACCGCGTCACGCTTGTCCTCGGCCTGCAGGTAATAGGCCTTGGCGATGCGATAGCCCACCCAGTAGCCCAGATCATAGGGTTCCTGCGAACCGGGCCTGTAGTTGTACAGCCACGGCGACAGATCGGTGCTGTCCACATCCAGTGCGAAGGCGCTTTCGATATGTACTTCCCGGCCACGGGTCCAGGCCGCGTGGCGACCGTTGCCGACATTGCCGGAAATCAGCTCGCCGATGAACTCGGCGATGCCTTCGCCCAGTGAAACACGCAGCACCGTCGCATGCGGGTCGCCCGGCTCGACGTCGGTCAGGCCGGTCTGCTGGATGTGCACGTACTCGTGCGCGATCACGTGCACGAAGCGGTCCTGCACATTGGGATTCATGAAATCGGCTGCGCACAGCGCTTCCAGGCCGATGATCACCCCGCTCTTGGAGGTCAACCCGACCGGTCGGCCGCGGCCGACCGCGATGGTCACCGGCGGAAACGCGGCCTGCGGATAGATCGCCTGCAGGTTGCCGAACACCTGCACCAGGCGCTGCTTCACCGCCGGCAGCTCTGCAAGGCAACCGCGTCCCTGCGCATACACCCCGGGCTGGCTGGCAATGGCCTCGGCCATACGCTCGGGCGTGACCCGGCGCGCCTTCGCCAGTTCACCCAGGCCCGGACTGCCTTCGGCCAGGTAACCGGCCAGCTGGGCGATGCTGGGCTTGCCGCCGGTGCTGTCGTAGAGCGCGTAGAAGCGGCTGGCATCGGTGGTGAGGATCTGCGGCCCCGGCGGGGTTCCCGCCGACGCCACGCCGACCGCCCCGGCACAGGCCAGGGCAAGCAGGCAACGCAGGAAACTGGACATCGCTCCGTCCTTGGTGGAGTGCATGCGAAGCGCGCAATCTACCACTCCGCCCCGGCCACCGCAGCGGGCACATGCAGGCCCTTCGGGGCTGTGCCAGACTCACTCAGGCACCTGCCATGGATGATGGAGCACCGCACGATGATGATCGTTCCCGCGTACTGGGCCGAAGCCCGCCTGCAGGCCCGTTTCCGTGGCCGGCCGATGGTCGTGCGCCGCTTCGGCTGGTCCGACGAGGGGCCCGCCCAAGCCCAGGCCCACGCCGACGCACGTGCCCATGAAGCCCTCAACGCCATCATCGCCGGGCAGGTGCTGCCGCGTCGCGAAGTGCGCAGCAACTACGGTGTGGAGGGCGTGCCGATCCGCGAGCAGATCGTACAGCGCGATGGCGATGTCATCATCACCCGCAACAGCTATGGCGCGCTGTGTCTCAACAGCCCCGACGTGCTGTTCGCCGACATCGACCATGCGCAGCCACCGGCTGGATGTGTGATACCGGCCATCGTCGCTGCGCTCGTGCTGCTTGCCGGCGCCGTCATCGGCACCGTGCTCTGGCATTGGCTGATGGGCCTGGTACTGGGTGTGGCGGCAGTGCTGCTGGTCAACGCGGCACTGCTGATGCGGCGGAAGCAGCGCCTGGCCGCTGCCGGCGGTGCTGAAGGGCTTGCGCTGAAGCGCGTGGACGCCTTCAGCGAGCAGCATCCCGATTGGCATCTGCGCGTCTACCGCACCCCGGCGGGGCTGCGCGTGCTGGCGATGCATGCCACGTTCTCACCCGAGGACGAGCAGCTCCAGTCATTCTTCAAGGCACTGGGCACCGACACCCTGTACGCGCGCATGTGCCGGCTGCAGCATTGCTTCCGTGCGCGACTGACACCGAAGCCGTGGCGCGTCGGCCTGCGTTATCGCATCAGGCCACCGGTGGCTGCGTGGTCAGCCGAACAGGCCAACAACCCGGACCGGTTGGCCTGGATTGCCGATTACGAAAAGAAGAGTGCCGGCTTCGCCGCCTGCGCCTACCTGCGCAGCTTCGGCGATACCACCCGGGTGCATGCCAAGGCCGAGCATGTGCGTGACCTGCATGACCGGCTGTCACGCGCGCAGGATCGCCTACCGCTGGCGTGAGAGTGGCAGACGCTCAATCAGCGCCCTGCACGAACGGCTGCCCTGCCAAGGTAGTGCCCAGCTGCACCGCGATCTGCTGCCCGCCCTTCTCGAAGGTTGTCGCGCACTGCTTTCCGCCCTTCTGGCATCCGACTTCGGGAAAGCCCTCAAGTGACTCGGGGGCGCCCTGTGCCGGACTCGCCTGCCAGCCTGCCGCATCCAGCAGGCGCTTGGCCTTGGCATAGGGCATGCCGGCGACGATGCCCAATTGCGTCAGCTCAGCAGGAAACGACTGGGCATGGGCGGTTGAAACCAGGGCCAACGACAACGTTGCAGCAAGGAGAATGGCTTTCATCGCAGTGACCTGAAACGAGCTATCAGGTTCAGCCTAGATCATTTGCGTGGCGTGCGAATGTGCCGGTAACACGCCGTTACCGTGTCTCCACAGTTGATTGCAGAGCACCTCAATCTGTTTACAGGCCAGCGGCAGCCGAGCATGGGCTCGGCTCTACAGGATGCAGGAAGGCCGCTCTGAGGCGGCCTTCCTGTTCCTTCACTTGGCGTTCTTCACGTAGGTATCGAACCAGTTCAGCATTTCCGCCACCAACTGTTCGTTCGATTCCAGCGCGGTGTACCAGTGCGGCTCGTTCGGCAGCATCACCAGCCGGGTGGTGCCGCCGTTACCGCGGATCGCCTGGTACAGCTTGCGCGACTGGAACGGCTCGGTGCCCGGGTTGGCGTCGTCCTCGCCGTGGACCAGCAGCAGCGGCAGCTTGATCTTGTCGGCATAGAAGAACGGCGAGGCCTTCAGGTACACGTCCTGCGCCTGCCACACCGAGCGACGCTCGTTCTGGAAGCCGAACGGGGTAAAGGTCTTGTTGTACGAACCGCTGGTCGCCACACCGGCCTTGAACAGCTTGGTGTGCGCGATCAGGTTGGCGGTCATCAGGCCGCCGTGGCTGTGGCCGGTCACGCCGATGCGGTTGCGGTCAACCACGCCCATGTCCACGGCCTTGTCCACCGCCGCCTTGGCGTCGGCTTCCAGCTGCTCCAGGTAGGTGTCGTAGGCGTTCTTCGGATCGCCCACGATCGGGAACGAGGCGTTGTCGATGATCGCGTAGCCGGCCAGCAGCATCAGGCGGTACGGCTGCAGGCGGGTGAAGGTCTGCTGCGAACCGGACACCTGCCCCGCCTGCGCGGCGTTGGCGAAGTCGGCCGGATAGGCGTACAGGATCGCCGGCACGCGCTGGCCTTCCTTGTAGCCCGGCGGCGTGTACAGGGTGAACGACAGGTCCACGCCGTCGGCGCGCTTGTAGGTCACCAGCTGCTTCTTGATCTGGCGCACTTCCGGTGTCGGGTCGACCAGCTTGGTCAGTGCGGTCGCGGTGGACGCGAACTGCGCCTCGCCGGCCTTCGCATCAGCCACCGCCTCACCCTGCTGGCGGACGAAGGCATTCGGCGGATCGATCACCGACTGATGCCAGGTCAGGTAGCGGCCCGGCGTGTTGCTGAAACCGAGGAACTGTTCGTAGGCGTCTGCACTGCTGCGGAACAGGCGCTCGCTCTTCAACGTGGCCAGGTCGAGGCGGTCGAGGAACGGACGGTCGCCCTGCGGCGAGGCACCGCGGCCGCTGAGGAACACATGGTTGCCCTCACGGCGCACCACCTGCGCGCCATTCGGCAGGCGGGTGAAGACCAGATTGCCAGGGTTGCCGTACAGCTCATCGCTGGACATGTCCCACAGCAGGCGGCCTTCCTTCTTCGGCTGGTCCACATCCACGATGCGGGTCTGCATCCAGTGACGATTCTCGTCGTTCTCGTACTGGAAGGCCACGGCCGGATCGGCGGTCCACGCGAAGCCTTCGAAGCGCTGCGCGGTGCGGGTGATTTCGGTCGGCTTGCCGTTGAACGGCGCCTTCAGCATCAGCACGCGATCGCGATGCGGCACGTTGACCTTCCAGTCGCCCTTGTCCAGCGCTTCGGCGTAGACCAGGGTAGCCGGATCGGTGGCGCGCCAGTCGAAACCGCGCGGGCCTTCCGGCACGCCGTGCACCGGCACGCGGTCGGCCAGCGGGAGGCTGGCGATCGGCGTGCTGCGGCCACTGCTGATATCCAGCACGGCCACGTCGTTGGCGAAACGCTGGTAGGTCACCGCGTGCGAATACGGTGCCTTGATCGATTCAGTCAGCACGTGCACGCCATCGGGCGCGGCGCTGACTTCGTTGAACAGTGCCGGCTGCCCGACCGGGCGCACGCTGCCTGCGGCGGTATCTACCACGGCCAACTGCGAGGCACCGTAGTAAGCGAACAGCTTTTCGTCGTGCACGCTGGTCAGCGTGTCGCGGGCCTCATAGGTGCTGCTCTCGCCACTGCTGCCCAGCGACTCCTGTGCATCCGGGCCGGTCGGTACGCCGCCGTTGGAAGGTGCCGGGCCCTGGTTGGCCGGTACCAGTTTCACCAGCAGATTCTGGCTGCCGCCCAGCCACTGCACGGTGTAGCCGAAGATCGGGTTCAGCTGCACGTTCGGCACCTGCTTCACCTGCCCGGTGGCCGCATCGCCCACCCACAGCTGCACGCTGGTATCGACCGCATTCTGGAAGGCGAAATGGCTGCCATCGGCCGACCACAGCGCGCCGGTGGCACAGCCCTGCGGCAGGTTGACCTTGGTCTCCTTGCCACTGCCGATGTCGACCAGGGTGAAGTCGGCCACGCAGGCCGGAATGCCGTAGCCACCCGGGGTGTCATGGCGGCTGCGGTTCTTCGGCTCCAGCCGCACGCCGGCCAGCTTCAGGTAGGGCTGGGCCACGCGGCTGATCGAGGGGTAGGTCTGCGCGGTGGTCAGCAGCAGGCGCTGGCCGCCCGGGGCCACGTTCGGCGCCGGCGGTGGCGGTGCCTTCAGCACCTTGAGCAGGTGTTCCGGCGGCTTGGCGTAGTCGGCCAAGGCCGGGCCAGCGGCCAACAGGCCGACGGTGGCAACGGCAACAGCCGCCGCCAGAGAGGTTCGACGGATCAGCATCCTTATCCCCTGGGTGTGAATGGGTACCCGGAATCGGGCATGGACCCGAATCTAGCACCGCAGGGGATGGGATGAATGGGCCGGAAGGGCTAGAGGCCGGATGGGGCAAAGTGGGACACGCCCGGAGAGGCCGGCGATGGACCGGCATCTGCCAGGCGTGGTCTGTCGTCACTGCTGGGCGTGCAGGTCCCAGGCGGTCAGGTAATCGGGGTCGACCACGATCATGCCACTGTTCCGCATGCGGTATTCGCCTGGCTCGGCCCGCTGGTACTGGTCGAGCATGGGCGGCAGGTAGCGCTCATGACCATCGTCTTCGTCGGCCAGCACCACGCCTTCGTCGGCGCTGATGCGCAGCACGGTGCCCGCGTACTGCTCCAGACCCTGCACTTGGCCGTCGCCACCATAGCGGGTGACACCCACCAGCACGACCTTGCCGATCATTTCCTCGGCCTTGGCATCGTCCAGTGGGGGCAGCATGGCATTGAATTCGTCGTTCATCGGTGCACCTCCAAAGCCTGTGGGGATAGCGTGGGTTCGGCGGTCCCACGCTGCCAGCGTCGACGGCAACGCAGGAATCTCTCTCGGGGCGCAAGTAGCTGGATCGCAGGCCCGACCGGGCAACGCGGGGGTGCGATGGGTGAAAGGTGTCTGGAACTTGGCTGGAACTGCGGCGGATGGCCATCTGCGCCGATGGCGGGACCGTGTCAGGTCAAGATCAACACCACGCGTTGCGTTGCATACACGGTGAAGCGTGACAGCTGCACTGTAGTGGCATGAGCGCCTCCTGTTGAAGGTCACACGCGGGTGCGTTGCTCCGTTGGAACGAATGCTGCCACTCCACGCGGAAGGAACAAGTGAAGATTGCAGGCGACCTGCAACAAGCGGTTCGCGCGGTACCCGTTCATTAAGCTGGCGCCCCGCTCTGCTGCGGCACGCCTGCCCTGGCAGGACGCTAGAATGCGTCCATGCGCACCGTACATGCCCTCCGCTACATCACCCCGTTACGGGAAGGCGGCTCCCTGCCCGCCGTGGTCGAGACCGACGACGACGGCATGGCCGTGCTGAAATTCCGTGGAGCCGGCCAAGGCCCGAAGGCGTTGATCGCCGAGCTGATCGCCGGCGAGATGGCACGCACGCTGGGCCTGCCGATTCCGGAAATCCTGTTCGTCGAGCTGGACCGCGAGTTCGCCCGCACCGAGCCCGACCCGGAAATCCAGGAGCTGATCCGCGCCAGCGAGGGCCTGAACCTGGGCCTGGACTATCTGCCCGGTGCAATCAATTACGACCCGGCCGCGATGCCTGTGGATGCCGAGCTGGCCTCGCGCATCGTCTGGTTCGATGCATTCACCAGCAACGTCGATCGCACCACCCGCAACCCCAACCTGATGGTATGGCATCGCAAGCTGTACCTGATCGACCACGGTGCGGCCATGTACTTCCACCACGACTGGGCCAGCGCCGGCGATGCCTGCGAGAAGCCGTTCGTGCTGATCCGCGACCACGTGCTGCTGTCGTTCGCCAGCCGCATTGCCGAGGTGGACGCAGAACTGGCTGCGTGCCTGACCGATGCCGAAATCGAGCGCATCGTTGGCCTGGTGCCGGACAGCTGGCTGGTGGACGAACCGGCGTTCGACAGCCCACAGGCCTATCGCCAGGGCTATATCGACTATCTCAAGCACCGCCTGAAAGTGCGTGCAGTGTTCGTGCAGGAGGCCATCCGTGCCCACGCTGCACACGTATGACTATGCGGTCATCCGCGTCGTGCCGCGGGTGGAACGCGAGGAATTCATCAACGTCGGGGTGATCGTCTCCTGCCCTGGCGCGCGCCATCTGGAGGCGGCCATCGAAATCGATCCTGAGCGCCTGCGTGCCTTCGCACCGGCGCTGGACCAGGACGCGCTGCAGCCATGGCTGGATGCAATCGTGGCCATCTGCCGTGGCGACGCCAGCGCCGGACCCATCGCAAAGCTGCCCGCGCGCGCCCGCTTTCATTTCCTCACCGCCAAGCGCAGCTCGGTTGTACAGATGTCGAGCACGCATGTCGGCCGCACTGCGGACCCGGCGGGTGTGGTGGAACACTTGATGACGAAGATGGTGCGGATACCGGAATGAACGGCACCTGCCGCGTTCACAGTGGCAACCTTCGCGCGATGTAGTTGACCACATTGCCGATCGCATCCGGATCGACATTGGCCAGGCCAACGATCACGTAGCCCTGCGCCGGCAGCACCACGATGGCACTGTTCGATCCGGGCGCACCGCCTTCGTGGCCGTACTGATGCTCCCTGCCCTCGCCCTGAACCACGAAACCAAAGCCATACCAGCCCTTGTGGTTCTGCGCCGTGGTGGCCTGCTGCAGCAATGCAGGTGAAACCAGCTTCCCGCCTTGCAGTGCCTCGGCGAATTTCACCATATCGGCCACTGTGCTGTAGCCACCACCGGCCGACATGCCGCGCCAGGGCAGCGACTTCGTTTCACGGACCCATTGCCCATCGTGCTTCGTGTAAGCGACGGCACGCTTTGGAACGCTCGCTGTTTCCGGCTCGAAGCCGGTGCCGGTCATGCCCACCGGGTGCAGGATGTGCTCCTCCACATATGCGTAGTACGACTGCCCCGATACCGCCTCGATGATGCGTCCCAATACGATGAAGCCATAGTTGGAGTAGCTGTCCTGGCTGCCGGGCGTGAACTGCGGCGCATCCCTGGCGAACCGCTGCACGTAGTCATCCAGCGTCTTCAGGGACGCGGAATACTGTTCGAAACCATCGCCAAAGAAGTCCCCCAGGCCACTGGTGTGTGACAGCAACTCGCGCACGGTCACGCTGCTGGCGACAGCCTTGTTCGGATAGTCCGGCAAGTGCTTGCCGATCGTGTCATCGAGACTGAGCCTGCCATCCTGCACCAGCTGCAGGATGGCCACGGCGGTGAACATCTTGTTGGAGGACGCAAGGCGGAACTGCGTCTCCACGCCCACTGCAATTCCAGTGCTGCGATCGGCATCACCACCGCGCCAGTCCAGCAGCACCTTCCCATTCTGTGCCACCTGCAACGCGCCCGACAGCGCGTCCTGTGCCCGCAGCGCCTCCAGCTTTGCTGTGACGTCGGCCATCAGGGCAGGCAATGCAACCCGTGCCGGCTTGTGCTTGTCCGGCGTTTCAGTGCCCTCGATCTGGAACTGCATCAGGTGCGACGGATTGGCCGGGTCCATGACGGCGGTCACCCACATCGCGCGTTCGTTCATCTGGCCCATCACCAGCAGCTTCGCTTGGCCGGGTGCACTCTCGGTTGATTCGAGTACGCGCAAGGGGCCTGTGCTTTCGCGGAACTCGAGATAGTCCTTGGGACCGCTGCCTTGCTTCTTCGCGTATCTATCGGCGAATGCCTGCAACCCCTCGAGGCTGCCCGCATTGAAGGCCGCAAGCCAGTCACCGATGGCGTCCTGCGCACGCGGATGTGCACGCACGCTGGAGGCGGCGCCCACTGCCGGAACAGCCCAAAGCGTCATCAGCACCGAACAGGCCAGTACTTTGCAGAGCAGCAGGCATCCAACAGCCTTCATGGCAGTTCCTTTGCGGGTATCCCTGGGCGCATCCTAGATCATGGAACCGCCCGCTGCATCCATGCCAGGGACCCTGCCGCAGCACCTCAGCCGTGACGATGAACGCCTCGATGCGATGCCAATCGCCCCGCTCATGCGGCAGCGATTCCACGCCCATGCCGATCTGGTACCTCACCGCATCCGGGCCGTCGCGCCAGTAGTACGGCGCGCCATTGCTCCAGCCGCAACAGGCGTAGCGCAATGCAGGCATGGCAAAGGTCTCGCGCAGATAGGCTTCCACCTTCACTGCCTGGGTACCTGGAACGCGGTAGTGGGCCTGCATGGGTTTGATGCAGGACGCGTCGTCCTGGCTGCAGCCGCTGTATTCCAGTCCCGCAGGCTTCCGGCCCATCGCCTGCAGGAAATCCTGGCATTCGATATCCGGTCGCGCCAGGCCATCCGCACGCCCCTGCGCTTCCCACGCGGCCAGCGCCTGCGCAGTCGTCTGCTGCGCAATCACGTTGGCGGCGAACAGCAATGCCGCCAGCCCCAGCAGCAAGCGCGCGCTACGCAGCGGCAACCGGCCAATCGTCTCAGGGCGATCCTTCGCAGGCAGTCACAGGAATGCCAACCGATGCCGTGCTATCGCCGTGCCATCGTCTGCTCGCTGAAGCGAGCCACGCAGAAGTCCAGGAAACTGCGCAGCTTGGGCGTCAGCTGGCGGTCGCGCGGGTACACCAGGTTGATCCACGTCGATACCGGCACGTAGTCCGGCAGCACTTCCACCAGTTCACCACGCGCCAGCGCGGCGGCAAGCATTTCATGGGGCTGCAGGATCAACCCCAGCCCTCCGACTGCCGCGGTCAGCAGCGGCTCGGCCTGGTTGACCATGAAGCGGCTGGACACCGGCACGCTCAGCACGCTGCCGTCAGCATCGCGGAAACTCCAGCGCGTGCGGATGATCGAATGGGCGAAGCCCAGGCACTCGTGCCGACTCAGATCGGCCGGATGGACAATGGCCGGGCGCGATGCGAGGTACGCCGGCGATGCACACAGCACCAGCGGATACGGCCCCAGCCGTCGCGCCACCAGCCCACTGTCGGCCAGATCACCGGTGCGGAATACCAGATCAAAGCCGTCCTCGACGATGTCCACCAGGCTGTTGGACAGGTTCAGATCAACCTGCACGTCCGGGTACTGCTGCAGGTAGGCCACCACCGCCGGTCCCAGTGCATGCACGCCGAAGGTGACCGGTGCGCTGACGCGCAGGCGCCCCATCGGCCGCCCGCGCGCCACTTCGGCCAGCTGCTCGGCGCCTTCCACCTCCTCCAGGATCACCCGCGCACGGGCCAGATAGGCCTGGCCGAAGTCGGTCAGGCTCTGCTTGCGCGTGGTGCGGTTGAGCAGGCGCACGCCCAGGTGTTGTTCCAGCGACTGCACGTGTTTGCCGACCAGCTGCGGCGACAGGCCCAGCGCGTCGGCGGCAGCGGCGAAGGAGCCAACCTCGGCCACTTTGACGAAGGTCCGCAGGGGAGCGATCAGGTCCATTGCAAACAATTGGTTTTCAATGAAACGCCAGATTACCCCTTATTCTGGGGGCAGGCCACGCGCACAGTAGCCTCCACCTTTCCGCCGGCCCCAGCGCCGGCCTTGCCCAGGAGCCCCCCCCATGAGCCAGGTTGTCCGCATCCACGAATATGGCAGCGCCGATGTGCTGCGCATCGACGACATCGATGTTCCCGCCCCCGCCGCCGACGAGGTCCAGATCCGGGTCAAGGCCATCGGCCTGAACCGTGCCGAGGTGATGTTCCGCAACGGCGCCTATCTGCAGGAGGCGCAGTTCCCCAGCCGGCTGGGCTATGAAGCGGCCGGCATGGTCGAGGCGGTCGGCAGTGCGGTGAGCGGATTCACTGCTGGCGATGCGGTGAGCGTGGTGCCGCCGCTGGACATCGCCCGCTGGGGCACCTACGGCGAGCTGGCCAACGTGCCGGCACGACTGGTGGTCAAGCACCCGCAGGCGCTGGGCTTCGAAACGGCGGCTGCGGTGTGGATGCAGTACGTCACCGCCTGGGGCGCACTGTTGGAGCAGGCGCAGCTGGCCGCCGGGGATTCCGTCATCATCACCGCTGCCAGCAGCAGCGTCGGCCTGGCCGCGATCCAGATCGCCAATGCAGTGGGTGCCACGCCGATTGCGGTGACCCGTGGCTCGGGCAAGCGCCAGGCCTTGCTCGATGCCGGTGCCGCCCATGTCATCGCCACCCAGGAACAGGACCTGGCAGCCGAAGTGGCGCGCATCACCGGCGGTGCCGGCGCCCGCGTGGTGTTCGACCCGATCGGTGGCCCGCAGTTCGTGCCGCTGACCGAGGCAATGGCCCGTGGCGGCATCCTGCTGGAATACGGCGCGCTGAGCAGCGAACCCACCCCGTTCCCGTTGTTCAACGTGCTGGGCAAGTCGCTGACGCTGAAGGGCTACCTGTACTCGGAAATCGTCTCCGACGATGCCGCGCTGGCACGTGCCAAGGCGTTCATCGTCGACGGCCTGGACAAGGGCACGCTGGCGCCGAAGATCGCGAAGGTGTTCCCCTTCGCACAGATCCAGGACGCCCACCGCTACCTGGAATCGAACGAACAGATCGGCAAAGTGGTGGTGACGCTGTAAACACCCTGCCGGCAGCGACGGACCCACTGCGGGCACGTCGCTGCCGCAGGCTCAGGCCATTGAAGGCCCGCGGTTCTCATGCTGGCGGCTTTCGAGGGTGAGCTGGTGCTCGCGCTGCCGGTTGTCACCGGCCAGATCATTCACCGTTTCCTCCATCGAGCGCGCCGGCTGTGCCGTATCCACACTGGCGCGCTCACCGGGAATCAACCCGGCAACCCACAGGCGGTCTCCGGCCATCATCACCCGGTCGACGCGCGCGGCATCATCGATGCCGTTGCGCTTGGACTCCAGCACTGCCTGCATGACGTGCTCGTCGCCGATGGTGCCAGGTACCCCCTGGCGGATGCGCTCGAACAGCGCGGCGTCCCTGGGCGACAGCGATTCCATGCCATTGGGCTGCGGTGCGGGCTCCGGCGCGGCCGGACCAGCGACCGGTGCATTCGCCGCGGCCTGCTGCCGCGCCTGCACCTGCTCCGGCTGGAACTCCGCCCGCGTATAGGGCGGACGCTGCGGCGGCCAGTTCTCCGCGCGGTCGAACTCGGTGGTCGGCGCATGTTCGCGAGCGACGGCGGCATCGTTCAACTGCCGGCGCGCATCCGTGTCGATGACGCCGCCGGGGCGCAGCGGCAGGCCATAGTCCTGCTGGAAGTTGCGCATGGCCGCCTGCATGCCGGCATCAAACGTGCGCGCATCGCGCTCGGCACGTGGGTTCGGTTCGGTCAGGTACCCCAACGCCTCCAGCTGCCGGCGCATTTCGAACACCGGCTCGCCCTTCTCACCGGGGCCCAGGTTGCCGTCGGCCAGCGGGCCGGTCAGGTCGGTCACCGTCCGGCGCTTGAAGTCCGGATCGACCGCCAGCGTGTCGCTGCGCATGCGTTCCAGCAGCGCAGCGTCGATGCGGCCATTGGCCGGGCTGATACCCCGCTCGGTCTGGAAGCGGCGCACGGCCTGCTCGGTGGAGGCGCCGAAATCACCGTCGGGCTTGATCGCGGCATTGGCGTTGTTGCGGATGTCCAAGCGCTGCAGGTACTGCTGCGCTTCCAGCACGTGCTGGTTGGCGTCACCCCGGTGCAGGTCCATCGCCCCGGCGGGCGCCTGGGGGGTCGGCACCGGCATCTGGAAGCCTGGTTGCTGCACACGCTGGACCAGGCCGGCAACCTGGGATTCCCATTCAGTGGCCCGTGTGGCGATGGCGTCTGGATAGGGACTGCCGTTGTTCAGCTCACCGCCATTGACCGAGGCCCGCGCCTGCCGGTAGTCGGCATGGTTGGCGTTGACGTTGTCGGACAGCCGCGCACCAAACAGGCCGTCGCGCATCCCCACCACCAGCACCTTGGTGGCGATGTCTGCCTGGGCAGCCCGTTCCGGATGCTCGACCAGCTCGCGGCCGATCCCCAGAGCCTCGCCCAGCCGCTCGTAGTTGTTGACGTGGGTGAGGTGGGCAAAGCCCCGGCCGAAGTACTCCTCGCCGCCGAAGTAGCGCAGATCCACCGCCTGCTTCCTGCCCCAGTCTTCCTCGGGCGCGGCGAAATCACGCGATTCGTGCTGCGCCGTGGCCAGCACATAGGCAATCTGCCGATGGTCGGTAATGCCGTTGTCGATGCAGGTACGCACGATCATCTCGACCGACTGGTCCCGGGTCAGGCCGAAGCCCGACCCACCTTTTCCATAGCCTTCGCTCATCCTTCAGCTCTCCAGTTCCGGAACGCATCCATTCGTCGGGGGAAGACCTACTTCAGCAGGTCCGATTCGGTAGGGGCCTCGCCCCTGCAGGTGTCATAGCGGCGCTGCAGCAACGTGCGCGCGCCGGTTCCGCGCAGCTGGATGACCTTGTCCTCGCGCTCGCACGGGCTGACCTTCGCGCGAAGCACGAACCGCCCATTGTCGATATGGTCGATGTCGCGCCCACCGATGGCCGCTTCCAACGCCTTGGCACGCACATAGCGGTTGCGCTTGGCATCGAACAGGTAGAACGCATGCACCGGAACGTTGTAGACACCGCTGTTGTCCTGCCACACCTGCAGGTCCGGCACGCCATCACCATTGAAATCCGAAACGGTCAGCAGCACGGCGGTCGCACCCTGGGCACCGGTGCCGGCGCGGGTCAGGCGCGGCTGCACGTCCGTGACCACCACGTTGCGCCCACCACGGGTCACGCCCATGCTCCGCACCTCGCAGGTCGTCACGTTGTCGGTGCCGCTGCAATCGGTCACCTGGAAGACCACCTGCAGTGCCGGTGTGAGCCTGCCCTCGCCGGGCCGCAGGACGATCCTGCCCTGCTTGTCGGGCGCGGCATCGGCGGCATGCACAGCGGCCTGCGCCGGCGCCGGGGCCGCCTTGGCTTCCGCCACCAGCGCCGCCGCACCGCCGCCCTGCAACTGGCGGGCACGCAGCAGGGTCATGTGCGTGCGGCACTGCTGTGAATCCAGCTGGGCAACGGCCGTGCTGCCTTCCGGGCACCGGCTGTCGCGCTGGTGCAGCCATTGCCGCTGCAGATCGCGCAGCACCTGCTGATCACTGGCGGTCAGTGTGGAGCGCGCCGCGCTGTAGGCGGCATTGAGTGCATCGTCGTGCACCTTGAGTTCAGCGTCGGCACAACGGCGACGGGCGTCCAGCGCGGTGCCTGCGGCCGCCATGCAAGGCGCATGAGCGGGGCTCAGAGAGCGCGCATCGCCTGCGATCAGTTCGGCACCGCTGGGCACCTTGCGTGCGGCGGGCTGGGGCGACGCCTGCGCGCTTGCCCACAGGCAAGGGCCAAGCAGAAGCAGTCCTGCCAGCAGCCGGGTGGCACGCCCCGGCAGGCGTTCGGAGTTCAGCATGCGTTTCCTTCCCTGGGGGCGTTGGCCGGCCCCGTCCTGTTCCGATGATGGATGCTGCCCGGTCGCCAGCGCAACTTCAGCGACAGCGGTCACAGCCCGTAGGCCGCACTCAGGCCGGCAGCGCTATTTCGGCAGTGCGTAGGCCATCACGTAATCGCCGTTCGGGGTTTCCATGAAATGGTGGCCGCCAGCCATGATCACCACGTACTGGCGCCCGCCCTGCGCGTACACCATCGGATTGGCCTGGCCACCCGCGGGCAGCTTGGCATGCCACAGCTCCTTGCCGGTCTTCAGGTCGATGGCGCGCAGCAGGTCATCAGTGGCGGCGGCGATGAAGATCAGGCCGCTGGCGGTGACTACCGAACCGCCATTGTTCGGCGTGCCGATCTCGATGGGCAGGCCGGAACGGATGCCGAATGGTCCGTTGCCGCGCGCACTGCCGAACGGACGGTCCCACAGCAGCTTGCCGGTGCGCAGGTCGATGGCCCGGATGCCGCCATAGGGTGGCTGCTTGCACAGCAGACCAGTGAACGGCAGGCGCCAACCGGCGTTCACCTGGATGGCGTAGGGCGTGCCCACCTGTGGGTCGCCCGCGCCTTCGGCGCCGCCCTTGTCGAACCGGACCTTCTCGCGTGGCAGCCAGCCCAGCCTGTCGGCCTCGGCGCGTGGCACCAGCCGGTTGTAGTTGGGCATGTCGTTGTAGTTGGCCACGATCACGCCGCGGCGTGTATCGATGGACACACTTCCCCAATCCGAACCGCCGTTGTAGCCGGGATATTCGATGGAATGGCGATCACTGCTCGGCGGGGTGTAGAAGCCTTCGTAGTACGCCTTGCGGAACTGGATGCGGCAGATCAGCTGGTCGACCGGGGTGATGCCCCACATGTCGCGCTCGGTCAGGTCATGCTGCCGGCGCAGCGTGTGATACAGCGAGAACAGCTGCGTGGGTGAGCGTTGTTCCGGTTCGACACCGCCGACCGGCACCCTGCGCTCTTCGGCGGCGGTCAGCAGCTGGCCGTTGCGGCGGTCAAGGATGTAGAGATCACCCTGCTTGGTCGGCAGCAGGAGCGCCGGCACCTTGCCAGCCGCCGTCGGGTAATCGATCAGGCTGGCCTGCGAACCCAGGTCGTAGTCCCACACATCCTTGCGCACCGCCTGGAAATGCCAGGCCGGCTTGCCCGTGGCCACATTGATCGCCACCAGCGACGTCGCGTAGCGGTTCTGGTTTTCCGTGCGTGAGCCACTCCAGTAATCGCCAGCGGAATTGCCCAGCGGCAGATAGACCAGCCCCAGCGCCTCATCACCGGTCGCGGTGGTCCACATGTTCGGCGTGCCGCGCGTGTAGGTCTGCTCATGCGGCGGCAGGCCGCTGCGTTCGGGCTGGTCCATGTCCCACGCCCAGCGCAGCTTGCCGGTGATCGCATCGTAGGCCTGGATCACGCCCGACGGCGCGTCGCGGCGCTGACCATCCAGCACCTGGTGGCCGGTGACGATCACCCCGCGCACGATGGCCGGTGGCGAGGTGATCGACACATAGCCCGGTGGCACCTCGCCCATGCCCAGAGTGATGTCGACCTGGCCGTTGTTGCCGAAATTCGCACAGGGGCGGCCACTGTCGGCATCCACCGCGATGATGCGCCCGTCCAGCGTGCCCTCGATGATGCGCGCCCAGCATGCCGGACGACTGCCCGGTGCAGCGCTGCGGGTGGCACTGGGCGGCGGTTCCGGCAACGCCAGATCAGCAGCGGCATCGGCCAATGCGGCATCGGCGAGGATCGGCGTGGCCGGTTGCTCGTAATAACTCACGCCACGGCAGGCGGCGGTGTATGGAATCGAAGCGTCCTTTACCTTCGGATCGAACCGCCACACTTCCTTGCCGCTGGCCGCATCCAGTGCGATCAGGCGGTTGCGGGCGGTGCACAGGTACAGACGGTCGCCGATCTTCAGTGGCGTGGTTTCCGCACCCCAGCGCTTCTTCGGCATATCGCCGGTGCGGAACTGCCAGGCCAGCTGCAGCGTGGCCACGTTGGCCGGGGTGATCTGCTGCAGCGGCGAATAGCGGGTGGCGGCATTGCTGCGCCCCCACGCCGGCCAGTCCCCTTCGGCAGGCTGGTCGGCCGGCTGCAGGCCGGTGGTGTCGCGGGTCGGTTCCAGCCCGACGCTGGCCGCGCCTTCCGGGAACGGCTGGTGCCCGTCCACTTCGCCGTGCGGCGCGAACGCCAATCCGAAGGCAGCGACGAACACCAGCATCAGCACGCCGGCCACGCTGCGCGACAGGCGCCTGGAAACCGGTTGGTGGAGGGTGGGCGCCAGCAGCGCCAGCACGATGCCAAGCGCGGTCACCAGGCCGAGCCGCGGTACCCAGCGCCAGTAGTCGCTGCCCGACTCCCACCAGGTCCACAACAGCGTACCGGCGAACACCAGCGCATACAGCAGCGCGCCGCTGCGGCGATTGCCGAACAACAGGAGGCCACTGGCCAGCAGGCCGGCCCCGGCGATGGCGTAGTACGCCGAGCCGCCCAGGCTGAGCAGCCATGCGCCGAGCCCGCCGATGACCAGGCCGAGCAGGACCAGCAGCAGCGACAGCACGGTAACGAGAGGATGCCGGGAGGCGCGGACGGGAGCAGGAGCGGACGGCGGCGTGGCGGACATCGTCGATCTCCGGGGGCAGCATGCGCCGTTATCCCACCGCCGACGTGAAGCGCGCGCGTATGTGCGGCATCCGGATACGACGACGCCGGCACAGGGCCGGCGTCGTCGCGTAGCTCAACCTTGCGGCAGGATCACTCCTGCGCGGCGTCCTCGCTGCTGGAAGCCGCCGGGGCGCCATCGGTCGTGGTCGCGGCCGGGGCAGAGGCAGGCACTGCCACCTCATCCTCGTCCTCGTCGATCGAGGCATCCATGCGCTCCACCGCCTGCAGCTTCTCGTCCTTGGACAGGCGGATCAGGGTCACGCCCTGGGTGTTGCGGCCGACGCGGCTGATTTCCGAGCCACGCGTACGCACCAGGGTGCCACCATCGGAGATCAGCAGGACTTCGTCGCTGGAGCCCATCAGCACTGCGGCGACCAGCTTGCCGTTGCGCTCGGTGGTCTGGATGCCGATCACGCCCTGCGTACCACGGCCCTTGCGCGGGTAGTCCGGCAGCGGGGTGCGCTTGCCGTAGCCGTTCTCGGTGGCGGTAAGGATGTACTGAACGCTGGCGTCGTCGGCGCCGTCGATCACCGCGTCGCCATTGGCAGCGGCTTCCTCGACACCGCTGTCGTCCTCGTTCTCGTCCTCGCTGCCACCGGCACTTTCGGCCACGATCAGGCTGACCACTTCCTCGCCGGCCGGCATCTTGATGCCGCGCACGCCGGTGGCGGTACGGCCCATCGAGCGGACCTTGTCTTCACCGAAGCGCACGGTCTTGCCGTTGGAGGCGAACAGCAGGATGTCACGCTCGCCATCGGTCAGGCCGACACCGACCAGGGCATCGCCCTCGTCCAGGTTGATCGCGATCTTGCCGCGGGCCAGGCGGAAGGCGAACTCGCTCAGCGGGGTCTTCTTGACCGTACCGTTCTTCGTGGCGAAGAACACGAACTGGCCATCGGCGTACTCGCGCACCGGCAGCACGGCCTGCACGCGTTCGCCCGGCTCCAGCGGGATCCAGTTGATGATCGGACGGCCGCGGGCGTTGGAACCGGCTTCGGGCAGCTGGTAGACCGGCAGCCAGAACACCTTGCCCGAGCTGGTGAAGGTCAGCAGCGTGTCGTGCGTGTTGACCAGCCACAGCTGTTCGATGAAATCCTCTTCCTTGGTCGCCGCCGCGCTGCGGCCACGGCCACCACGGCGCTGTGCGCGGTACACGCTCACCGGCTGCCGCTTCACGTAACCGGCATGCGACACGGTAACCACCACGTCTTCCGGCGCGATCAGGTCGAGGATGTCCAGGTCTTCTTCGCTGTGGCGGATTTCGGTACGACGTTCGTCGCCGAATTCGGCCTTGACGTTGACCAGCTCCTCGCGGATCACCTGCAGCAGGCGGTCGGGATCTTCCAGGATGTGGATCAGCCCGGCGATCACTTCCAGCAGCTGCTTGTACTCGTCGGTCAGGCGGTCCTGCTCCAGCCCGGTCAGGCGGTGCAGCCGCATCTCCAGGATCTGGGTGGCCTGGATCTCGGTCAGCTGGTAGCCGCCCTCGATCAGGCCCACGCCCTTGGGCAGGTCTTCAGGACGGGAGGCCTCGGCACCGGCCGCACCCAGCATCGCACCGACCAGGCCCGGCTCCCACACGCGGGCCAGCATGCGCTCGCGGGCTTCGTTCGGGTTCGGCGAGGTCTTGATCAGTTCGATCATCTCGTCGATGTTGGCCAACGCAACGGTCAGGCCTTCCAGCACGTGGGCACGGGCGCGCGCCTTGCGCAGCTCGAACACGGTGCGGCGGGTGACCACTTCGCGACGGTGGCGGACGAACGCCTCCAGCATCTGCTTGAGGTTCATCAACTGCGGGCGGCCATCGACCAGCGCCACCATGTTGATGCCGAACACCGATTCCATCTGCGTCTGCTGGTACAGGTTGTTCAGCACAACCTCGGCAGATTCACCGCGCTTGATCTCGATGTAGATGCGCATGCCGTCCTTGTCGGACTCATCGCGCAGCTCGCTGATGCCTTCGATCTTCTTTTCCTTGACCAGCTCGGCGATCTTCTCGATCAGACGCGCCTTGTTCACCTGGTAAGGAATTTCAGTGACGATGATCGATTCGCGGCCGTTGTCGGCCACTTCGATATCGGCCTTGGCACGGATGCGCACGCGGCCACGGCCGGTGCGGTAGCCGGCGACGATGCCGGCAGTGCCGTTGATGATGCCGGCAGTCGGGAAATCCGGGCCCGGGATGTATTCCATCAGGCCGTCGACATCGATGTCCGGGTTGTCGATCAGCGCGATGCAGGCGTTGATCGATTCGCTCAGGTTGTGCGGCGGAATGTTGGTCGCCATGCCCACCGCGATGCCAGCCGAACCATTGACCAGCAGGTTCGGGAACCGGGTCGGCATGACCGTCGGCTCCAGTTCCTTCTCATCGTAGTTGGGCTGGAAATCGACGGTTTCCTTGTCGATGTCCGCCATCAGCTCATGCGCCAGGCGCGACATGCGCGCCTCGGTGTATCGCATTGCTGCAGCGGAGTCGCCGTCGATCGAACCGAAGTTACCCTGGCCGTCGACCAGCATGTAGCGCAGCGAGAACGGCTGTGCCAAGCGCACCAGCGTGTCGTACACCGACTGATCGCCATGCGGGTGGTACTTACCGATGACGTCACCGACGATACGCGCCGACTTGAAGTAGGGCTTGTTGCTGTGCGCGTTGAGTTCGTTCATCGCGTACAGCACGCGGCGATGCACCGGCTTGAGGCCGTCGCGCGCATCCGGCAGCGCGCGGCCCACGATCACGCTCATGGCGTAATCGAGGTAGCTCTTGCGCATCTCGTCTTCCAGGTTGACCTGGATGATTTCCTTGGCGGTTTCTGCCATTCGGGTTCCGTTGTCTGGTAGCGGTCCAGTCCGGCGCAGCCCTCTGCGGGAGGGGGTCGCGCCGGAACCTCGATTCAACCTGTGGATACTACCACAACAGGCCGTTTTCCGCCTCCCTTTACGGGGATTTTACCGGCACAAATCAGGAACTTAGGGCCCCATACCGCCCCTGTAGAGCCGAGCCCATGCTCGGCTGCGCGAAATCAGTAGATCCACGCCGTGCGTGGATGAGGCCTGCCTGGGGTCAGAGCCCTTTCCTGCGAAAAGGGATCCGACCCCGGGACCTTCCTGCCCGCCTCAGCCGCCGAAGGCGGTGCGCATGTTCCCGGCGGTCGGGTTCAGGATGACCCCGCGCTCGGTCACGATGGCGTCGATCAGCTCGCCCGGGGTGACGTCGAACACCGGGTTCCAGGCAGCAATGCCCTCGGCGACGGTACGGGTACCCCCCACGCCGTACAGCTCGCCCGGGTCGCGCTGCTCGATCTCGATCTGGCTGCCGTCCACGGTCTCCATGTCCACGGTCGAGGACGGTGCGACCACCATGAACTTGACGCCGTGGTGGCGGGCGGCGATGGCCAGCTGGTAGGTGCCGATCTTGTTGGCGGTATCGCCATTGGCGCAGATGCGGTCCGCGCCCACGATCACCCATTGCACGGCGCCGGTCTTCATCAGGTGCGAGGCAGCCGAATCGGCGATCAGGGTGGCATCGATGCCGTCCTGCTGCAGTTCCCACACGGTCAGGCGTGCCCCCTGCAGCCACGGCCGGGTCTCGCCGGCGAACACGCGGGCGATGCGGTGCTGGGCCATGCCGGCGCGGATCACGCCCAGCGCGGTACCGAACCCCGCAGTGGCCAGCGAGCCGGTATTGCAGTGGGTCAGCACGCCGCTGCCAGCCTCGATCAGGCCCGCGCCCAGTGCACCCATGTGGCGGTTGGCGGCCAGGTCTTCCTCGGCGATGGCCTGCGCTTCCGATTCCAGCAACGCCTTCCAGTCGGCGCCGGCGGCGTTCAGGCAACGGCGCATGCGCGCCAGCGCCCAGGCCAGGTTGACCGCAGTCGGGCGCGATGCATTGAGGCGCTGCAGGGCCGGTTCCAGCTGCTGCAGGGCGTGCGCACCATCGGCGGCCTGCACCTCGCGTGCAGCCAGCACGACACCCCAGGCAGCGGCAATGCCGATCGCCGGCGCGCCACGCACGGTCAATGCGTGGATCGCGCTGGCAACCTCGTCGCTGTCATGGCAGACCACGTGCTCGACCACGAACGGCAGCTTGCGCTGGTCCAGCAGTTGCAGGGCATCGCCGGTCCACAGGATCGGGCGGATGTGGTCGTAACGGGCGTAGTCGATGTCAGAGGCAGTGTTCATGGGCCCATTGTAGGGCCACGCCCCGCAGGGTTGGAGCCTGCCCGGGCTCAATTCACCGAGAATTCGGCGCGGCAGCCGCCGTCCACCCAGATCCCGTTGCGGCTCCAGCCCCAGGTACTGCCTTCCTCGCAGGGCGTGCTGGACAGCTGCTCGGAGACCACGGCGCCAACCGAGATGCTGGCACCGCAGAAGCGCCGCTTCTTCGACTTCGATTCGCAGGTCAGGCGGCGCGGCATGTCGACGAAGCGGCCATCGTCATCGGCCACTTCGAAGTCACCCTGGCAGCCACGGCTGGTCCAGACTTCATTGCGCTTGTAGCCCCAGCCCTGCCCTTCGCGGCACGGCAACACCGACAACTGGCGCAGCAGGCGCACCGGCGCGCCATCGAGTCGTACCGGGCAACTCTGCGGACGGCCATTGGACTCGCAGCGCACCACACGGCGCACCAGGCGCTTGCCCGAGCTGTCAGCCGGCGGCGCCGCGCCCGCTGCGCGCCGGGCGCGGAACTCGGCACGGCAGCCCAGGGTGACCCACACACCACTGCGGTCAGTGCCCCACTCGCTGCCGCGGATGCAGCTGTTGCTGGACAGCTGGCGCACCAGGTCGACGCCGTTGGCAACCTCGATATCGCAGTGCACCCAACCCATGTCGCGTGATTCGCAGGTCACCACTTCATCGTCGTAGCCCACCTGCTGGGCCGACGCCGGCGACGGCAGCCAGGCACCCCAGAGCGCAATGGAGTACACCGGTGCAGCGACAACCGCGAACCACTTGACCAAAGCCTTCCCCAGCAGGAATGGATGAACTGGATGCCAGTGTCCGGCATTGGCCGTGATAAGAGCATCATCGTGCTTACCGACGCAAGCGCACCGAACCCGCGTTTCGTTCAGCCTGCGATGTTCAGCAACACGCGGGGATCACGCGTGGGCGAAGTCGTAGGCCAGCACATCGGCGATGCGTGGCGTGCGGTTCATCGCCATCAACAGGCGATCGACACCCACCGCCACGCCGGCACAGGCAGGCATCGACGGCAACGCCGACAGCAGTGCCTCGTCCACGGCCGGCTGCACCTGTCCACGTTCGTGGCGGCGCTGCTGGTCACGCTGGAACCGGGCGCGCTGCTCGTGGGCGTCGTTCAGTTCGTGATAGCCGTTGGCCAGCTCCACTGCACCCAGGTACAGCTCGAAACGCTCGGCCAGCGGCGGCGTGCCCGGACGGATGCGGGCCAGCGCGGCCTGGCTGGCCGGCCAGTCATGCACCACGGTCATCACCGCGTCATCGAACTGCGGCTGGATGTGGTGGGTCATCAACAGGTCCAGCCAGTCATCACGGGTCAACCCGACCGGGTCGATGTGCACGTCGCCAAGTGCAACACGCAGCGCGGCTTCATCGGCCTCGAACGGATCCAGGCCCACGTGCTGCTGGAACAGCTCGCGGTAACTCAACACACGCAGCGTTGCACGGCGTCCGACCAGGGCCAGCGCCTGGCCGACCAACTCGGCGGTTTCCTCCATCAACCGGTGGTGGTCCCAGCCGACCCGATACCACTCCAGCATGGTGAATTCCGGGTTGTGGCGGCCACCGGCCTCGCCGTTGCGGAACACCCGGCCCAGTTCGTAGCAGTCGCCCACACCGGCCGCCAGCAGGCGCTTGAGCGGATATTCCGGCGAAGTGCGCAGCCAGCGACGACGGCCACCGGCATCGACATGGCCGGTGAAATCGGTATGGAAGCTGTCGATGTTCGGCTCGGTGTTGCCTGCCACCGACAGGATCGGCGTTTCCACCTCCAGCACATCGCGCTCGGCGAAGAAGCGGCGCACCAGCGCGTTGAGCGTGGCGCGCTGCTGCAGCGCGCGCAGCAGGGCCTCGCTCACAGGATGCCCTCCGGGCGCGGATGGTCGAGCGGCAGGGTCAGCAGATCGCGGGTGTCGTCGATGTAGCCGCTGGCCAGGTACAGGCGGCGGGCCAGTTCGTTGTGGTGGTTCACCTCCAGGCGCAGGCGGCTGACACCACGCCCGCGAGCGCGCTGTTCACAGATGGCCAGCGCCTGCTTGCCGCGACCACGACCGCGCGCGCGATGACTCAGGTACAGCTCGTCCAGCAGCATGAAGTGGCCGCCCTGCTCCAGGCTGAAGCCCATCGCGATCACCGCGTAGCCGACCACCTCGCCCGCCTCGTCCAGCCACAGCAGCACTTCGCCATTGCGCGGATCGGCCAGCAGCGCGTCCACGCCGCGACGCACGCGCGCGTCATCGAAGTCGATCCTGTCTTCGGCGTAGAACTCGCGCATCAACGCGATCAACAGTTCTTCGTCGGCACGGGTGGCCAGGCGGAAATCCAGCGGGGCGGTCTGCATCGGTGTTCCTTTGTCTTTCATGCCGGGCGCCAGGCACCCGGCGGGTCATCATTCGTGTTCGGCGAGGTAGGCCAGCAGGCGGTCTTCGTCCCACACCGGCACGCCCAGCGATTGCGCCTTGTCCAGCTTGGAGCCGGCCTCGGTGCCGGCGACCACGAAGCTGGTCTTCTTCGACACGCTGCCGGAAACCTTGGCACCCAGCGCTTCCAGGCGTTCCTTGGCGGCATCGCGGGTGAGCTGGGCCAGGGTGCCGGTCAGCACCACGGTCTGCCCATCCAGCGGGCCGGCCACGATCTCGGCCAGCGCCGGCGCCTTGGCCAGGATCTGCTGCATCGCCTTCTCGGCTGCCAGCAGCATCGCGCCATGGCCATCGGCATCGAGCCAGTCGGCCAGACCGCGCGCAGTGTCGTCCGGCAGGCCGGCGTTGACGAACTGGCCATGCTCGGCATCCAGCACCGCCTGGGCACCCGGCAAGGCAGCCACCAGCTTCTCCGCACGCAGGCGGGTGATGCCGGGGATTTCCGATTCGACCAGCAGTTGCGCCAGATCCAGGCCTTCGCGCAGCTTGGCACTGGGCGCGTGCACATCACTGATGCGCACCTGCCCGACCTGCAGCAGGTCGTCGATGGCCTGCTGGTTGCCCTGCTGCTCGAAGAAATGGCCGAGAGAACGCGCCACTTCGCCACCGATGTCCGGCACGCGCTTGAACAACGGCCATGGCAGGTGGCGGATCAGTTCCAGGTCACCGAACCACTGCGCCAGCGCCTTGGCCGTGCTCTCGCCGACGTGCTCGATGCCAAGCGCGAACAGCAGGCGCTCCAGCGTGGCTGCGCGACTGGCGTCGATTGCCGCGATCAGGTTGTCGGCCCATCTGGTGGCGATCTTCTTCGTGTTCCATTCGAAGCTGGCCGGCTGTGCCAGCGCCTGCGCGCGCCACGCCGGATCGTTGCCATCCAGCTTGAGCACCGCATTGAGCACCGCGCCGCTGCCTTCTGCCGGCAGGTGCAGCTTCAGCGCGGCGGCCAGTGCGGAAGGGTCCTCGGCATCCAGCACCAGCTTCAGATGCAACAGCTGGTCGCGGTTGAGCCGGTACAGATCGGCCACGCTCCTGACGATGCCGGCGTCGACCAGGGTTTCGATGTACTTGTCGCCGAGGCCGTCGATATCCATCGCACGGCGCGAAGCGAAATGGGCAATGGCCTCCTTGCGCTGCGCAGGGCAGGACAGTTCGCCCGAACAGCGCCACGCAGCTGCACCTTCCTCGCGCACGATTTCCGAGCCGCACACCGGGCAGCGCGTCGGCATCTGCCAGGGCGAGGTGCCCTGTGGACGGCGGTCGAGGATGACGCTGACCACTTCCGGAATCACGTCGCCAGCACGTCGCACGATCACGCTGTCACCGACACGCACATCGAGACGCGCGATCTGATCGGCATTGTGCAACGTGGCATTGGACACGATCACGCCGGCCACAGCCACCGGTGCCAGCCGCGCGACCGGCGTGGCGGCACCGGTGCGGCCGATCTGGATCTCGATCGCCTCCACCGTTGTGCTCTGTTCCTGCGCCGGGAACTTGTGCGCGATGGCCCAGCGCGGTGCACGCGAGACAAAACCCATGGCCTGCTGGCCGGCGCGGTCATCCAGCTTGTAGACCACACCATCGATGTCGAACGGCAGGCCATCGCGACGCTCGCCGATGTCACGGTAGTAGCCGAGCAGGCCGTCGGCGCCTTGCACCACCTTGCACAACCCGCTGACCGGGAAGCCCCAGGCGCCGAGCTGGGCCAGTGTGCCCGAATGGGTGTCCGGCAGCTCGCCGCCCTGCACTTCACCGGTGCCGTAGGCGAAGAAACTCAGCCGGCGCTGCGCACTGATCTTCGGATCGAGCTGGCGCAGTGAACCCGCTGCCGCGTTGCGCGGGTTGGCCAGCACCTTGCCGCCCTGCTGGCGCGCACGTTCGTTGTAGGCCTCGAAATCGGCGCGGGCCATGTACACCTCGCCACGCACCTCCAGCACATCCGGCCAGTCCTTGCCGTGCAGGCGCTTGGGAACATCGCCGATTTCACGCAGGTTGGCGGTCACGTCCTCGCCGGTACTGCCATCACCGCGGGTTGCGCCGAGTACGAAATGACCGTCCTCGTAGCGCAGGCTGATCGCCAGGCCATCCATCTTCGGTTCGGCCGAGAACTGCAGGCTGCGGCGGCCCAGGCGCTCATCGATGCGGCGCACGAAGTCGGCCACTTCCTCATCGCTGAAGGCATTGGACAGCGACAGCATCGGCACCGCATGGCGCACTTCGGGGAAGCGGCCGGACGGGCGTGCACCGACCTGTTGGGTCGGGCTGTCGGCACGGGCCAGTTCCGGGTGCTCGCGCTCCAACGCTTCCAGCTCGCGCACCATCCGGTCGTAGTCGACGTCGGGGATCTCCGGCGCGTCCAGCTCGTGGTAGGCGCGGTTGGCCTGGGCGATCTGCCGGCGGAGATCTTCGGCGCGTTCGGCGGGGCTGGGGCTCATCGGGATCCGGTGGTTCTGGGATGGCCGGGGATTCTACCGCGCCCGGCCGTCAGGCCCTGTAACGCCCCGCCCTTGCAGCGTCGAGCGTGCTCGACGGGCACTCCCCGCTCCGGTAGGTGCCAACCTTGGTTGGCACGTCTGTAGTCGAGCATGGCTCGACGCCACAAAAAGCACCTTGCCGCCCGCTCACGTCGGCGCTAGCGTGCGACGGCCCCATCGGAATCCTGCCCATGACCCTGCCTGACTCCCGTAGACGCTTCCTGCAGCTGGCCGGTGCCAGCCTTGCCGTCGCCGGCAGCGGCCTGCCGCTGCGTGGCCAGGCCCAATCCGCGGCCACCGTCGGTGCGGCCCCTGCCGAAGGCGCGGTACTCCTGAACTTCAACGAATGCCCCTACGGCCCCTCCCCCGCTGCCCAGCAGGCGGCGCGCGACAGCATCGCCAGCTGCGGCCGCTACCGCTTCGCCCTGGCGGCACAGGTGCGCGATGCCTTCATCGAGCAGGCCCGTATCCCGGCCGACCATGTGCGCCTCTATCCGGGCTCGAGCGAACCGTTGAACCGCGCCGCCACGTTGTGGACCGGCCCGCAGGCGGGACTGGTGGTGGCCGACCCCACCTTCGAGACCCTGGGCGAGGTCGCTGCCGCACATGGTGCACACGTGCAGAAGGTGCCGCTGCGCAATGACGGCGCACACGACCTGCGTGCGATGGTCGCAGCCGCGCATGCGCGCCCGACCGGGCTGCTGTACGTGTGCAATCCGAACAACCCGACCGGTTCGATCAGCCCACCGGATGAGCTCGCCTGGCTGCTGGCCCACAAGCCTGCTTCCACCCGCGTGCTGGTCGACGAGGCCTACCTGCAATACAGCGAGCAGCCCAGCCTGATCGCGCAGGTGGCGCAGCGCGACGATCTGATCGTACTGCGTACCTTCTCCAAGCTGTACGGCATGGCCGGCCTGCGCCTGGGCCTGGCGGCCGCACATCCCGAGCGTCTGCGCGAGCTGGCCAGCCCCGGCGACAACCCGCTACCGGTGCCCGCGCTGGCGGCGGCGCTGGCCAGCCTGCAGGATCCGCAGCTGATTCCGCAGCGTCGCCTGCAGAACGCCAAGGTGCGCCAGGCCACCATCGCATGGCTGGGCAAGCGTGGTTTCAGCTGCCTGCCGTCGGAAGCGAACTGCTTCGTGGTCGACGTGCAACGCGACGGCAGCACGTTCGCCAAGGCGATGGCCGACAACGGTGTGGTGATCGGGCGCAGCTGGCCGATCTGGCCGCAGCACGTGCGCGTGACCGTCGGCAGCGAGGACGAGATGGCCGCGTTCCGCCGCGCGTTTGCCAAGGTGGCCGGCGTACCGGCGTAGACCCCATCCACGCATGGCGTGGATCTACTGTTGTGGGTGCCGACCGTTGGTCGGGGTGGGTGCCGACTGTTGGTCGGGGTGGGTGCCGACCGTTGGTCGGCACGCCATGGCGCTCACCAGCGCGGGGTCTTGGTCAGCGGCGGCGCCTGGTGCTGGCGGTCGTAGGCGCGCAGTTCGTCACGGATGTGCGCGATGCGCTGGCGACCCAGGGCGTTGCGGCTGTCATCCAGCACCACGCCATCCAGCAGTTCGGCCATGCGCTGCACCGTCGGCAGCATCTTCTCCCAGGCATCCAGCGCGGTCAGCGGCGCCGGCAGGGTCAGGAAGAAGGCGATGGCCGGGGTTTCCATGGCACGGATGTTGGCCATGTCGAAGCTGCCTGGCTTCATGATGCTGGCCATCGAGAAGATCGGCCCGCGCTCGGGATGGCCTTCCACCAGACGGTGGAACACGTTCATGTGGCCGAACACCAGGCCGGTCTTCTCCGCCGCTACCACGATGTCTTCGCCGCGCAGCTGCTCACCGGCCCGGGCGGCCACGAACAGCGAAACGATCTTGTCGAAATCCTGGGTGGCGCGCTTGCCGAGATCGCTGGCGCCCGGGTCGGTATCACCCAGGCCGAGTTCGGCCTGTTCGCCTTCCGTGCCCATGCCCGGTTCGACGCGGCCATCGGCCACGACAACGCCGTCCTCGCCCAATACCGGTTCGCGGCGCTCGCCGCTGGCCGGTTCCGCGCTTTCCACGCGGCGTCCCTGGGGCTTCTTCTTCGGACGGCCAAACAGGAAGATCGCGGCGATCAACAGCAGGCCGGCGGCCAGGATGCCGATGCGCAACAGTGCCGTGTCGGACATTCGATAGGTTCTCCGGCTAGTTCATTCAGGTAACTAGGATGGCACGTCAGGCCGCGCCCGCCAATCGCGCGGCTTCTTCCAGGTCCACGCTGACCAGGCGGCTGACGCCCGGTTCACGCATGGTCACGCCCGAGAGCTGGTGCGCGGCCTCCATCGTCGCCTTGTTGTGGCTGACGAACAGGAACTGCACCTTCTCGCTCATTTCCTTGACCATGTTGGCCAGCCGGCCGACGTTGGCTTCGTCCAGCGGCGCGTCCACCTCGTCCAGCAGGCAGAATGGCGCGGGGTTCAGCTGGAAGATGGCGAACACCAGCGCCACTGCCGTCATCGCCTTCTCGCCGCCGGACAGCAGCGAGATGCTGGACACGCGCTTGCCCGGCGGGCGCGCCATGATGGTCACACCGGTGTCGAGCAGGTCTTCACCGGTCAGCTCCAGGTAGGCGTGGCCGCCACCGAACAGGCGCGGGTACAGCGCCTGCACGCCAGCATTGACGCGGTCGAAGGTGTCCTTGAAACGGCCGCGGGTCTCGCGGTCGATCTTGCGGATGGCATCCTCGAGGGTTTCCAGCGCCGTAGTCAGGTCGGCGTGCTGCGAATCCAGGTAATCCGAGCGCTGCGAAGCCTCGCCGTACTCGTGGATGGCGGCCAGGTTGACCGGCTCCAGCCGGCGCATGCGTGCGTCGATCTGATGCACGGCCTGCTCCCAGTCGCCCAGGCGCGCATCCTCGGGCAGTGCGTTGAGCACGTCCTGCAGCACGAAGCCGGCCTTTTCCACCGCCGCCTGCAGGGTGTCCGCGCTGAGCACCAGTGCCTGCTGGTCCAGCTTGCGCTGCGAAATACGCTCGCGCTGGGCCAGCGCCTGTTCGTCACGCTGGTGACGGGTCTGCTCGTAATTGCGCAGCTCGGCGTCGATGCCGTCCAGCAACGTACGCGCTTCGGTCAGCACGCGATCCGCCCGCACGCGCTCTTCCAGTGCATTCTGGTGCTCGGCCTGCAACGATTCGACCGGCGAATCACCTTCGTCCAGCTGTGAATGCAGCTCGCCCAGCCGCGAATCCAGCTGCCCGCGCTGGGTGCCCATGCGCTCCAGCGCCTGGCTCAACGAGGCCAGCTGCGCACGCTGCGATTCCAGGGTCAGGGCCAGCGAATGCGAGCGCTCGCGCACTGCACGGGCAGCATCGCGGGCCAGGTCGCGCGCCTCGGTCAGCTGGCGGCGCTCGCCCTCCAGCCGCTGCCGGGTCGACTCCAGGTCACCCATGCTGCTGACCGCGTTCTCCAACCGCGAGCGCGCTTCGCGCGCCTGCGCGTTGTTGGCTTCAATCGTTTCCTGCAGTTGCTTCAGCTCGCCTTCGATGCGGTCGATGCGCGTGCGTGCAGCCTCTACCTTGCCCTGCTGGCCCTGCAGCTGGCCAGCCAGCTCGGACACCGCGCGATGGGCCTGGTACAGCGCACGCTGCGCGTCTTCGCGCTGCTGTTCAGCCGCCTGCAGCTGCTCGCGGAAACCGGCCAGCTGTTCTTCCAGCTCGGCCTCGCGGTCCTGCAGCTGCTCGATCTGCTCGCGCAGCTCGTTGATCTCGCGTTCGCGCAGCAGAGCGCCCTGCTGGGCTGCACCGGAGCGCGACACGCGCAGCCAGCCCTGGCCCAGGCGCTCGCCGCTCTGGGTGATGATCGAATCGCCTTCCGGAAGGCTGGCCTGCAGGGCCTTCGCCTCGGACAGGTCCTTGGCACCATGCAGGTGCGCCAGCAGGCGACGGATCGCCGCCGGGCCACGCACGCGTGCGGCCAGCGACGTCGGTGCAGCCTTGACCTCGGCATCCGCGCTGGCGACCAGCGCAATGTGGCCGTCGCCGAGTTCGCCGAGGGCGTTGACCAGGCTGCCCGGGTCATCGACCAGCACGCCTTCGATCAGCTGGCCGAGCGCACTTTCCACCGCGTTTTCCCAACCGGCATCGACGTCCAGGCGTTCGCCGACACGTGCCGCCGAATCCAGCCCGCGCGCCTTCAGCCACGCGACGGCCGCGCCCTGCTCCTGGCCCAGCGCGGCCTGCTGCAGGGTTTCCAGCGAGGCCAGGCGACCGCGCAGGCCGTTGGCCTGCTTGCGCAGTTCGGCCAGTTCGTTCTGGCCATTGCGCTGCTGTTCCTGCACGGCCGCCACGCCCTGCTTGCGCAGCTCGACGTCTTCGCTCAGTTCATCCAGCGCGGCCTTCTGCGTGTCGTGCTGCAGGTGCAGCTGCTCGAAGGCTTCTTCCAGCGCGTCCACGTCCAGCCCGGCGCGCTCGGCGGCCAGGGCCTCGCGACGCCGGTCGGCGTCGAGGATCTGCTTGTCCAGGTAGTCCACGCGCGTGCGCTCGACATCACCGGCGCGCGACGCCTCCGAACTCTGCGAGGTGTGCTGCTCCCAGCGCTGCTGCCAACTGGCCAGCCGGTCTTCGGCCTCGCGCAGGCTTTCCTGCTTGATCTCGTTCTCTTCCTGCAGCGCTTCCAGCTGCGGGGTGGCGGCCTCCACTGCCTCGCGCAGCACCCTCAGTTTAGCCTCGTCGCCGCTGATGTGCTGGCCCAGTTCGGCCAGGGCCTGCTGGGTTTCATCGCGCGCCTTGTGCAGGCGCTGCGACAGCTCGCGCTGGTGCTGGATCTGCTGTTCCAGGCGCGCCAGCGTGCTGCCGACCTGGTAGACCGCGGCCTGCGCGGTGTTGAGCGCGTCGGCGGCCTCTTCGCGCCGCGCGCGCGAGGTCTCGATGCGGGCCTCGGCATCACGCTGGTCGGCGATCAGCTGCTGCAGCTTGGTCTCTTCCTGCGACAGGCCTTCGCGCAGCTTCGACAGGCGACCGTCGAGACCACGGAATTCCAGCGCCTTCCACTCGGCATCCTTGATCCGGCGCTCTTCCTGCAGGGCCTGGTACTGCTCGGCCTGCCTGGCCTGGCGCTTGAGGTGTTCGAGCTGCTTGCTGATCTCGTCGCGCAGGTCGCCCAGCCGGTCCAGGTTCTCGCGGGTGTGGCGGATGCGGGTCTCGGTCTCCTTGCGGCGCTCCTTGTACTTGGAGATGCCGGCTGCCTCTTCCAGGTACACGCGCAGGTCTTCCGGGCGCGCCTCGATGATCTGGCTGATCATGCCCTGCTCGATGATCGAGTAGCTGCGCGGGCCCAGGCCGGTGCCGAGGAACAGGTCGGTGATGTCGCGACGGCGGCACTTGGTGCCGTTGAGGTAATAGTTGCTGGTGCCGTCGCGGCTGACCGTGCGCTTGACCGAGATTTCGTTGAACGAGGCGTACTCGCCGGAAATCGTGTGGTCGGAGTTGTCGAAGATCAGCTCGACGGTAGCCTGCGAGACCGGCTTGCGGGCATTGGACCCGGAGAAGATCACGTCGGTCAGCGAGTCGCCACGCAGGCGGCTGGCCGAACTCTCGCCCATGACCCAGCGCACGGCATCGATGATGTTCGACTTGCCGCAGCCATTGGGGCCCACCACGCCGGTCATGTTGGTCGGCAGGTGCAGGGTGGTCGGATCGACGAACGACTTGAAGCCGGACAGCTTGATCGTGGAAAGACGCATAGGGGTTCCGGACTGGGGCCGGCAAGCGGCCTGCGTTTACCCTCCAAGTCATTGATCCTGCTGGGATCGATGCCCGTGGAACGGGTGTGACGCCCTGAGTATACCGATGTGGCCGTGTTCTACGAATGGGCGTGGAACATTGTCCAGCCCACCCTGTCAGCCGGACGTGGCCGCACGCCACGAAACGGAACCATAAAACAAAACGGGCACCCTTGCGGGCGCCCGTTCTGCGGTGATGCCAGGCCTTGCGGCGTGGGATCAGGCTTCGGCGACGACGACGACCTTGACGGTGGTCTCGACGTCGGCGTGCAGGTGGATCAGCACGTCGTACTCGCCGATGTTGCGGAAGGCACCTTCGCCCAGGATGACTTCGCTCTTGCTGACCGGCAGGCCGGCAGCGGTGAAGGCATCGGCGATTTCGCGGGCGCCGACCGAGCCGTACAGCTTGCCTTCGGTCGAAGCGTTGGCCGGGATGGTCACGCTCGCGCCGTCCAGCTTGGCCTTGCGGGCGTCAGCGTCGGCGTGGATGGCCTGGGCCTTGGCTTCGTATTCGGCGCGCTTGGCTTCGAACTCGGCCTTGTTGCTCTCGGTGGCCGGAACGGCCTTGCCCTGCGGCACGAGGAAGTTACGGCCGTAGCCCGGCTTCACGTCGACCAGGTCGCCCAGGTTGCCGAGGTTGGTGACTTTCTGCAGGAGGATCAGCTGCATGGTATTGCTCCAGATGAGTTATTCGTTAGCGAGGCGATGCCCCGCAACACAGGCTGTCCGAATAGCTGGCACAGCGGGGCGGCACCAGGCCGCCCCGCCGGGCATCAGACGTCGTGGTTGTCGGTGTACGGGATCAGGGCCAGGAAGCGGGCGCGCTTGACGGCGGTCGCCAGCTGGCGCTGGTACTTCGACTTGGTACCGGTGACGCGGCTCGGCACGATCTTGCCGTTCTCGGTCAGGTACTGGCGCAGGGTGTTGAGATCCTTGTAGTCGATCTCCTTCACACCTTCAGCCGTGAACTTGCAGAACTTGCGGCGACGGAAGAACTTGGACATGGGAAGGCTCCTTAGGCGGCGGAAGCGGCGTCGTCGCCGGCTTCGTTGTCAGCGGTGGTGGTGGACTCGCCTTCTTCGTCGTCACGACGACGGCGCTCACCGCGCTCCGGCTTGTCACCCTTCTCGTCCTTGCTCTTCATGATCAGCGACTGCTCGGTGTCAGCCTCGTCACGCTTGATGACCAGGTTGCGCAGAACGGCGTCGTTGAAGCGGAAGCTTTCGGTCAGTTCGTTCAGAACGGCCTGGTCGGCTTCGATGTTCATCAGCACGTAGTGGGCCTTCACCAGGTTCTGGATCGGGTACGCCAGCTGGCGGCGGCCCCAGTCTTCCAGACGGTGGATGGTGCCGTTGCCGTTCTCGACCAGCGACTTGTAGCGCTCGATCATGGCCGGGACCTGCTCGCTCTGGTCCGGGTGGACCATGAACACGATTTCGTAATGACGACTCATGTTTTTTCTACCTTTCGGATGTGGCCTTGCGGCCGGACAGCCCCCCGCCGTTGAGACCGCGGTGGGGCAAGGATTCCCGCCGGGAAGGCAGGAAGCCGCGCATTATGCGGCAAGCGGCGCCACCGGGCAACCGGGCGCAAACCGGGCAACCTGAACGGGAGCGCCGGCCCATGTCCGGCACGTGCTCATTCCAGATCGACGTGAAGACGATGCTGGCCGCATTCCAGGCATTGGAACAGGCAGCCGACCATCATCCCGTCCCGGCTCAGATGCTCCAGCACCCAGTCGGCGTCGCGCGGATTGACCGCCGCCACGTCCGGCCGGACCTGGTCGAGGATAGGCAGCAGATCGTCGCTGCCGGCGTAGCCGAGGAAGGCGCAGGGCCGTTCGCAATGGCTCAACCAGACCGATTGCTGCCAGGAGGAGTAGCCCGGGGTGCGCTCGCAGACCTCCAGCAGCAGCTCACGGGCGATGGTCGGCGGCGGATCAGCCGGATCCGGGGATACCCCCTCGATATCGCTCCAGCCGGTGAACTCCCCCTCGTAACTGGCCGCAGCCCTGCCATCGGCGATACACCAGGGGCACAGGTAATCCGGGCGCAGGCGGGTGTAGAACGGTCCGCGATAGCGCAGTGCGCGCGCCTGGCCGCAGCAGTCGCAGATCCCCTCGACCTCTTCGAAGGAGAGGTCGTAGGCGTTGGGGTGATAGGTGAAAAGCGGTCGTTCCATCCGTGGGGTCCCTGCCGAGCCCAGCGTGCCGACCAAGGTCGGCGTCCACCAGAGCACGCCTGGTCAGCGCCGGGCCATGCCCGGTGGCCGGCCCTCAGGCCTTGTCGGCGTCGGTGGTGAAGCTCTCACCGCAGCCACACTCGGCGGTGGCGTTCGGGTTGCTGAACGTGAAGGTCTCGCTCAGGCCGTGCTTGCCGAAGTCGATCACGGTGCCGTCCACCAGGGCCAGGCTCTTGGCGTCGACGTAGATCTTCACGCCCTCCTGCTCGAACACCGTGTCGCCCTCGCGCTCTTCGCGGGCCAGGTCGGTCACGTGGCCCCAGCCTGAGCAGCCGGTCTTGGTCACGCCGAAACGCAGGCCCAGCGCGCCGGGGGTCTGGGCGACGAAGCGCTGCACGCGCTCAAAGGCAATGGGGGTCAGGCTGACGGCCATGGGGCTACTCCAGAGGTACGGGGACATTATAAGGAGCCGTTGCCACGAAAAATGCCTCGCAAGCAGAACGCTGCAACCGGTAAACTCCCGTGTTCACAGATCGAGTCGATCAGCAGAGGATTCAAGTCATGACGGTGGTCAGCGTTGAACATGCGCTTGCCGGGAAGATCCCGGAAGGCGGCGAAGTCACGGTACGCGGATGGGTGCGCACGGTGCGCGGTTCAGCGAATCTGGCCTTCGTGAATGTGAGCGACGGCTCCTGCTTCGCCCCGATCCAGGTCGTGGCCGGCGACAGCCTGGCCAACTTCGATGAGATCAAGCGCCTGACCAGCGGCTGCTCGGTCATCGCCACCGGCACGCTGGTGAAGTCGCAGGGCAAGGGCCAGTCGTTCGAGATCCAGGCCAGCACGCTGGACGTGGTCGGCTGGGTCGAAGACCCGCTCACCTACCCGATCCAGCCCAAGCCGATGTCGCCGGAGTTCCTGCGCGAAGTGGCGCACCTGCGTCCGCGCACCAACCTGTTCGGCGCGGTCACCCGCATCCGCAACTGCCTGGCCCAGGCCGTGCACCGCTTCTTCCACGAGAACGGCTTCAACTGGATCAGCACCCCGATCATCACCACCTCCGACGCCGAAGGCGCCGGGCAGATGTTCCGTGTGTCCACTCTGGACATGGTGAACCTGCCGCGTGACGAGAAGGGCGCGATCGATTTCAGCCGCGACTTCTTCGGCAAGGAAACCTTCCTGACCGTGTCCGGCCAGCTGAACGTCGAGGCTTACTGCCTGGCGCTGAGCAAGGTCTACACCTTCGGCCCGACCTTCCGCGCCGAGAACAGCCACACCACCCGCCACCTGGCGGAGTTCTGGATGATCGAGCCGGAAATCGCCTTCGCCGACCTGGCCGAAGACGCGCGCCTGGCCGAAGAGTTCCTGAAGTACCTGTTCCGCGCAGTGCTGAACGAACGCAGCGACGACCTGGCCTTCATTGCCGAGCGCGTGGACAAGAACGCGATCACCAAGCTGGAAGACTTCATCAACGCACCGTTCGAGCGCATCGACTACACCGACGCGGTCAGCCTGCTGCAGAAGTCCGGCAGGAAGTTCGACTTCCCGGTCGAATGGGGCCTGGACCTGCAGACCGAGCACGAGCGCTGGCTGACCGAGGAACACGTCGGCCGCCCGGTGGTGGTGACCAACTATCCGGAGCACATCAAGGCCTTCTACATGCGCCTGAACGACGACGGCAAGACCGTTGCCGCGATGGACGTGCTGGCCCCGGGCATCGGCGAGATCATCGGCGGCAGCCAGCGCGAAGAGCGCCTGGACGTGCTGGACGCGCGCATGGCCCAGTTCGGCCTGGATCGCGAGCACTACAGCTGGTACCGCGATTTCCGCCGCTATGGTTCGGTGCCGCACGCCGGCTTCGGCCTGGGCTTCGAACGCCTGGTGGTGTACGTCTGCGGGCTGTCCAACATCCGCGATGCGATCCCGTACCCGCGCGCGCCGGGCAGCGCGGACTTCTAAGCCCCACACGACCACGGAGGTACCGCCCCCATGACCCTGTTCTTCGCCCTCTGTTTCGTCGGCGTTGCAGTGGCCGGGTTCAGTGCCTTCGTGATCTTCTGGCCGCTGACCCTGGTGCACGTGCGCGACCGCCATCCGGCGCTCGCCGCGCGCTTCGGCAGCGGCGCCTTCCTCAAGCCCGATGCCCTGGCCTGGCTGCTGCGACGCGACTATCGGCAGCAACCGGACCGCTCGCTGTCCGGGCTGGCGACACCGGCCTGGGTATCGCTGCTGACCCTGCTGGCCGGACTGGGCATGGCCGCCCTGCTCTGGCTGGCCTCGCTCTGGTAATACGCTCATGAATGACATCACCGCCTCGCGCGACAGCTGGTGGCTGGCCAGCCTCGGCAACACCCTCATCTGGGCGCGCCTGCGCGTTCGCCCGGCCGGCACTGCCGAAGTGCTCGACAGCGATGGCAACACGCTGAGCTACGACAGCGAAGACACCGCCCGTTCGCAGTTGTTCGACGCCGAGTTCGTCGAGTACGACGGCCTGGACGAGGAGGACGCACTGGTGCGCGGCTTCAGCCTGCACGAAGTGCAGCCGCCGCAGGCCGACAGCGACGAGGGCCTGCGTGGCCGCATGATCCAGTCACTCGGCGGGCGCGCCTGACCCCTGCATGTTCACCCCGCGCGCCTTCGCCGAGACCGACCTGCACTGGCTGGACCGCCTGCTGGCGCGCGACCCGTTCGTTACCGTGCTCACCCCCGGCAGCGATGGCCTGCCGGAGCTGACCCGGATGCCGGTGCTGTACCGGCGTGACGGCGACCAGATCGAACTGCGCGGCCACTGGGCCCGCGCCAACCCGCAGTCGCGCCACAGCGGCGCGGCCAAGGTGCTGGTCGATGGACCGCACGGTTACGTCTCCGCCAGCTGGTATCCGGAAAAGGAGCCCGCCGCGCGGGTACCGACCTGGAACTACGCTGCTGCCGAGCTGCGTGGCCAGCTGCAGACCTTCGACGATGCCGGCGCGCTGGCGGAGCTGGTCGGCGCGATCAGCGACCGCTTCGAAGCCAGCGTCGGCCAGGCCTGGCAGTTCGATGCCACGCGTGCCGAACATGGCCCGGAGCTGCGCGCCATCGTCGGCTTCCGTTTCCAGGTCGAACATGTGCAGATGAAGCTCAAGCTGAGCCAGAACCATCCCGACGCCAACCAGCGTGCGGTGATCGCGGCACTGGAACAGCTGGGCACCCCCTCTTCCACCGAGTTGGCGCAGTGGATGCGCTGGCACCGCGAACAGGCCGCCCGCAGCGACTGAACGCCGCAGATTCCCGCGACGACGCAGCCGGACGGCTGCGGCGCGCCCCCACCCGACGCCAGGGACCCGAACATGAAAGACATCCACAAGCTGCTGCAGAACAACCGCGACTGGGCCGACCGGATCGAGAAGGAAGACCCCGAGTTCTTCCACCAGCTGGCCAAGCAGCAGCACCCGGAATACCTGTGGATCGGCTGCTCCGATTCGCGCGTGCCGGCCAACCAGATCATCGGCATGGCCCCGGGCGAAGTGTTCGTGCACCGCAACGTCGCCAACGTGGTCGCGCACACCGACCTGAACTGCCTGAGCGTGGTGCAGTACGCGGTGGACCAGCTGAAGGTGAAGCACATCCTGATCGTTGGCCACTACGGCTGCGGCGGTGTGCATGCCTGCCTGCACAACACCCGCGTCGGCCTGGCCGACAACTGGCTGCGCCACGTCGGTGACGTGATGCAGAAGCACACCGGCATCCTCGATGCGATCGAGACCGATGAGCTCAAGCACGCGCGCCTGTGCGAACTGAACGTGATCGAGCAGGTGGCCAACCTGTGCCGCTCGACCATCGTGCAGGATGCGTGGGCCCGCGGCCAGAAGCTGATGGTGCATGGCTGGGTCTACAGCCTGAAGGACGGACGCGTGCGCGAGATGGGCATCGACGTCGGTTCGCAGGAAGAGCTGCAGCCTGCATATGAAAAGGCCCTGTCCTACATCCCGCGCAAGGGCAAGCGCGACTGATCCCTTACGGATGACCATCATGCTCGCTTCGCCGATCAACCTGCACGCCTGGATCGAAGAGAACCGCCACCTGCTGAAGCCGCCGGTGGGCAACAAGATGATCGACAACGGCGATTTCATCGTGATGGTGGTCGGCGGGCCGAATTCGCGCACCGACTATCACTACGACGAAGGCCCCGAGTGGTTCTACCAGCTCGAAGGCGAGATGGTGCTGAAGGTGCAGGAAGACGGCGCGGTGCGCGACATCCCGATCCGCGCCGGCGAGATCTTCCTGCTGCCGGCAAAGGTTCCACACTCGCCGCGGCGCCCGCCCGGTGGCATCGGCCTGGTGGTCGAGCGCAAGCGCCTGCCGCACGAGATGGACGGCGTGATCTGGCACTGCGAGCGCTGCAACCACAAGCTGCACGAAGAGTTCTTCCCGCTGCAGAACATCGAGACCGACCTGCCCAAGGTGTTTGCGCGCTACCACGCCAGCCTGGAGCTGCGTACCTGCAGCCAGTGCGGGCACGTGGATCCGCTGCCGGTGCCGGCGGTGGGCTGAACGGTCGCCGGGCATGGCCCTTGTAGAGCCGAGCCCATGCTCGGCTGCCGGGCCGCGAAGCCGAGCATGGGCTCGGCTCTACAGTTCAACCGGCGCGCAGGCGTTCAGGGCGTCGGTCCCACCATCCCAAGCGCTACACTGGCGGTCCCGTTGCAGCCTGTTGCCCGACCATGTCCGACCTGCTCAGCCGCACCCACGCCATCGCCTTGGACGCCGCCGATCCGCTGCGCCCGCTGCGCAGTGAATTCCTGATTCCGCGCCATGAGGGCGGCGAGCAGACCTACTTCGTGGGCAACTCGCTGGGCCTGCAGCCGCGCGGCGCGCAGGCAGCGGTGCAGGAAGTGATGAAGCAGTGGGGCGAACTGGCGGTGGAAGGCCACTTCACCGGCCCGACGCAATGGCTGTCCTACCACCGCCTGGTGAGCGCGCAGCTGGCCCGCGTGGTTGGCGCGCTGCCCAGCGAAGTGGTGGCGATGAACACGCTGAGCGTAAACCTGCATCTGATGATGGTCAGCTTCTACCGGCCGACCACGCAGCGCCCGGTGATCCTGATGGAAGCCGGCGCGTTCCCGACCGATCGCCACGCGGTGGAAGCCCAGATCCGCTTCCATGGCTTCGACCCGGCCGAGTGCCTGGTGGAAGTGCAGCCGGACGAAGCCAACGGCACGATTTCACTGAACGCCATCGAGCGCGCCATGACCGAACACGGCCCGCGCCTGGCGCTGGTGCTGTGGCCTGGCGTGCAGTACCGCACCGGCCAGGCCTTCGACCTCGATGCGATCACCCGCGCCGCCCGCCTGCAGGGCGCACGCATCGGCTTCGACCTGGCGCACTCGGTCGGCAACCTGCCGCTGCGCCTGCATGACGTGGCCCCCGATTTCGCCGTGTGGTGCCATTACAAGTACCTCAACAGCGGCCCGGGCGCAGTGGCTGGCGCCTTCGTGCACGAGCGCCACCACCGCGACACCACCCTGCCACGCTTTGCTGGCTGGTGGGGCCATGAGGAAGCCACCCGCTTCCAGATGGCGCCGCAGTTCACTCCGGCCATCGGCGCCGAGGGTTGGCAGCTGAGCAATCCACCGATCCTCGGCCTGGCACCGCTGCGTGCCTCGCTGGACCTGTTCGAGCGCGCCGGCATGGAGGCGCTGCGCAGCAAATCGCTGGCGTTGACCGGGATGCTCGAGGCACTGGTGCGCGCGCGCCTGCCGCAGGTGCTGGACATCATCACCCCGGCCGATCCGCAGCGCCGCGGCTGCCAGTTGTCGCTGCGCGTGATCGGTGGCCGCGAGCGTGGCCGCGCACTGTTCGAGCACCTGCGCGGCATCGGTGTGCTCGGCGACTGGCGCGAACCCGACGTGATCCGCATCTCGCCCACCCCGCTCTACAACCGCTACCTGGACGTGCACCACTTCGTCGAGGAAGTGGAAGCCTGGGCCGGCCTTTGAGCCGGTCCCTCCCCTGCTGCTGGACAGTTCGTTGATCGCACATGCTTCCCGCTCGTTGAGCATTATCGGTGCCGGCCTGGCCGGGTCCCTGCTGGCCATCCTGCTGTCGCGGCAAGGCTGGCGCATCACCCTGTACGAACGCCGCGGTGATCCGCGCGTGGCTGATTACGAGAGTGGCCGCTCGATCAACCTGGCATTGGCCGAGCGTGGGCGCAATGCGCTGCGCCAGGCGGGTGTGGAGGACGAAGTGATGGCACGCGCGGTGATGATGCGCGGCCGCATGGTGCACCCCCGCGACGGCGAACCGCAGCTGCAGCGCTATGGCCGTGATGACAGCGAAGTGATCTGGTCGATCCACCGCAGCGATCTGAACACCACGTTGCTGGAACTGGCCGAGCAGGCCGGCGCCACCGTGCACTTCCATCGGCGCCTGCACACCGTTGATTTCGACGCCGGTTACGCGCGTTTCATCGATGACCGCGACGACAGCCCGCACGACATCCGCTTCGACACCCTGATCGGTGCCGACGGCGCCGGTTCGGCCCTGCGCGCAGCGATGAACCGCCGTGCCCCGCTGGGCGAGGACATCGCCTTCCTCGACCACTCCTACAAGGAGCTGGAGATCCCACCGGCCGCCGACGGCAGCTTCCGAATCGAGCGCAATGCGCTGCACATCTGGCCACGTGGCCATTACATGTGCATCGCCCTGCCCAACCACGAAGGCACCTTCACCGTCACCCTGTTCCTTCCCAACCAGGGCGATCCCAGCTTCGCCACGGTCAACACCGGCGCGCAGGCCGAGGCGCTGTTCGCGCGGGAGTTCGCCGACACCCTGCCGCTGATCCCGAACCTGCGCGCGGACTGGGAACAGCACCCGCCGGGGCTGCTCGGCACGCTCACCTTGGAGCGCTGGCACCAGCACGGTCGCGCCGTACTGATCGGCGATGCCGCGCATGCGATGGTGCCATTCCACGGCCAGGGCATGAACTGCGCGTTCGAGGACTGCGTTGCGCTGGCCCGGCACCTGATGGAAGCGGATGATCTGGAAGGCGCGTTCGCCGCGTTCGAAGCCGAGCGCAAGCCGAATGCACGTGCCATCCAGCAGATGGCGCTGGAGAACTACCTGGAGATGCGCGACCGTGTCGCCGATCCTGCGTTCCTGCTGCAGCGCGAACTGGAGCAGGAACTGCAGCTGCGCTGGCCGACCCGCTTCGTGCCGCACTACACGATGGTCACCTTCCTGCACACACCGTACGCCGAGGCGCTGCGCCGCACCGAACTGCAACGCGACATGCTGGTGGCCGCCACCACCGGTCACGATTCACTGGACAACATCGACTGGGCCGCGCTGGAAGCGCAGATCCACGCGCAGCTGCCGGTCCTGGAGGGCGCGCACTGATGGCCGACAGCTTCCTGTTCTACGACCTGGAAACCTTCGGCCAGGACCCGCGGCGCACGCGCATCTCGCAGTACGCCGCGATCCGTACCGATGCCGACCTCAACGAGATCGATACGCCGGTCAGCTTCTTCGTGCGCCCGGCCGATGACCTGCTGCCCTCGCCGATGGCCACCCTGGTTACCGGCATCACCCCGCAGCAGGCCCTGGCCGAGGGCATCAGCGAGGCCGAGGCCTTCGACCGCATCAACGAACAGCTGTCGCGCCCCGGCACCTGCGCGCTGGGCTATAACACGCTGCGCTTTGACGATGAATTCGTCCGCTACGGGCTGTTCCGCAATTTCCACGAGCCGTACGAGCGCGAGTGGCGCAACGGCAATTCGCGCTGGGACCTGCTGGACATGCTGCGCCTGATGCGCGCGATGCGCCCGGACGGCATCAAGTGGCCGCTGCGCGAGGACGGCGCCACCTCGTTCAAGCTCGAGCACCTGGCCGAGGCCAACAACGTGCGCGAGGGCGATGCGCACGAAGCGCTGTCCGACGTACGTGCCACCATCGGCATGGCACGCCTGTTCAAGCAGTCGCAGCCGCGCCTGTGGGAGTACGCGCTGAAGCTGCGTGACAAGCGCTTCGTCGGCGGCCTGCTGGACGTGGCCGCGATGAAGCCGGTACTGCACATTTCCATGCGCTACCCGGCCAGTCGCCTGTGCGCGGCGCCAGTACTCCCGCTGGCCGTGCACCCCACCATCAACAACCGGGTGATCGTGTTCGACCTGGAAGGCGAGATCGACGACCTGCTGGAACTGCCGGCCGAGGTGATCGCACAGCGCCTTTACCTGCGCGCCAGCGAGCTGCCCGAAGGCGTGGCGCGGGTGCCGCTGAAGGAAGTGCATCTGAACAAGGTGCCAGCGCTGATCGCCTGGAACCACCTGCGCGCCGATGACCACGCGCGCCTCGGCCTGGACGTGGCCGCGATCGAGGCCAAGGTGGAACGGCTGCGCGCGTTCGCCCCGCAGCTGGCCGAGAAGGCGCGCCAGGTCTACAACCAGCCCCGCGTCGCCACCGTGGCCGACGTCGATGCCTCGCTGTACGACGGTTTCCTCGGCAACGGCGACAAACCGCTGCTTGCGCTGGCACGCACCACCGCGCCCGAGCAGCTGGCCGCGCTGGAAGGCCGTTTCCGCGACCCGCGCCTGCCGGAGCTGCTGTTCCGCTACCGCGCGCGCAACCACCCCGACAGCCTCGCGCCGGCGGAACGCCAGCGCTGGCAGGATTACCGCCGCCAGCGCCTGCTCGGCGACGGCGGGCTGGGCGAACTCAACCTGCCCCAGTACCGGCAGCAGCTCGATGCACTGGCCGCCGAAGCGCCCGACGATGCGCGGCGCCAGGCCCTGCTGCAATCGCTGCGCGACTGGGGCCAGCACCTGCAGGAGACACTGTGAGCACCTACTTCTCGGACGCCAGTTTCAGGTTCCTGCGCAGCCTGGCGCGGCACAACGACAAGGCCTGGTTCAACGACCACCGCCAGCAGTATGAAGACCACGTACGGCAGCCGTTCCTGCGCCTGCTGGGCGACCTGCAACCGGCCCTGGCCGAGGTCAGCGAACACTTCCGTGCCGATACGCGCGGCGTCGGCGGCTCGCTGTTCCGCATCCACCGCGACGCGCGCTTCTCCAACGACAAGTCACCGTACAAGACCTGGCAGGGCGCACGCCTGTTCCATGAGCGCCGCCGTGAAGTAGCCGCACCTTCGTTCTACGTGCACCTGCAGCCGGGCGAGAGCTTCGTCGGTGCCGGCCTGTGGCATCCGGAACCGGAAACCCAGCGCCGCGTGCGCCACTTCATCCTCGACAACCCGGGCAGCTGGAAGGCCGCCGCGCACGCACCGGGCCTGCGCAAGCGCTTCGATTTCGAGGAGAGCGAAAAGCTGGTGCGTCCGCCGCGTGGCTTCCCCGCCGACTTCGAGTTCATCGACGACCTCAAGCACCGCAACTGGGTGATGTGGCGCTCGCTGGACGACGCCACCATGACCGGTCCGCGCCTGCTGTCCACGCTGGGCAAGGATCTGGCCGCGCTCGGCCCGTTCGTCGACTACCTGTGCGCGGCGCTGGACCTGGAATTCTGATGCCATTGGCACAGCAACGCCGCACGCTGGGCCGCACCGGCCTGGCGGTTTCGCCGGTGGGCCTGGGCTGTTCCGGCTTCTGGGGGCATCGCCGATTCCCGGAACAATCGGCCGCGAACGTGGTCGAGCATGCACTGGCACAGGGCGTGAACCTGTTGGACACCGGCCACAACTACTCCGGTTTCCACGCCGAGCCGCGGCTGGGCCGCATCCTGCGCCCGTTGCTGAAACAATACCCGCGCGACGCGCTGGTGATTTCCAGCAAGGGGGGCACGCTGACCGGCCAGGCCGGCGTCAGCGGCGCCGAGCAACGCAATTTCTCGCCGGCAGCCATCACCGCCAGCTGCGAGGCTTCGCTGCGCAATCTCGGCCTGGATCACCTGGACATCTACCAGTTGCATGGCGCCAGCGAGCACGACATCAACGACGACCTGCTGGCCGCGCTGCAGCGCCTGCGCGAACGCGGGTTGATCCGGCACACCGGCATCAACACCCACTCGGCCTCGACCCTGCGCTGGATGATCGCCCATCCCGACGCCTTCGATGTGGTGCTGCTGGACTACAACGCCCTGCAGCAGGACCGCGAACCGCTGATCGACCAGTTGCAGGCGGTGGGCATCGGCGTGCTGGCCGGGACCGTGCTGGCGCAGGGCCACCTGCTGCCCGCCCGCCCGCGCCTGCCACGGCTGGCCGATGGCTGGTACTTGGCGCGCGCCTGGCTGAAGCCCAGCAGCCGCCAGCTGATGCGCAGTGCCCGCCAGATGCGCCGGGCAGTGGCCGCGATCCGCAGCCAACGCCCGGCCCAGACCGCCTTCGCCTATGCGCTGGGCCATCCCGGCGTGGCCAGCGGCATCCTTGGCACCACCCGCACCCGCAGCCTCGACGAGGTGCTGGCGACGCGGCTGGAAGCGCTGACCCCGGCCGAACGGCAACAGCTGGTCGATGCCTTCGGTGACGGCCGTGGCTCGCCCAGTCATTGAGTCTTCACCCGGCACTGCCGCCATTGCGGCAGTCTGGTCGGCATGAAGAAACTCACCGCACTCATTGTGCTGCTGGTCCTGGCCGTCGCCGCCTGGTGGTTCGGCGGCCCCTACATGACCGTCAATGGCCTGTCCAAGGCCATCGAGCAGCGCGACACCGCCCGACTGGAGCGTTACGTCGACTTCCCGCGCGTGCGCAGCAGCCTGCGTGCGCAGCTCAACGACTACCTGGTGCGCCAGGCCGGCCCCGACGTGGCATCCAGCCCGTTCGGCGCCCTGCTCTATGGGCTGGGCGACCAGCTTGGCGGTGCCGCAGTGGAGACCATGGTGACCCCGACCGGGATCGGCGCGATGCTGCAGGGCCACGTGCTGTGGAAGCGTGGCCGCAATGAACTGCAGGGCGGCGATGCCTTCGGTGCGACCGAACCGGCGCGGCCGCTGAAGCATGCCGAGCATCATTTCGAGGCACTGGACCGATTCGTGATCGACGTCGATCGCGGCCCCGGCCAGCCACCGTTGAAGGTGGTGCTGGAGCCGCAGGGCCTGCGCTGGAAGGTGGTGGACCTGCAGCTGGGAATGTCGGGCAGCCCTTGATCGGACCCGTGGCCTGACGGCAGCGCCAACCAAGGTTGGCAACTACCGGGGCATGTGGCTCTGGTAGATGCCCACATTGGTGGGCATGGGTCCTAGGCAGTGCCAACCAACGGTTGGCACCTACCGGTCGAGTCCGCCCTACCCCTCGTTGGCGACGCCGTGCGGCACGTGGCCGGCGGCCACATGCTCGCGGGCGCTGTCGATGTTGTGCTGCGAATCGTCGAAGAAGATGTCGGCACCGAAGGCCTGCAGGAACGGGCCCTTGTGACGGCCGCCCAGGAACAGTGCCTCGTCCAGGCGCACGCCCCACTCGCGCAGGGTGCGGATCACCCGCTCATGCGCCGGTGCCGAACGCGCGGTCACGAGCGCGGTACGGATCGGCGCGCTCTCGCCGGCCGGGAACACTTCCTGCAGCGTATGCAGGGCCGACAGGAAGCCACGGAAGGGACCGCCGCTGAGCGGCTCGCGGGCGCGCTCGCGCTCGTGGCGGCCAAACGCTTCCACGCCCTGCTCGCGCGAGATGCGCTCGCTCTCGTCACCGAAGATCACCGCGTCACCATCGAAGGCGATGCGCAGCTGGCCGGCCGGGCGACCAGTATCGATCTGGTCGGCGGCTGCCGCAGCGGTCTCGCCCGGCGGCTTGGGCAGGATGGTTGCCGCCGCGATGCCATGACGCAGCGCGCTGCGCACCGATTCGGGGTTGGCCGACAGGAACAGGTCGGTACCGAACGGCTTCACGTACGGCCAGGTCGGCTCGCCGGCGGTGAAGGTCGCGCGGATGATGCCCAGCCCATAGTGCTGGATCGAATTGAAGATGCGCAGGCCGGTATCGGCCGAGTTGCGCGACAGCAGGATCACCTCGACCCGCGGGTTCTCCGGGCTGGCGCCCTGGTTCAGCGCCAGCAGCTTGCGCACCACCGGGAAGGCCACGCCGGGGCCGAGGATATCGTCCTCGTGCTGGCGCTGGAATTCGGCGTAGGCCGCCACGCCATCACTTTCGAACAGCGCATGGCTTTCCTCGAGGTCGAACAGCGCGCGCGAGGTCACCGCGACGGTCAGCAAGCGGGGGGAGTTGTCGCCCATCGGTGGGGGTCCTTCAAGCGGTCGGCGGGGCCGGCCGCCCATTGTCCTCAAAAAACGAACTGTTCGCTCAGGATCCTGTCTTCCAGGTTGTGCTCCGGGTCGAACAGCAGGGTCACGCGGCGGTCCTTCGACTCGCGGATGGTCACCTCGACCACGTCGCGGGTCTCGTGCGAATCCGCCGTGACGCTGACCGGGCGCTTGTACGGATCGAGCACGCGGAAGCGCACCTCGGTATCGGCCTTGAGGATCGCCCCGCGCCAGCGACGCGGCCGGTACGGGGCCAACGGCGTCAGCGCGATGGTGTGCGAGCCCAGCGGCAATACCGGGCCATGCGCGGAATAGTTGTAGGCGGTGCTGCCCGCCGGGGTGGCCACCAGCACGCCGTCACCGATCAGCTCGGCCACGCGTTCCTGGCCGTTGAGGTCGATGCCGATATGCGCGGCCTGCCGGGTCTGGCGCAGCAGCGAGACATCGTTGTAGGCCAGCGAACCGGTACTGGTGCCCGACTCGGTCAGCGCCACCATTTCCAGCGGGCGCAGGTTGGCCGGTTCGGCACGCGCAATGCGGGCCTGCACGTCGTCGTCGCCGCGGTACTGGTTCATCAGGAAGCCGACGGTGCCCAGCTTCATGCCGAACACCGGCTTGCCCAGGTGCCCATGCCGATGCAGGGTCTGCAGCATGAAGCCGTCGCCCCCCAGCGGACACAGCACGTCGGCCTGCTCCGGCGCGTGATCGCCATAACGCGAGACCATCGCGGCGCGGGCCATCTGTGCAGGTTCGGTGGCGCTGGCCAGGAAAGCGATGCGGGGGGTGTCGCTCATCGGTGGATCCGGGTGGGTGTGCCAGCAAGAGCATACCCGGTAGTGCCGGCCGCTGGCCGGCAACCGCATGGATCACAATCGGGTGCAGCTGCACCCGATTGTGATCCATGCGGTTGCCGGCCAGCGGCCGGCACTACCCGGCAATGCAGAACGGCCCCGCTTTCGCGGGGCCGTTCCTCCAACTGCTGCAGATCAGGAGCCCCCCTGAGTCAGGGGGGCGCGCCAACGGCGCGGGGGTCTGGGAGCATGGTTGGCATGGGGCCCACGGTTTGCAGAGCAAACCGTGGGGCGTCAGCGCGAATGCGCTTACGCACCATGCGCGGCCAGCTGACCCAGGCGCTGCACCGCGACCGAAACGGTCGGGTAGTCCAGGGTCTTCTGCTCGGCCAGTTCGGCCAGCATCGCCAGGGTGAAGCGCAGGCTGCTGTCGTCGCGACCCATCCAGGCCGCCACCTTTGCTTCGGCACTGCTGCCCTTGGTACCCAGCACCTGGCCCGCCAGATTGCGGTGGTTGGCGGCCAGCTCGTCACGCAGCACGCCACGTGCCACCGCGTGCCAACGGCCATTGACCTCCAGCGCATCGACCTGCTCGAACAGCCACGGCAGCTGCAGGGCATCGCCCAGGCGGAAGTGGACCTTGGACACGTCCACCGGCTTCAGCTTGCGGGTACGGGCCAGTTCGATGATGTCGAACGCCGGCTCCAGGAAGTGCAGTTCGGCCAGCTGCTGCGCCAGCGCGGACGGCAGGCCCTTTTCCTTCCACTCGGCCACCAGGGCTTCGTAGGTCGGACGCTGCGAATCCGGCAGCACACCCGAGGCAACGCGGATGTCGTTGAACGGGCCCTGGTAGCGGTTGACCGCTTCGGTGATGCCGGGCATCGCGCCGGGGCGCGACAGCAGCCAGCGCACGAACGAGCGCTGCAGCTTCCAGATCACTTCCAGGGCGTCGATCTGCACCGACTCCGGCACCTTGCCGTCGAGGGCATCGATCTGCGCCCACAGCGCGCGTGCATCCAGCGTTTCACGGCTGATGGTGTAGGCCTTGGCGACCTCGGCGATGGAACGGCCGGTGTCTTCCTGCATGCGCATCAGGAAGGTGGCGCCCATGCGGTTGATGGTCTGGTTGGTCACGGCCGTGGCGATGATTTCGCGCTTCAGGCGGTGACGCTCCATTGCGTCGGCATACTTCTTCTGCAGCGGGGTCGGGAAGTAGCGCTGCAGTTCCTTGGACAGGTACGGATCTTCCGGGATGTCCGAATCCAGCAGCTGGGCGAATGCCACCAGCTTGGAGTAGGACAGCAGCACCGACAGTTCCGGACGGGTCAGGCCCTGGCCGCGCGCCTTGCGCTGCGACAGCTCGGCATCGGACGGCAGGAACTCGATCTGGCGATCAAGCAGGCCCTGCTGTTCCAGGGTACGGATGAAGTGCTGCTTGGAACCCAGGCGCTTGACCGCCATCCGCTCCATCAGGCTCAGCGCCTGGTTCTGGCGGTAGTTGTCGTTGAGCACCAGCTCGGCGACTTCATCGGTCATCGAGGCCAGCAGCTTGTTGCGCTGCTCGACGGTCAGCTTCTTGGCCCGCACCACATCGTTGAGCAGGATCTTGATGTTGACTTCATGGTCGGAGGTGTCGACACCGGCCGAGTTGTCGATGAAGTCGGTGTTGAGCAGCACGCCGGCCTGCGCGGCTTCGATGCGGCCCAGCTGGGTCATGCCCAGGTTGCCGCCCTCGCCCACGACCTTGCAGCGCAGCTCGCCACCATTCACGCGCAGCGCGTTGTTGGCACGGTCGCCGACATCGCTGTGCTGCTCGCTGGCGGCCTTGACGTAGGTACCGATGCCGCCGTTCCACAGCAGGTCGACCGGTGCCTTCAGGATCGCGCTCATCAGCTCGTTCGGCGACAGCGCCTTGACGTTCTCGTCCAGGCCCAGCGCTTCACGCACCTGCGGGGTGATCTCGATCGACTTCAGGCTGCGCGGGTACACGCCGCCGCCCTTGCTGATCAGCTTGGCATCGTAGTCCGCCCAGCTCGAACGCGGCACGGTGAACAGGCGCTCACGTTCGACGAACGTGGTGGCCGCATCCGGGTTCGGGTCCAGGAAGATGTGGCGGTGATCGAACGCAGCCACCAGGCGGATGTGGCGCGACAGCAGCATGCCGTTGCCGAACACGTCGCCGGACATGTCGCCGACGCCGACCGCGGTGAAGTCCTGGCTCTGGCTGTCACGGCCCAGCGCACGGAAGTGGCGCTTAACCGACTCCCACGCACCGCGTGCGGTGATGCCCATGCCCTTGTGGTCGTAACCGACCGAACCACCGGAGGCGAACGCATCGCCCATCCAGAAGCCGTGCGCGATGGCCAGGCCGTTGGCGATGTCGGAGAAGGTCGCAGTGCCCTTGTCGGCGGCCACCACCAGGTACGGATCGTCCATGTCGTGGCGCACGACATCCACCGGCGGCACAATCTTGTTGTTGACGATGTTGTCGGTGATATCCAGCAGGCCCTGGATGAACAGCTTGTAGCAGGCCACGCCGTTGGCGAAGATCGCATCACGGTCGCCGTTCACCGGCGGGGTCTTGGCGAAGAAGCCGCCCTTCGCGCCGACCGGCACGATGACGGTGTTCTTGACCATCTGTGCCTTGACCAGGCCCAGCACTTCGGTACGGAAGTCTTCGCGACGGTCCGACCAGCGCAGGCCACCACGGGCGACCGCGCCGAAGCGCAGGTGGGTACCTTCCACGCGCGGGCCGTAGACGAAGATCTCGCGGTACGGGCGCGGCTTCGGCAGGTCCGGCACCAGCGCCGAATCGAACTTGAAGCTGATGACATGGCCGTGCTGGCCGTTGGCATCGGTCTGGTAGTAGCTGGTACGCAGGGTCGCGTCGATCACGCCCATGAACGAGCGCAGGATGCGGTCCTCGTCCAGGCTGGACACGCGGTCCATCAGCTTCAGCAGCGCATCGCGCGCGGCCTGCATCTGCGCGTCGCGGTCACCCTTGCGGGCGTCGACCACGGTCTTGAGCACCTTCAAGGTGGCATCGTCACCGGCAGCCAGCACGTCGAAGTGGGCCTTCAGCTGGGCCTGGCCGGCGGCGATGTCGTCCTTGCTCTCGTGGCCGGTGGCCGGATCGAAGCGGGCTTCGAACAGCTCGACCAGCAGGCGGGCCAGCAGCGGGTAGCGCGCGAAGGTGCCTTCCACGTAGGCTTGGGAGAACGGCACGCCGGTCTGCAGCAGGTACTTGCAGTAGCCGCGCAGCATGGCGACCTGGCGCCAGTGCAGGCCGGCAGCCAGCACCAGGCGGTTGAAGCCGTCGTTCTCGGCATCGCCGTGCCAGACGCGGGCGAAGGTCTCGCCGAAGGCTTCATCGACACTGGCGGCATCGATCGCGCCGGCGGTCGACTCGACCTCGAAGTCCTGCACGTACACCGGGGCGTTGTCGACCGACAGGCGGTATGGACGCTCGGCGATCACGCGCAGGCCCATGTTTTCCATCATCGGCAGCGCGTCCGACAGCGGAATGTCGTCCAGCTGGCGATACAGCTTCAGGCGCAGGCCATCACCGCTTTCGCGCGGCACGGCCTGCAGGCTCAGGCGCAGGTCGTCCGGGCCGGTCAGGGCGTCGAGCTGGCTGACATCGTTGGCGGCAACCGCGGTGCTGTTGTCTTCGATGTAGCCGGCCGGCAGCGCCTTGCCGATACGGGCGGCGATGCGCAGTCCTTCGGTCTCGCCGTGGCGGGCCACCAGCGCTTCGCGCAGGTCGTCCTGCCAGTTGCGCAGCACCTGGGCCAGCTTCTGCTCCAGTTCGGCGGTATCGACGTCGAGCATCTCACCCGGCTTCGGGCGCACGATCAGGTGCACCTGGGCCAGCGGCGATTCGCCCAGCACCACCGAGCTGTCGACGTACTCGCCGTGCAGCGCGTCCTTCAGCATCGCTTCGATGCGCAGGCGCACGTCGGTGTTGAAGCGCTCACGCGGCAGGTAGACCAGCGCGGAGATGAAACGGCTGTACTTGTCGCGGCGCAGGAACAGGCGGCTGCGCACGCGCTCCTGCAGGCCCAGCACGCCCATCGCGGTGCGGAACAGTTCGTCCTCGCTGGACTGGAACAGTTCTTCGCGCGGCAGGGTTTCCAGGATGTGGCGCAGGGCCTTGCCACTGTGGCTGGCCGGGGCCAGGCCCGACTGCTTCATCACGTGCTCGTGGCGCTGGCGCACCAGCGGGATTTCCCACGGACGGCGGTTGTAGGCGCTGGAGGTGAACAGGCCGAGGAAGCGCTGCTCGCCGATGATCTTGCCCTTGGCGTCGAATTCCAGCACGCCGATGTAATCCATGTAGCCAGCGCGATGCACGCGCGAACGGGCATTGGTCTTGGTCAGGATCAGCGCATCCTTCAGACCGGACGTGGTGTTCAGGCCCTGCGCGGCCAGGGTCTTGACCGGACGGGCGGCGGACTTGTCCTTGCCGCGCATCAGGCCCAGGCCGGTGTCGTTCAGCGGCGCCAGCACCTCTTCCTTGCCCTGCTTCTCGACGCGGTATTCGCGGTAGCCGAAGAAGGTGAAGTGGTTGTCGGCGGCCCAGCGCAGGAACTCCTGTGCTTCCTTGCGCGATGCGTCGTCGACCGGCAGCTGGCGGCTGCCGAGGTCGTCGGCCAGCGCCAGCGCCTTGTCCTTCATCGGCTGCCAGTCGCGCACGATCGCACGCACTTCGTCCAGCGCCTTGTTGATGGCCTGTTCGATGGCAGCCATGGCGTCGGCCGGCTGGCGGTCGATCTCCAGCAGCATCACCGACTCGGCATCGCCCTCGCCGACCTTGACCAGCTTGCCGGCCTTGTCGCGGGTGAAGCGCAGCACCGGGTGGCCCAGCACGTGGACACCCACGCCCTGCTCGGCCAGCGACATGGTGACGGTATCGACCAGGAACGGCATGTCGTCGTTGACGATCTGCAGCACGGTGTGCGGCGATTCCCAACCGTTGGCCTTCGCAGTCGGATTGAACACGCGGACGTTGGCCTTGCCGGCCTTGCGGGCACGGGCGAATTCCAGCGTCTCAGCCGCGAGCGCGGCCCACTCTTCAGCGCTGTGGTGCGGGAACTCGTCCGATTCCATGCGCTTGTAGAAGTCAGTGGCGAAGGCCACCGCTTCGGCCTGTGCGGCCGCGGGGTAGCGCTTGCGCAAGGCCGTGTACACCGGCTCCAGGGAGAAACCAGCGGTCACTGCGACCTCCGACTCTGCTGGTTTCGTCTTGTTTTTCACGGTCTTGGCTGCGGTTTTTTGCGGTTTCATGGCAGAGCGATGCGCTTGCTCAGTTGGGAAAATGAAATTGTAGCCCTACCGCACGAAAAGGCCTTGCTGCAGGACGGAATAAGCAGATTCGGGTTTGCTGCGGTTTAGACGCCTATTCAGTTCGCTCCGGTATGGAGCTGGCGCCTGCTTCAGCAGTGCCGACAGGATCGGCAAAGCGTGTTACCGAAAGACACACGCGGCGACGCCGATTCGATTCCACAATCCTGAACTGGACGGTATAGTCCACCGCGTGAACCCGGCCTACCTCCCCGTTGCCCTCGACGCGCGCGATGAGCGCGTGTTCGATGCTGTGCGCAGACTGCTGGCCGAGCAGGGCATGCAGATGAGCATGGACGCGGTGGCCCAGCATGCCGGCTGCTCCAAGCAGACCCTGTACTCGCGCTACGGCAGCAAGCAGGAACTGCTGCGCCGGGTGATGCAGCGCCACGTCGGCCACGCCACCGGGGCCATGCTGCGTGCACTCCGCAGTGACGACCTGCGTGCCAGCCTTCTCCAGTTCGCCACCGACTTCCTGGAGCATTTCAACCAACCGCACGTAGGACAGGCCTGCCGGCTGATTGCAGCCGAGGCAGCCCAGTTTCCCGAAGAGGCGCGTACGCTGTACCGGCACGGTGCCGGCGCGCTGACGCTTCATCTTGCTGAATGGATTGAAACCGTTTGCATGCAAGGCCAGCTCCGGCATGACGACCCGCACTTCATGGCCGAACTGCTGCTGAGCATGATCGCCGGTCAGGATTTCGACAAACAGCGCTTCCATACCCCCCATCGTGATGACGCGCTCCTGCGTCGGCGCTGGGCAGAGTTCTCCGTCGACAGCTTCCTGCGCGCGTTCGCGCCACAGCCGTCGCCGGCCCCGTCTACAAACCAACCCCGGAGTTCCTCCTGATGACCGCCCCACTCCGCACCCTTGCCTTGACGTGCGCCGTTGCTGTCGCGCTGGCTGCCTGCAAGAAGCCGGAACAGCAGACGCCCCCGCCGCCGGAGGTGGGCGTGATCGACGCCAAGCCGCAGACCCTGCCGCTGCAGCGCGAACTGGTCGGCCGCCTGTCGCCGTTCCGCAGCGCCGACGTCCGCGCACGCGTACCCGGCGTGCTGCTCAAGCGCGTTTACCAGGAAGGTTCGCAGGTCAAGCAGGGCCAGACCCTGTTCCTGATCGACCCGGCGCCGTTGCGTGCCTCGCTCAACGCCTCCGAGGCCCAGCTGGCTTCGGCCCGCGCCACCTACGCCAATGCCAAGGTCGCCGCCGATCGCGCGCGCTCGCTGGCGCCGCAGCAGTTCGTCTCCAAGTCCGACCTGGACAACGCCGAATCGGCCGAGCGCACCGCCCTGGCCGCCGTCAAGCAGGCCGAAGCGGCAGTGACTTCTTCGCGGATCAACCTGGGCTACGCCGAAGTGACCGCGCCGATCAGTGGCGTGGCCAACAAGCAGCAGGTCACCGAGGGCGCGCTGGTCGGCCAGGGCGATGTGACCCTGCTGACCACCGTTGACCAGCTCGACCCGCTGTATGTGAACTTCTCGCTGAGCGTGGATGAGCTGACCCAGCTGCGCGCGCAGCAGGCCAAGGGCTCGCTGGCGCTGTCCGGCGACGGCAAGGCCACGGTCAACGTCAAGCTGGCCGACGGCAGCACCTATGGTGAGCCGGGCACGCTGGACTTCTCCTCGACCACGGTCGACCCGGCCACCGGTGCGGTGTCGCTGCGTGCGCTGCTGCCGAACCCCCAGCAGATCCTGCTGCCGGGCGCCTTCGTCAGCTTCCAGGCCAACCTGGGCGAGCGCAACAATGCCTACCTGGTGCCGCAGCAGGCGCTGCTGCGTGACACCACCGGCGGCTACGTGATGGTGGTCGGTGCCGACGGCAAGGTGGTGCGCAAGAACGTGAAGACCGATGGCGCGCAGAACGGCAACTGGCTGGTCAGCGACGGTCTGGCCGCCGGTGACAAGGTGATCGTGGCCGGCGTGCAGAAGGTCAAGGAAGGTGCACCGGCGGTGGCCAAGCCGTGGACCCCGGGGCAGGACGCCAACGGCAAGCCTGCCGCAGGCGGCGCCGCTCCGGCGGGCGCAGCACCGGCGGCAGGCAAGGCACCGGCCGACGCGGCCAAGCCGGAACAGGCCGATGCGGCCAAGCCGGCCACCACCGATTCGAACAAGCAGTAACGGGAACCTTCCGTCATGCCTAAATTTTTCATCGAACATCCAGTCTTCGCCTGGGTGGTTGCGATCCTGATCTCGCTCAGCGGCGTGATCGCGATCCTCAACCTGGGCGTGGAGTCCTATCCCAACATCGCCCCGCCGCAGGTCACCGTCTCGGCGACCTACCCGGGCGCCAGCGCGGACACCACCGAGAAATCGGTCACCCAGGTGATCGAGCAGCAGCTGACCGGTATCGATCACCTGCTGTACTTCAGCTCCTCGTCGGCCTCCAACGGCCGCGCGCAGATCACCCTGACCTTCGAGACCGGTACCGATCCGGACATCGCCCAGGTGCAGGTGCAGAACAAGGTGTCGCTGGCCACGCCACGACTGCCTTCGGAAGTGACCCAGCAGGGCGTGGTGGTGGCCAAGGCCAATGCCGGCTTCCTGATGGTGGTGGCGCTGCAGTCCGATACCCCGACCATCAACCGTGACGCCCTGAACGACATCGTCGGCTCGCGCGTGCTCGACCAGGTCTCGCGTATCCCCGGCGTCGGCAGCACCCAGCAGTTCGGTTCCGAGTACGCCATGAACATCTGGCTGAACCCGGAGAAGATGCAGGGCTATGGCCTGTCGGCCAGCCAGGTACTGGCCGCGGTACGTGCGCAGAACGTGCAGTTCGCCGCCGGTGCGCTGGGTTCGGACCCGTCGCCGGAAGGCCAGCACTTCACCGCCACGGTCTCGGCCGAAGGCCGCTTCAGCTCGCCGCAGGAATTCGAGAACATCATCCTGCGCGCCAACGCCGATGGCTCGCGCGTACTGCTCAAGGACATCGCCCGCGTCGCCTTCGGTGCCAACAACTACGGCTTCGACACCCAGTACAACGGCAAGCCGACCGGCGCCTTCGCCATCCAGCTGCTGCCGGGCGCCAACGCCCTGAACGTGGCCGAAGCGGTGCGCGCCAAGATGGACGAGCTGCAGCCCAGTTTCCCGTCCGGGGTGACCTGGTTCTCGCCGTACGACAGCACCACCTTCGTCAAGATCTCGATCCAGGAAGTGGTCAAGACCCTGTTTGAAGCGGTCCTGCTGGTGTTCCTGGTGATGCTGATCTTCCTGCAGAACTTCCGCGCCACACTGATCCCGACCCTGGTCATCCCCGTCGCCCTGCTCGGTACCTTCCTGGGCATGTGGATGATCGGCTTCACGATCAACCAGCTGACCCTGTTCGCGATGGTGCTGGCGATCGGCATCGTGGTCGACGATGCGATCGTGGTGATCGAGAACGTCGAACGCATCATGAGCGAGGAAGGCCTGGCGCCGAAGCCGGCCACGCAGAAGGCGATGACCCAGATCACCGGCGCGGTGGTGGCGATCACCGTCGTGCTGGCCGCGGTGTTCATCCCGTCCGCCCTGCAGGGCGGCGCCGCCGGCGAGATCTACAAGCAGTTCGCCCTGACCATCGCCATCTCGATGGCGTTCTCGGCGTTCTTGGCACTGGGCTTCACCCCGGCGCTGTGCGCGACCTTCCTCAAGCCGACGCACAACGACAATCCGAACATCGTCTACCGCACCTTCAACAAGTACTACGACAAGATCAGCCACACCTACGTGGGCCACATCACCTCGGCGGTGCGCCATGCGCCGCGCTGGATGATCCTGTTCGTGGTGCTGACCGCGCTGTGCGGCTTCCTGTTCACCCGCATGCCGGGCAGCTTCCTGCCGGAAGAAGACCAGGGCTATGCGCTGGCGATCGTGCAGCTGCCGCCGGGCTCGACCAAGGGCCAGACCAACGAAGTGTTCGCGCAGATGCGTGGCATCCTGGAAAAGCAGGATGGCTATGAAGGCATGCTGCAGGTGGCCGGCTTCAGCTTCGTCGGTTCCGGCGAGAACGTGGGCATGGGCTTCATCCGCCTGAAGCCGTGGGAGGAACGCAAGTTCACCGCGCCCGAGTTCATCCAGAACATGAACGGCGCGTTCTACGGCATCAAGGAAGCGCAGATCTTCGTGGTCAACCTGCCCACCGTGCAGGGCCTCGGCCAGTTCGGCGGCTTCGACATGTGGCTGCAGGACCGCAGTGGTGCCGGCTACGAACAGCTGACCCAGGCGCGCAACATCCTGCTGGGCAAGGCCGCGCAGAAGCCCGAAGCCCTGGTCGGCGTGCGTCCGAACGGGCTGGAGAACGCCCCGCAGCTGCAGCTGCACGTGGACCGCGTGCAGGCGCAGTCGATGGGCATGTCGGTGTCGGACGTGTACAGCACCATCCAGCTGATGCTGGCCCCGGTCTATGTCAACGACTTCTTCTACGAAGGCCGCATCAAGCGCGTGACCATGCAGGCCGATGGCCCGTACCGCACCGGCCAGGAGTCGCTGAAGAGCTTCTACAGCCCCTCCACCCTGACCCAGAACGCCGATGGCACCAACGCGATGATCCCGCTCAACACGGTGGTCAAGTCCGAATGGGTGTCGGCACCGCCGTCGCTGAGCCGCTACAACGGCTACTCGGCGATCAACATCGTCGGCTCGCAGGCCCCGGGCACCAGCTCGGGCGAAGCGATGCAGACCATGGAGAGCATCGTCAACGACGACCTGCCGGCCGGCTTCGGCTACGACTGGTCCGGCATGTCCTACCAGGAAATCCTGGCCGGCAATGCCGCCACGCTGCTGCTGGTGCTGTCCATCGTGGTGGTGTTCCTGTGCCTGGCCGCCCTGTATGAAAGCTGGTCGATCCCGGTGGCGGTGCTGCTGGTGGTGCCGCTGGGCGTGCTGGGCGCACTGGGCCTGTCGATGCTGCGCGGCCTGCCCAACGATCTGTTCTTCAAGATCGGCCTGATCACCGTGATCGGCCTGGCCGCGAAGAACGCGATCCTGATCGTGGAGTTCGCGGTGGAGCAGCGCGCAGCCGGCAAGAACCTGCGCGATGCCACCATCGAAGCGGCCCGCCTGCGCTTCCGCCCGATCCTGATGACCTCGTTCGCGTTCATCATGGGCGTGATCCCGATGGCGATCTCCACCGGCGCCGGCGCCAATTCCCGCCACGCCATCGGTACCGGCGTGATCGGCGGCATGCTGTTCGCCACCCTGCTCGGCCTGCTGATGATCCCGGTGTTCTTCGTGGTCGTGCGCCGCATGCTGGGCGACAAGCTGGATGAACCGTCCAAGGAGTTCATGGAACGCCAGCGCGACGCGGATGCTGCACACCGCCCGGATCGTTGATCCGGCAGTGCGCTGAAACGAAAGGGCCCCGGAGCGATCCGGGGCCTTTTTCTTGCCGCTTTTGAATTCATGCCCACCAAGGTTGGCATCTACCAGGGCAACGGCATGCCCGGTAGTGGTGGGCGCCGTTCGAGTCACGTCTCAGCGCAACAGCGCGATCACCACGCACACTGCCACGATTACCAGTGCAGCCCACTGCATCGGCACGAAAAAGAAATGATGGGGCGCCACTTCGCCCTTCTGCCGGGGTGCCCGGTTGAGCCACAGGCCCAGCAGCACGTTCACCGCCGCGCCAATGCTGGCACCCAGCAACACCTGCGAGAGTGGGATGTTGCCCCTGGGGCCTGCGTGCGGGAAGAAATACGCCAGCAGCAGGATCGCTGCGATCGGCGTGATCAGTGTCAGGATTCCCCAACCACGATAGATCATCTGTGCAGACCGTATGGAAACGGCCTGCATTGGAACAGATCCGGCATCGTTCGGCCAAGAGCACAGCGCATCCACGCGTGGCGCGGATCGACCGGCCGCGCCGCCCTTGCAGCGGCGCGGCCGTTGCGTCTCAGCGCAGCCCGGTTTCGTTGCGGGCGATCACCAGGCGCTGGATTTCCGAGGTGCCTTCATAGATCTCGGTGATCTTGGCATCACGGAAGTAACGCTCCAGCGGCATCTCCTTCGAATACCCCATGCCGCCGTGGATCTGCACCGCCTGGTGGGTGATCCACATCGCCGCTTCCGAGGCGGTGAGCTTGGCGATGGCGGCTTCGTTGCTGAAGCGCTTGCCCTGGCCCTTCACCCAAGCCGCGCGCAACGTCAGCAGCAGCGCTGCATCCAGCTTGCACTTCATGTCGGCAATCTTGGCCTGGGTCATCTGGAAGGTGCCGATGGCGGCACCGAAGGCCTTGCGCTCCTTCACGTACTCCAGGGTCGCTTCATAGGCGGCACGGGCGATGCCGATGGCCTGCGAGGCGATACCGATGCGGCCGGCATCGAGCACGCTCATGGCGATCTTGAAGCCCTCGCCCTCCTGGCCCAGCACGTCCTCGGCCTGCGCCACGTAATCATTGAACTCGATCTCGCAGGTGGCCGAGGCGCGGATGCCCAGCTTGGGCTCGGTCTTGCCACGACCGAAACCGGCCTTGTCGGTATCGATGAGGAAGGCGGTGATGCCGCGCGCGCCCTTGTCCGGCTCGCTCATCGCGAACAGCACGATGTACTTGGCCACCGGGCCGGAGGTGATCCAGCTCTTCTTGCCATTGATGACGAAGGTGCCGTCGGCCTGTTTCACCGCGCGGCAGCGCATGGCAGTGGCATCGGAACCGGACTGCGGCTCGGTCAGCGCGAACGCGCCGATGGCGGTGCCTTCGGCGATGGCACGCACGTAGGTCTGCTTCTGCTGCTCGGTACCGTGGGTGAGGATGCCGTTGCAGAACAGCGAGTTGTTGACCGACATGATGGTCGAGTGAGCGGCGTCGGCGGCGGCGACCTCCACCATCGCCAGCACGTACGCAACCGGGTCCATGCCCGCACCGCCGTACTCGGTCGGCACTTCGATGCCCATCAGGCCGTTCTCGCCCAGCAGGCGGATGTTGTCCAGCGGGAACTCGCCGGTGCGGTCATGGTGCTCCGCGCTGGGGGCGATCTTTTCCTGCGCGATGCGCCGCGCCACGTCCTGCAGCATCAACTGCTCTTCGGTAAAGCTGAAATCCACAACACCCTCCCGGGTACATGAAGTTATGGGCCGCATACGGCGCGCCCAGGTGCTCCGATTGTACCGGGGGCCGGCTGTTTCCGTACGCTGGCGACTTGACCGCGGCAGCCTCCTCGGCGAATATATCTCTATATCGCGATAGGTAGATATTTATGGATCTGGAAGACTGGTCGACCCGCCTGAAGGTGTTCGCCGATGCCACCCGCGTGCGCCTGCTGGCGCTGCTGGAGCAGGAGGAACTGACCGTGGCCGAACTGTCGGCAATCACCCGGCTGGCGCAGCCGCGCGTGTCCACCCACCTGGCGCGCCTGAAGGAAGCCGGCCTGGTCCGCGACCGCCGTGCCGGCGTGTCGGCCTACTACCGTTTCGACGAAGCCCAGCTGGACCCGGCGCAGCGTGCATTGTGGCATGCCTTGAGCAACGGAAGCGACGACCCGTTGCTGCGCCAGGATGCCGAGCGCGTGGCTGCAGTGCTGGCCCATCGCGCCTCTGACCAGAACTGGGCCGACAGCGTGGCCGGCGACATGGAGCGCCACTACTCTCCGGGCCGTACCTGGGAGGCGCTGGCGCGCACCGCCTTGCCGTTGCTGGAGACCGGCGACGTGCTGGACATCGCCTCCGGTGACGGCGTGCTGGCCGAACTGGTCGCCCCCCACGCCAAGCGCTACATCTGCATCGATACCAGCGCGCGCGTGGTCGCCGCTGCCAGCGAGCGCCTGCGCCGGCTGCCCAATGTGGAAGTCCGCGAGGGCGACATGCATGCCCTGCCGTTCAAGGACGGCAGCTTCGACCTGGTGGTGCTGATGCACGCGCTGACCTATGCCAGCAAGCCTGCGCAGGCCGTAACCGAAGCCGCACGCGTGCTGCGCCCGGGCGGCCGCCTGCTGCTGTGCAGCCTGGCCCGTCACGAGCACAAGGCAGCGGTGGAGGCCTATGGCCACGTCAACCTCGGCTTCAGCGACAAGGAGCTGCGCAAGTTCGTCGACAAGGCCGGCCTGCAGGTGTCCAGCCTGGAAACGGTCACCCGCGAGAAGCGTCCGCCGCACTTCGAAGTGATTTCGCTGATCGCCAACAAGCCCTGAGCCCGAGACCACCATGTCCGCCCTGCCCTGGTTGCATCCTGACCGTGCCAACGCCCTGCTCGACGCCCTGCGCGAGCGGATCCTGATCATCGACGGCGCGATGGGCACGATGATCCAGCGCCATGGCCTGCAGGAAGACGACTACCGCGGCGAGCGATTCGCCGGTGGCTATGACCATGCGCACGGTCCCGGCTGCGACCACGGCACACCTGAAGGCCATGACCTGAAGGGCAACAACGACCTGCTGCTGCTGACCCGGCCGCAGGTCATCGCCGACATCCATACCGCATACCTGGACGCCGGGGCGGATCTGGTCGAGACCAACACCTTCAACGCCACTTCGGTCAGCCAGGCCGACTACCACCTCGAACACCTGGTGTACGAGCTGAACAAGGCCGGCGCCGCCGTTGCACGCGCCTGCTGCGATGCGGTGGCTGCGGCCACGCCGGGCAAGCCGCGCTTCGTGATCGGGGTGATCGGTCCCACCAGCCGCACCGCTTCGATCAGTCCCGACGTCAACGATCCGGGCTTCCGCAACACCAGCTTCGACGAGTTGCGCGACACCTATCGCGAAGCCATCGAGGGCCTGATCGATGGCGGCGCCGACACCCTCATGGTCGAGACCATCTTCGACACGCTCAATGCCAAGGCCGCGCTGTATGCGCTGGAGGAGGCCTTCGACGCGCGTGGTGCACGCCTGCCGGTGATGATCTCCGGCACCATCACCGACGCCTCCGGGCGCACCCTGTCCGGGCAGACCGCCGAGGCCTTCCATGCGTCACTGGCGCATGCGCGCCCGCTGTCGATCGGCTTGAACTGCGCGCTGGGCGCCGAGGCGATGCGCCCGCACGTGGAAACCCTCTCGCAGGTCGCCGACTGTTACGTCAGCGCACATCCCAACGCCGGCCTGCCCAACGCCTTCGGCGAGTACGACGAAACGCCTGAAGAGATGGCCACCACCCTGCGCGGCTTCGCCGAGGATGGCCTGTTGAACCTGGTCGGCGGCTGCTGCGGCTCCACCCCCGACCACATCCGTGCGATCGCCCGCGCCGTGGCCGGGCTGCCGCCGCGCGCCCTGCCCGGTGTCCAGGAGCAGGCCGCATGAATGTCGCCGCCACCGTTCCACACTTCCCGCCCTCCTGCTGTTGAGCCGACGCCTGCCATGACGCCTGTCCGCCCTACCCGCCTGTCCGGCCTGGAACCCCTGGTCATCACTCCGGACCTGCTGTTCATCAACGTCGGCGAACGCACCAACGTCACCGGCAGTGCGCAGTTCCGCAAGCTCATCAAGGAAGGCCGCTACGAAGAAGCGGTGGACGTGGCCCGCCAGCAGGTCGCCAGCGGCGCGCAGATCCTCGACGTCAACATGGACGAGGGCCTGATCGATTCGGAAGCGGCGATGACCCGCTACCTCAACCTGATCATGTCCGAGCCGGACATCGCCCGCATCCCGGTCATGGTCGACTCCTCCAAGTGGAGCGTGATCGAGGCCGGGTTGAAGTGCCTGCAGGGCAAGAGCGTGGTCAATTCGATCTCGCTGAAGGAAGGCGAGGCGCTGTTCCGCGAACACGCGCGCAAGGTCCTGCGCTATGGCGCCGCCGCGGTGGTCATGGCCTTCGATGAAAGTGGGCAGGCCGATACCTGCGCGCGCAAGGTCGAGATCTGCACCCGCGCCTACCGCATCCTGGTCGACGAGATCGGCTTCCCGCCGCAGGACATCATCTTCGACCCGAACATCTTCGCCGTCGCCACCGGCATCGAAGAGCACGACAACTATGCGGTGGACTTCATCGAAGCCACCCGCATCATCAAGCAGACCCTGCCGCACTGCCACGTCTCCGGCGGCGTCTCCAACGTCTCGTTCTCGTTCCGCGGCAACGAAACGGTGCGCCAGGCCATCCACTCGGTGTTCCTCTACCACGCCATCGCCGCCGGCATGGACATGGGCATCGTCAACGCCGGCGCCATGCCGATCTACGACGAGCTGGAGCCTGAGCTGCGCGAGCGCGTCGAGGACGTGATCCTCAACCGCCGCAGCGATGCCACCGAGCGCCTGCTGGAGATCGCCGAGCGCTACAAGGGCAGCAAGGGCGCGGCGAAGACCGAGGACCTGGCCTGGCGCGGGAAGCCGGTGGCGCAGCGCCTGGCACATGCGCTGGTGCACGGCCTGGATGCCTTTGTCGAGGAAGACACCGAGCTGGCCCGGCAGGCCTCCAGCCGCCCGCTGGACGTGATCGAGGGCCCGCTGATGGACGGCATGAACATCGTGGGCGACCTGTTCGGTGCCGGCAAGATGTTCCTGCCGCAGGTGGTGAAATCCGCACGCGTGATGAAGAAGGCGGTGGCCTACCTGCTGCCGTACATCGAGGCGGAGAAGGCACGCAGCGGTGATACCGCCAAGAGCAATGGCAAGATCATCATGGCCACGGTGAAGGGCGATGTGCATGACATCGGCAAGAACATCGTCGGCGTGGTCCTGGCCTGCAACAACTTCGAGGTGGTCGACCTGGGCGTGATGGTGCCGGCGCAGAAGATCCTCGATGCCGCCCGCGAGCACAACGCCGACCTGGTCGGCCTGTCCGGACTGATCACCCCGTCGCTGGAGGAGATGAGCCACGTCGCCCGCGAGATGGAGCGCCAGGGCTTCGACCTGCCGCTGCTGATCGGCGGCGCCACCACCTCGCGCGCGCACACCGCGCTGAAGATCGACCCGCACTACAAAGCGCCTACGGTGTGGGTGAAGGACGCCTCGCGCGCGGTGGGCGTGGCCCAGTCGCTGATCTCACGCGACCTGCGCGAAGCCTTCGTCGCGGCCAACGAGGCCGACTATGCCGAGATCCGCGCCCGCCACCGCAACCGTGGCGACGCCAAGCGCCTGGTGACGCTGGAACATGCGCGCGCGCAGAAATTCCAGGGCGGCTGGGACAGCTACACGCCACCGGCACCGGAACAACCCGGCCTGCACGTGTTCGATGACTACCCGCTGGACGAACTGGTCGACTACATCGACTGGACACCGTTCTTCCAGGCCTGGGAGCTGGCCGGCAAGTTCCCGGCCATCCTCACCGACGAGATCGTCGGCACCCAGGCCAGCGAGCTGTACCGCGATGCGCGCGCGATGCTCGAGCGCATCGTCGGCGAGAAGTGGCTGACGGCCAAGGCCGTGTTCGGCCTGTGGCCGGCCAACAGCATCGGCGACGACGTCCGCGTGCAGCACCCGCAGGGCGAAACGACCCTGCACTTCCTGCGCCAGCAGGTAGACAAGCCTGCCGAGCGCCCGGACTTCTGCCTGGCCGATTTCATCGCGCCCCTCGACAGTGGCAAGCAGGACTGGATCGGCGCGTTCGCAGTCACTGCCGGTATCGGCATCGACGCGCACGTCGCGCGCTTCGAGGCCGAGCATGACGACTACAACGCGATCCTGCTGAAAGCACTGGCCGACCGCCTCGCCGAGGCGCTGGCCGAGCGCCTGCACCAGCGCGTGCGTACCGAATTCTGGGGCCATGAGCGCGCCGAGGCGCTGGACAACGACGCCCTGATCGACGAGCAGTATCGCGGCATCCGGCCGGCGCCTGGCTATCCGGCCTGCCCGGAACACAGCGAGAAACGGCGCCTGTTCGACCTGCTGCAGGCCGAAGCAAACGCCGGCATGGAATTGACCGAGAGCTTCGCGATGCTGCCCACGGCCGCTGTCTCGGGCTACTACTTCAGCCATCCGCAGAGCCAGTACTTCGTGGTCGGCCGGCTCAGCCGCGAACAGGTCAGCGATTACGCCCGCCGCAAGGGCGTGGACCGCGCCCAGTCCGAACGCTGGCTGGCCTCCAACCTCGACTACGACCCCGAATGACACAAAAAGGGGACGGAGGGGATTAAGTCGTTTATGCATTCGCGACTTAATTCCCTCCGTCCCCTTTTTTGCCTCATCATTCCGCGATGACCGTTCCCGTTGCACGCCTCTCCAGCTTCTACCTGTTCTACTACGCGGCGCTGGGCGCGTTCACGCCGTACTGGAGCCTGTTCCTGACCGCGCGCGGCATGAGCGTGACGGCCATCAGCGTGATGATGGGCCTGTGGTACGCCACCCGCGTGATCGCGCCCAGCACCTGGACCTCGCTGGCGGCCGCATCGCCACGACCGATCCGCCTGCTGCGCGCGGGCTGCGTGCTGACCCTGCTCAGCTTCGCGGTATTCCTGCTGCCGCTGCCACAGCCGTGGATGTACCCGGCGATGGTGGTGTTCTGCTTCTTCTACAACGCGGTGATGCCGCAGTTCGAGTCGATCACCCTCACCCATCTGGGTAACGACAGCCATCGCTACGGGTTGATCCGGGTCTGGGGCTCGCTCGGTTTCATCGCCGTCGTGACCCTGTTCGGCTGGCTGATCGAAGGTGACGGTACGGCCAGCCACGCCGGGCTGCTGCCGTGGATGATGCTGCCACTGTTCGCGCTGCTGGTCGCCTCGGCCTTCAGCAACCACTACGCGCGCGGCGTCGGCAAGACCGGCGGCGACGCCAGCGGCTTCTGGCAGATCGTGCGCCGACCGCCGGTGCTGGCGTTCTTCCTGGCCGCCTTCATGGAGCAACTGTCTTTCGGCCCGTACTACACGTTCTTTTCGGTCTACATGGACCATCACGGCTACCGCACCTCCACCCTGGGCCTGTTGTGGACCATCGGTGTGGTCTTCGAAGTGGGCGTGTTCTTCACCATCGGCCGCTTCTTCCGCCGCTATGACGCCAGCTGGATGCTGTTGATCGCGCTGATCAGTTCCTGCCTACGCTGGGCCGTGACCGCACTGTTCCCGGAAAACCTGCCGGTGATGCTGCTGGCGCAGAGCGCGCACGCGCTGGGCTTTGCGGCATTCTTCGCAGCAGCGATGCAGATGCTGGCGACCTACTTCCCCGGTCGCCTCAATGGGCATGGCCAGGGGCTGCTGTACGGATTTTCGTCCGGTGTCGGCGGTGTGCTCGGCGCACTCATTGCCGGCCAACTGTGGAAGATCGACGATGGTCGCACCGCGTTCCTGGCCGGCAGCGGCTTCGCCCTGATTGGCGCCCTGCTCTGTTTCTTCGCACTGAGCCTGCCGCTCATACGTGCGCGACGGAACAGCCACGCGCGCTGACCCCTGCCCGGCTCAGCGCTGCAACAGCACCTGTTGCAGCGAGGGCAGCAGCACCCGGTTGCCATGCGCACTGAGATGATCGCCATCGAAGAACAGCGGCCGCCCATCGCGCTGGGCTGGACATAACGCGTCGTCGCACAGCACTGGCATCGGGTCCCACAGCACGCCACCTGGCAGTCCATCGACCACCTGCTGCAGGCTGCCCAGCATGGGTGCCCGCAACGTTTCCATCGCGACGCGCGTGCTGTCCAGGCCGTTGCGGCAGACCTCGTTGCGGGCATTGAAGCGGTCCGAGCAGCGATAGGGCGGCGCTGGCAGCACTGGCTTGGGCGCCTCCAGCACGATGCGTACGCCACGCTCGGCCAGGGGTCTCCACTGCGCGACCGCCTCGGCCACTTCGGCGTCGCGTCCTGCCGCGGCCTCTGCCGTCAGTTCGCCCGCCAGCTGCGCCTGCGCATCGAACAGCACGAACTGATCGGAAAGGCGTGGCACGCGCAACGACACCAGCACCACGGCATCCCCCGGCTGCGCGCGCCGCGCGATATCGGCGAACACTGCGGCGTCGAAATCAGCGCAACCGGCACCGGCACCGCGCCACTTCTGCAGGCTCACCTGCGGGCATCCGCCGCGGCCATAGAGGGAGACCGCCGAGCCGGTTTCCAGGGCCAGTCGCTGCAGCAGCTCGATGTAGGCCATCGCATGCGAATCACCAGCAACGAACACCCGCTTCGGCGCGCCAACCGGTAGCGGGCGGTCGCAGTCTCCACGGGCAAAGGTGCGCGCACTACCGCCTTCGAAACGATGCTTGGCGACCACCAGTGCGCACTCGGGATAGTCACCGGCCACGCTCTTGCCATTGGGGTACCAATCGGCCGGATGCCGGCTGACCGTACTCAACGACAGCCGCGGCGCCTGCAGGTAGAGCACTGTCTGGATGCCGGCGGCGCACAGCAGTACGACCGCGCCGGCCAGCACCCAACGCCCGGGACGCAGGCGCTGCGCCAACGTGCCGCGGAACGGCTGTTCCACCCAGCGCCACGACAGCCATGACAGCAGCAGCACCAACGCCATCGCGGTGGTCATCTGCAAGGGTGTCTGCAGGCCCACGGTCCAGCGCATCAGCACGAACACCGGCCAGTGCCACAGGTACAGCGAGTACGACAGCAGGCCGATACGGCGCATCGGGGCGCTGGCCAACAGGCGCGCCACCCATGCCTGCGGATGATGATGCAGCGCCCACAGCAGGCCCGCGGTGGCGAAGGCCGGCAGCACGCCGTCAGGCCACGGTGACCGCCCGGCACGCGCGGACCACAACGCCCACCCCAGCAGGCCCAGCGCCACCATGGCCAGCAGGGAGAACACCGGCGCGGCGCGCTTCAGTGCCTGGCCGGTTGCCGGGTCCAGCGATTCGCGCACATGCAGCAGCTGGAACAGCAGCACGCCCACCCCCAGTTGCCAGAGGCGGGTGCTGGTGGCATAGAACGCCCACGATGGCGGCGCCTCGCGCAGACCCAGCACCGCCGCATGCAGCAGCGACGCCATGCTGACCAGGGCGAACAGGCCCAGGCTGATCCAGCGCCCGCGTGCACCGCGCGCCCAAGCCAGGAACAGCAGCGGGAACAGCAGGTAGAACTGCTCTTCCACGCCCAGCGACCAGGTGTGGGTGTAGGGATTGAATTCGGCCCTGGGTGCGAAATAGTCGTTGCCGATCGCTGCCAGCACCCAGTTGCTGAAGCCGAAGAACGCCATCAGTCCGGTCCTGTCACTGGCTTCGCTGAGCCAGGACTCGGGAATGAACAGCACGCTTGCCACGGCAGTCAGCAACAGGCAGGCCAACAGCGCCGGCGCGATGCGACGGATGCGGCGCGCATAGAAGCGCAGCATCGACTGCCCCAGCGACAGCGGCGGCAGCCGGTGTACCGACGCGCTGACCACGAAACCGGAGATGACGAAGAACACATCCACGCCGGTGAACCCGCCTGGCAACCAGGCCGGGTCCAGGTGGAACACGATGACGGCCAGCACGGCGATCGCGCGCAGGCCGTCAATGTGCGGCACGTAGCCACGGCTTGGATCAGCGGTCATCCCTACCCCCACGGCCGCGACGGCAGCGCGCCCGCGGCGGTCACGCGTTTACCAGACCAGGTCGTCCGGCACCTGGTACTGCGGGTCCGCGTACGGATCTTCCTCGGCCGGCGCATTCGGATCGACCTTCAGCGCCACCGATGCGGCGAACACCGCCTCGCACTGCGCCAGCACCTCGGCGGTCACCAGCAGGTAGCGGCCATTGAGCTGGACCACACCCAGCTCACCGGCGTTGAGCGCGGTCAGCTGTTCGGCGGTCACATAGATGCGCTTGATCTTGCCGCCGTAGGGGAAGTGGCGGGCAATGTCCGCCGCTTCGGCATTCAGGCCCTTGTCCTTCAGCAGTTCTTCCAGCTTGGCCTTGGCCTCGCGGCGCACACGCGCCTCTTCCTGCTTCAGGCGCTCGGTTTCGATGCGCTCTTCCTTTTCCTTCTGCGCGCGGATGGCGTAGGCCTTGGCCAGGTCCATCTCTTCTGCGCTGCGCGGCTTGCGCGGGCCCTGCTGGCCCGGGCCACGCGACTGGCCGGGCTTGCCCGGGCCGCCATGGCCAGGACCGCGACGCTGGCCGGGCTTGTGCTCGCCCTTGCCAGCGCCCTGCGGCTTTCCATTGCCGTTGCCACCCTTGCCCTGCGGGCGGCCATCACGGCGGGGGCCATCATTCTTGCGCTCTGGCTTGGGCGCAGGCTTGAAGCCCAGGCCCATCAGCTGGTCGCGGAGGGTATCGCTCATAGGATTCGGATCAGTAGTGCGGCGGCGGCGGTTCGCTCGCCGGATCGGAAGAATTCAGCGCGTTGCGGACCTTGCCCAGATCTTCCAGCAGCACGCGCAGCACGTCGGCGTTGCGCATGCCCTGCATGCGGGCATCGGCCAGCGCATCGCTCAGTTCGGCCAGCGCCTGTTCCTGGAAGGACACGCGCATTTCCAGTTCGACCAGGCGCGCTTCCAGCGCCTGCTCGCGTTCGGTTGGCAGCAGATCAGACATGCAGCGAGCGCCCCCGGCCAATGCCGTAATACGCCAGGCCCGCTGCTTCCACGTCCGCCGGCTCGTACAGGTTGCGGCCGTCGAACACCACCGCGTCCTTCAACTGCTCGCGCAACGTCTGGAAATCGGGGCTGCGGAACTGCTTCCACTCGGTCACCACGACCAGTGCATCGGCGCCCTGCAGCGCCTCGCTGGCATTGCTGCAGAACACCAGGTCATCGCGTTCACCGAAGATGCGCTGCGCCTCATGCATCGCTTCCGGATCGTAGGCACGCACCGTCGCACCGCCTTCCCACAGTTGCGCCAGCAGGCGTCGGCTGGAGGCTTCGCGCATATCGTCGGTGTTTGGCTTGAATGCCAGGCCCCACACGGCAAAGGTCTTGCCACGCACGCCTTCGTCCTCGCCCTTGTCGTAATGGCGCTGGACCAGGGCGAACAGATGGCCCTTCTGCGCATCGTTGACCGCTTCCACGGCGTTCAGCAGTTTAGGCTCCAGGCCGGCCTGCTGCGCGGTGCGGGCCAGCGCCTGCACATCCTTGGGGAAGCACGAGCCACCGTAGCCGGCGCCCGGGTAGATGAAATGCCAGCCGATGCGCGGATCCGAGCCGATGCCCTGGCGGACCTGCTCCACATCGGCGCCGACACGTTCGGCGATGTTGGCGATTTCGTTCATGAACGAGATCTTGGTCGCCAGCATCGCGTTGGCGGCGTACTTGGTCAGCTCGGCCGAACGCACGTCCATTTCCACCACGCGGTCGTGGTTGCGGTTGAACGGTGCATACAGGCGCCGCATCACCGCCACCGACTCGGCGCTGGTCGCACCGATGATGATGCGATCCGGACGCATGCAGTCGGCAACGGCGTCGCCTTCCTTCAGGAATTCCGGGTTGGACACCACGTCGAAGGCGATGTCGGCGCCACGTGCCGCCAGCTCTGCGGCAATGGCGGCACGGACCTTGTCGGCGGTGCCCACCGGCACCGTCGACTTGTTGACCACCACGGTCGGCACGCTCATGTGCTGGCCGATGGTGCGGGCCACGGCCAGCACGTACTGCAGATCAGCGCTGCCATCCTCGTCCGGCGGCGTGCCGACGGCGATGAACACGACCTGGCCGTGGCCGATCGCGGCTGCGGCATCGGTGGTGAACGTCAGCCGCGACGCGGCGTGATTGGCCTTCACCATCGGTTCCAGGCCCGGCTCATAGATCGGGATGATGCCCTGGTTGAGGCCATCGACCTTGGCCTGGTCGATATCGACGCAGACCACCTGGTGGCCGACATCGGCCAAGCAGGTACCGGTCACCAGCCCTACGTAACCGGTACCGAAAATCGCAACGCGCATGTCCGTGCTGGCTCCGTGGTCGCTTACGGCAGGACGCCCAGCAGCTCGACGTCGAACGTCAGAGTCGCGTTCGGGCCGATCGGGCCACCCGGGGTGCCGTTCTCACCGTAGGCGAGCTCGCCCGGGATCCAGAAGCGGTACTTCGAACCGACCGGCATCAGCGCGACGCCTTCGGTCCAGCCCTTGATCACCTGGTCCAGGCCGAACTCGGCCGGCTGGCGACCATAGGAGCTGTCGAACACGGTGCCGTTGAGCAGCTTGCCTTCGTAGTTCACGCGCACCTTGCTGCTCGGCAGCGGACGCTCGCCGCTGCCCGGGCGGATGACCTGGTACTGCAGGCCCGACGGGGTGGTTACCACGCCCGGCTGGGTCTTGTTCTTGGCCAGGAACGCATTGCCTTCCTCGCGGTTGGTCTGCGCGGCAGCGGCGGCCTTGGCCTGCATTTCGGCCTGCTTGCTGCCCATGAACGCCTGGATGGTGGCGGTCGCGTCAGCTTCCGTCATCTTCGGCTGACCCTTGCTCAGGCCGGTGCTGATCGCGTCAAACAGCGAGGCGACATCGATGTCGTCCTTCAGCTGTGCCAGCGACGGGCCGACCGAGTAGGAACCGATCATCTGCGACACCTTGACGCGGTCGACCTTCGGCGGCTGCGAACCCGGCGCCATGCCCGGCACCTGCTGCCCGCTGCGGGCCATCACGACCTGGCGCAGTGCGGCATCGGTGGCCTTGGCCTGTTCCTGGGTGATCTGCGGCTGCAGGCCTTCGAACGAACGTTCCACGGCGGTGCGCAGCGCGGCCACATCGATCTCATCGGCGATCGGGGTGAACGACTTGGCGACGTCCAGGCCGATGGCGTAGCCGAGCTTCTGCTTGGGGGAATTCAAGGTTGCGGTCTCCTTGGCGGCTGCGGGGGCAGCCGGTTGTTGCGACAGAGCGACACCCGAAGTGCCCATCGCCAGAATCAGAACCGACGCCGCGGCGCCGCGCATTCCCATCTTCATTCGCTGCATTCCTGGAAGTGTCTGGGCGCCGACGTCGGCGCGAAAAGAAGCATTGTCGCACGCATGCCGTCGATGTCGAGGCATCCGTGCCGGATATCAATGCGTAGGAGCGACGGCCAGCGCCTTGTCGATGGCGGCGGTCAGCTGTGGATCGTCCGGCGTCACCTTGCTGGCGAACTGGGCGATGACCTTGCCATCGCGGCCGACCAGATATTTGTGGAAGTTCCAGCCCGGCGCCACGCCGGTGGCTGCGGTCAACCGCTGGTACAGCGGCGTGGCCTCCGCACCGACGACGTGCACCTTCTCGAACATCGGGAACTTGACGCCATAGGTAAGCGTGCAGAAATCCTGGATCTGCTTCTCGTCACCCGGTTCCTGGCCCTTGAAATCGTTGGACGGGAAACCCAGCACGGCAAAGCCGCGGCCGGCATAACGCTTCTGCAGCGCCTCCAGGCCTTCGTACTGGGGGGTATAGCCGCACTTGCTTGCGGTATTGACCACCAGCAGCACCTGCCCGTGGTAGCGCTGCTGCAGGTTGACCTGCTGCTTGCTGGCCAGCGGGCGATAGTCCAGGTCCAGCAGATCGGCCGCCAGCACGTGGGCGGAACCGGCCAGGCCGGCCACCAGCAGGGTCAACAGGGACAGGCCGCGCAGTCGGCGCGGAACAACGGTCGGCAGGGGCATCGAGAGCAGTCCGCGGTAGCCATTCACAGGGCCGGCCGATAGCGGCCGGGAATCGGCCGAACTATAGCACCGGGCTCCGTTGCCCCTTGTTGCGGCGGGCGCCGGCGGCTTTGCGCGGCGTGGCCTTTCCCGGGAGGACCCACCCTCAACGGCACAGGGATGACATAGCATGGACAACGCTGAATGGAAGGCAGGGCGTGATCGGCCCGCACGACAATTCCGTTTCCCTTTTCAATCAAGGGGATAAGGGGATATTTCAGCGGTTTGACCACCCCTGCCATCAGTTGGGCACGGCAAGGGGTTGCACGTGGGCGTGCCGGTGTTATAGTTGCATACAACACCAGTCACCTGAGACAGGGGGAGCCATGAACGCCCGGATCCGTCGCAACCTCACCGCACCCGCGGCCGCTGCCGTTTCGACCCTGATCGTGCTGGCCTGGCTGGCCATGCCAACCGCTCCCGCCTCCGCCGACAGTGCGCAGGATGCATCCGTTTCGCCGGCCGGGAACGCCGATCCCTCCCCCTCTCCCCCGCGTCGGCTGCACAGCTCCCTGTCCATGCCGTACTTCTCGTTCGCACAGCCGCTGACCCCACGGAGCTGAATATGAGCGACATCCAGTGGAGCGACGGCGCTCCCATCTACCGTCAGTTGAAGGAGCGCGTGATCGCCATGATGCTCGACGGAATCCTCAAGCCGGGCGATGCCCTGCCTTCGGTGCGCCAGGTGGCCGCCGACTACCAGCTCAACCCCATCACCGTTTCGCGCGCTTACCAGGAACTGGCCGATGAAGGCCTGGTCGAGAAGCGCCGCGGCCTGGGCATGTTCATGACCGAGCAGGCGGCCACGCAGCTGCGCAGCAGCGAGCGCGAGCGCTTTCTCAACGAAGAATGGCCGGCGGTGCTGGAGCGCATCCAGCGCCTGGGCCTGAGCCTCGACGAATTGCTGCCCCAGGGGAAAGTCTGATGAATAGCACTACAAGTGAACCGGTCATCACCGCCCGAGGCCTGCGCAAGGCCTACAAGACCACCGTGGCCCTCGACAATGCCAGCTTCAGCATTCCGAGCGGGCGCATCGTCGGCCTGATCGGGCCCAACGGCGCCGGCAAGACCACCGCGCTGAAGGCCATCCTCGGCCTGACCTCGGTGGAAGGTGAGTTGAGCGTGCTCGGCCGCGACCCGCGGCAGCACCGCGACGCGCTGATGAACGACATCTGCTTCATTGCCGACGTCGCCGTGCTGCCGCGCTGGCTGAAGGTCCGTGAAGCGATCGATTTCGTCGCCGGTGTCCATCCGCGCTTCGACCGTGCCCGCTGCGAGCGTTTCCTGGCCAACACCAAGCTGCAGCCGAAGCAGCGCGTGCGCGAACTGTCCAAGGGCATGATCGTGCAGCTGCACCTGGCGCTGGTGATGGCCATCGATGCGCGCATCCTGGTGCTGGACGAGCCCACCCTGGGCCTGGACATCCTGTACCGCAAGGAGTTCTACCAGCGCCTGCTGGAAGATTATTTCGACGAACAGAAGACCATCATCGTCACCACCCACCAGGTGGAGGAGATCGAGCACATCCTCAGCGACGTCATGTTCATCCGTGATGGTCGCATCGTGCTCGATGCAGAAATGGACGATGTCGGCCAGCGCTACACCGAGCTTCTGGTCAACGCCGACCAGCTGGAGACCGCGCGTGCGCTGAAGCCGATCGACGAGCGCAGCCTGACGTTCGGCAAGACCGTAATGCTGTTCGACGGTGTGCCGCGCACCCAGCTCTCCACCCTTGGCGAGACCCGCAGCCCGGGCCTGGCCGATCTGTTCGTCGCCATCATGAAGGGGACCTACGCATGACTGCCGTCAACCACCCCGTCAGCCCGATGGGCACCCTGCGCTGGCTGCTCAAGCGCGAGTACTGGGAGAACCGTGGCGGTTTCCTGTATGCGCCGCTGATCGCCGGCCTGATCTCGCTGGTGATGAGTACCGTCGGCATCGCCTTCGGCCTGTTTGCACTGAACCGTGCAGCACGCAACGGCGCACTGCATGTCGACGGCGAGAGCGTGAACATCAACGGCCTGGACCTGGCCCTGCTGACCCGCGACATCAGCGCCAAGGACCTGGCCGACCTCGGCAACGGCCTCGACCTGACCCTGGTGCTCAGCTCGGCCTGGCCGTTCCTGGTGCTGGCCTTCGTGGTGTTCTTCTACTGCCTGGGCGCCCTGTACGACGACCGTCGCGACCGCAGCATCCTGTTCTGGAAGTCGCTGCCGCTGTCGGACACCCAGACCGTGCTGTCCAAGGTGATCAGCGCACTGGTCGTGGCCCCGCTGATCGCGGTGATCGCCGGCATCATCACCATGTTCGGCTTCATGCTGGTGATCAGCATCGTCGCGCTGATGCACGGTGGCAGCCCGATGACCCTGATCTGGGGCCCGGCCAGCCCGTTGACCCTGGCCGCCGGTCACCTGGCCTGGATTCCGGTCTACGCCCTGTGGGCCCTGCCCACCGCCGGCTGGCTGCTGCTGTGCTCGGCCTGGGCCCGTACCAAACCGTTCCTGTGGGCGGTGATGCTGCCGCTGTTCGCCGGCGTCATTGTCAGCACCACCAAGGTGATGCCGTTGATCGGCCTGACCACCGGCTGGTTCTGGCAGAACATCGTTGGCCGACTGCTGCTGGGCGGCGTGCCGGGCACCGACCTGGTGTATCGCCTCAGCGCCGAGGAAGGCACGCGTCGCGATCTCGAATCGGTGGTCAGCCTGATGTCGCCGGCCTCGCAGCTGAAGTCGCTGGCGATGCCGGAACTATGGATCGGTGCCGCCGTCGGTGTCGTGTTCATCGTCCTCGCCATCCGCCTGCGCAAGCGCGCCGGCGAGATCTGATTCCATCCACCCGGAGGCACCACCCATGCGTTCCCTGCTCGCCTGTTCTGCGTTGTTGCTGTTGCCTCTGTCGGCGCTGGCCGCCGATGCTCCGAACTGCAAGTTCACCGCCGCCCGCACGCTGAAGCTGGATGTGGCCGGCGCCAAGGCGGTGGTGCTGGAGGTGAACCAGCATGACCTGAAGGTCGTCGCCAGCAAGGGCGGTGGCCAGCTCGATGGCCGCGCCTGCGCCTCCAGCCAGGAATGGCTGGACCAGCTGGTACTGGAGCAGCGCAGGGAAGGCGAAAAGCTGGTCGTCAGCCTGCGCCGCGACGGCCGCCACAGCGGCATCAGCCTGGGCAACAGCTATGCGTGGCTCGACATCCGCGGCAGCGTGCCCGACAACCTGCCCCTGCAGCTCAAGGTCGGCTCCGGCGATGCCAGCGTGGACAACGCCCAATCGCTGAGCGTGGACGTCGGCTCGGGCGACGCGATCGTTCGCGGCACCCGCGGCAGCATCCACGCAGCGGTGGGTTCGGGTGACCTGGACATCGACGGTGGCGGCTCGCTGAACCTGCTGTCGCTCGGCTCCGGCGACGTCAAGGCGCGCAACATCGGCGGCGATGCGGTCACCGGCACCGTCGGCTCCGGTGACCTGAAGATCAGCGATGTCCGCGGCAACGCCCGGCTGGACACGGTCGGTTCCGGCGACATCGGGTTCAAGCGCGTGCAAGGCAACGTCGAGGTCGGCGTGGTCGGCTCGGGCGATGTCGATCTGTCCGACATCGGCGGCAACGTGCACGTGCGCAGCCATGGTTCGGGCGACATCCAGGTCGACGGCGTGCGCGGCAGCCTGACCGTCGACCACAGCGGCAGCGGCGATGTCGGCCACCGCAACGTCGGCGGCACGGTCACCCTGCCCCGCAACAAGTAACCGCCACCGGACCAATTCGAGGGAGTTGCCATGAACCTGCTGCGCCTGCTGCCTGCCATCCTGCTGTGCCTGCCGCTGATCGCCTGCGGCGGCACTTCTTCCACGCCCGACAAGACCGTCGGCAAAAGCGTCGCCGAAGCCACCAGCGGCGTCGGCCAGACCGTCAAGGAGGCCATGGTTGATGCCCGCAAGGACATCACCCAGGGCAACATCAACATCTCCGCCGACAAGCAGCCGCGTGCGGAGATCACGCCGGATGGCCACCTGCTGATCGACGGCAAGGACGTGCCGGCCAACGAGGCCCAGCGACAGCGGTTGCTGGAGTACCGCGGCCACGTCGTCGCCATTGCGATGGACGGCATGGATGTCGGCCTGGCCGGCGCCAAGCTCGGCGCCAGCGCTGCCGGAGAGGCACTGAAGGGCATCTTCAGCGGCGACAGCGAAGGCATCGAGAAGCGGATCAATGCCGAGGCGGAGAAGATCGAAGCCCAGGCCAAGCGCATCTGCAACCGCTTGCCGGCGATGCTGGCCAGCCAGCAGGCACTGGCGCGCGAGCTACCGGCGTTCAAGCCCTACGCAACGATGGACCAGAGTGACGTCGACGACTGCGGCAAGGACACCGTGGTCCAGCGCTAGGCCTGTGACAGATCAGCGCACCCGGCCGGCAGCGGCGCCCCGCTGCCGGCCGTCGTGCGCCGGCCGGCTTACAATGGCGGCCCCGGACGCCCCCGAACCGAATGCCATGAAGAAGTTGTTCCTGCTGCTGGCCGCCCTGCTCTGCCTGGGCCTGGTCGGCTGTGACAAGGATTACCGCAACCACCGCGCCGAGCGCGGCAAGCCAAAGATCTCCGTCAGCGAAGGCATGGTCACTGTGCGTCGCCCGCCGGCGCCGAACATCATCATCCTCGGCGATGGTTCGATGAAGGTGGACGAGATCCAGATTCCGCTGGACGAGGCACAGAAGCAGATGCTGCAGACCATGTTCGGCAAGCTGCAGGTGCTGCGCCAGAACACCCTGGTCGCCGCCCCGGCCGATCCCAACATGCAGCCGGTGAAGATCCAGCCGCCGGAAGGCATGGAAGTGATCCCGGCCGACCTGGTCCAGCGCATCCCCGAGTTCAAGGACTACACCGACACCTTCGGCAACATCGTCGCCGACCGTCGCTGAAAAAACGCCGCCCCTGGGCGGCGTTTCCTCTTGTAGAACCGAGCCCATGCTCGGCCCAGGTCCAGGAAGCAGCCGGCCATGGGCTCGGCCCTACGACCGGCAGATCAACCGCCGCCGCCACCGCCCCCCGCGTGGATGCCACCGGCAGTCAGTGCGGCCGGGTCCAGCAGGCGGCGCAGCTCGGCTTCATCCAGGCCGCTGTCCTCCAGCGCGACATCCAGCACCGGACGCTGCTCCTTGTAGGCACGCTTGGCAATCGCCGCCGCCTTCTCGTAGCCGATGATCGGGTTCAGCGCGGTGACCAGGATCGGGTTGCGCGCCAATGCTTCGGCAACGCGATCCTCACGCACCTTCAGCCCGGCAATCGCGCTGTCGGCCAGCAGGCGAGACACATTGGCCAGCAGGCCAATGCCATCCAGCAGGTTCACCGCGATCAGCGGCAGGGTGACATTGAGCTGGAAGTTGCCGGTCTGCCCGGCCACTGTGATCGCGGTGTGGTGGCCGATCACCTGCGCGCAGGCCATCACCGTCGCTTCCGGAATCACCGGGTTGACCTTGCCCGGCATGATCGAGCTGCCCGGCTGCAGCGCCGGCAGTTCGATCTCGCCCAGCCCGGCCAGCGGACCGGCGTTCATCCAGCGAAGATCGTTGGCGATCTTGATCAGCGCCACCGCCAGTGCATTGAGCTGGCCCGACAGTTCCACCGCGTCATCCTGCGCGGCCAGGCCCTCGAACTTGTTCTCGGCGCTGTCGAACTTGAACCCGGTCTGCTGCTTCAACGCCTTGGCCACCTGCGCGCCGAAGCGCGGGTCGGCATTGATGCCGGTACCGATGGCGGTGCCGCCCAGCGGCAGCCGGCGCACACGCTTGAGGCTGTCTTCGATGCGTTCCTGTGCCGAGGCCAGCTGTGCCGACCATGCGCCGAACTCCTGCTCGAAGGTCAGCGGCATCGCATCCATCAGGTGCGTGCGGCCGGTCTTGACCACCTTGCGCAGGCTGCGGCCCTTCTTGTCGAGGGTCTTGCGCAGGTGCACCAGCGCCGGCAGCAGCTGCTCATGTGCCGCCAGTACCGCCGATACGCGCAACGCGGTCGGGATCACGTCATTGGAGCTCTGCCCCTGGTTGACGTGGTCATTGGGGTGCACCGCGGTCTTGCCCGCCTTGCCGGCACGGTTGGCCAGGGTGGCGATGACCTCGTTGGCATTCATGTTCGAGGACGTGCCAGAACCGGTCTGGTAGACGTCGATCGGGAACTGCGCGTCCCAGGTGCCGGCGGCCACTTCGGCGGCAGCGGTCTGGATGGCCTTGGCCACGTTCTTGGGCAGATGGCCCAGCTCGGCGTTGACGCCAGCGGCAGCGCCCTTGACCAGGCCCAAGGCACGGATGAAACCGCGCGGCATGCGCTGGCCCGACACCGGGAAATTCTGCACGGCACGCTGGGTCTGCGCGCCCCACAGGGCGTCGGCAGGCACCTGCAGCTCGCCCATGCTGTCGTGTTCGATTCTGAAACCCTTGCTTGCAGCTCTGCTCATTGCATCAACTCCGCACTACTTCAGTTGGGGAAAGGGAAGCGGCGGCTGGCAGGGTGTCGCTTCCCGGGCTGGCGGCTGCGCCAACAATACTCCCTTGCCCGCAGCGTGGGATGACGAGGACGGGCCAGATCGTTCCGTCCGCAGGGCCGTGTTGTAGAGCCGAGCCCATGCTCGGCTGCCCGCGGGGCGCCGGATTCTCCGAAGCAGCCGAGCGTGGGCTCGGCTCTACAGGGCACGCCCCGCCGGCACGTCGTAGAATATCGGCCCCGCCGCTCGTCCCAGCCCTGCCGACATGTCCGATTCCGCCCTGCTCGCCCTGTCCCCGCTCGATGGCCGCTATGCCGGCAAGGTCGACGCCCTGCGCCCGATCTTCTCCGAGTACGGCCTGATCAAGGCCCGCATCACGGTCGAGGTGGAATGGCTGCTGGCCCTGGCCGCCGAGCCGGGCATCGTCGAACTGGCCCCCTTCTCCGACGCTGCCATCGCCCGCCTGCGCGCGCTGGCCGCCAGCTTCAGCCCGGCCCAGGCCGCGCGCGTGAAGGAGATCGAGCGCACCACCAACCATGACGTCAAGGCGGTGGAGTACTTCATCAAGGAACAGCTGAAGGACGACGCCGAGCTGGCCCCGGCGCTGGAATTCGTGCATTTCGCCTGCACCAGCGAAGACATCAACAACCTCAGCTACGGCCTGATGCTGGAACAGGCGCGCCGCGAGGTGCTGTTGCCGACCCTGGACGGCATCGCCAGCACCCTGCGCACCCTGGCCCACGCCGAGGCTGGCCAGCCGATGCTGTCGCGCACCCACGGCCAGACCGCCTCGCCGACCACCCTGGGCAAGGAACTGGCCAACGTGGTCGCGCGCCTGGAGCGCCAGCGCCGGCAGATTGCCGCGGTCGAACTGACCGGCAAGATCAACGGCGCGGTGGGCAACTACAACGCCCACATCGCCAGCTACCCGGACGTGGACTGGCCAGCCTTCGCCGAGCGCTTCGTGACCGGCCTGGGCCTGGTGTTCAACCCGTACACCACGCAGATCGAGCCGCACGACAACATCGCCGAGATCGGTGATGCCGCACGCCGCGCCAACATCATCCTGATCGACCTGGCCCGTGACATCTGGGGCTACGTTTCGCTGGGCTACTTCAAGCAGCGCCTGAAGGAAGGCGAAGTTGGTTCGTCGACGATGCCGCACAAGGTCAACCCGATCGATTTCGAGAATGCGGAAGGCAACTTCGGCATCGCCAACGCGCTGTTCGAGCACTTCAGCGCGAAGCTGCCGATCAGCCGCTGGCAGCGTGACCTGACCGATTCCACCGTGCTGCGTGCGCTGGGCACCGCGTTCGGCCACAGCCAGGTAGCACTGGATTCGCTGGCCAAGGGCCTGGGCAAGCTGGAAGTGAACCCGCAGCGCCTGGACGCCGATCTGGACGCGGCCTGGGAAGTGCTGGCCGAGGCCGTGCAGACGGTGATGCGCCGCCACGGCCTGCCGAACCCGTACGAGCAGCTGAAGGCGCTGACCCGGGGCCAGGGCATCACCGCCGAGTCGATGCGTGCGTTCGTGCAGGGGCTGGAGCTGCCGACGGATGCGAAGCAGCGCCTGCTGGAGATGACCCCGGGCAGCTACACCGGCCTGGCTGAGTCGCTGGCGAAGAAGATTTAAGGGGATTCCTTTGCGGCGGCGGCCGCGGGCGCTGCCTGCGGCAGGCAACGGCAACGGCAACGGCAATAGCAACGTCAAGAGCGGCTCTGGATTGCTGCTAGCTGGGTGGGGCGGGAGG
>NZ_JBMRGI010000005.1:0-247507 GCF_049384345.1 Stenotrophomonas sp. CASM110
AGGCCAAGGGCAAAGCGAGCAAGGTGGCGCTCGTGGCGGTCATGCGCAAAATGCTGGTGATCCTCAACGCCCGTAAGCGGGACGCCGAGGTGGCCCTCGGCTGCCCCTGACAAGACAGTTGCTACTGCAAACGTAGCCGAGCGTGGGCTCGGCTCTACAGTTCAATCGCACTTCACCGCATACACCGGCCCAGCCCCGATCAGCATCAGCGCCATGTAGTCGCTGTCGCTGGCCTTGCCCTTCAGCGTCGCGCCCTTGTTGAAGTGGAAGATGCCGAAGCCGCCGGACATGCGGATCAGGGCATTGTCGATCTGGTCGGCGTCGTCGCGGAAGTAGCGGCTGATCTCGCTGGACGTGGCCTTGTGCAGGGCGTTCGGTTCGCGCTGCCACTGCTCGCCACGGCTGAAGGAAACGAAGTACTGGCCGCCTTCCTTGTCGATGCGGAAGTCGGCGGGCTTGCGCGCGCCGGTGGCGAAGCAGCCCTGCAATGGGTCGGCGGAGAAGGGAAGCCGCGCATCGTCGCCGCAGGCAGTGAGCAGCAGGAGGGCACCGGGCAGCAGCAGGCGGAGCGTGCGCATGGGATGTCCCTACAGGGCAGGTGCGGCTAGTGTAGGCAGCACGCGGGCGCGGCCCGTACAGAAATTCGGCAAGGACACAGGGGTTTTCGGATGGCGCAGGGCAAGGCACCGTGGTGCGGCGTGGCCAGTTGGCTGGGGATTGCTGTGGGGTGGGGGGCAGGCACCGTGGCGGCGCAGGCGGCAGTCGCTGCCGGTGGCAATGGCATGGCCGCTGGGCTGGGCGTGGGCGTGCTGGGCGCGGCCTTGGTGGGCGGCGGCCTGGCAGTGGCCGCGCGCGTGCGTGGCGAGCGCTGGCCATGGATCGGCATCAGCGGTGCGGTGCTGAGCGCGCTGCCGCTGCTGATGTACCTGCTGCGGATGATGCTGAAGCTCTAGCGGTAGTGCCGGCCGCTGGCCGGCAACTGCAGGTGGCGTGCGGTGTTCATGGGGTTGCCGGCCAGCGGCCGGCACTACCTGGCGTGCATCACTCGCTGCGGTGGATCTCCACCGTTACATGCACCAGTTCTTCGTGGATGGCCAGGGCGTTGCGCACGGTATCGGCATCCAGCGTGGCGTCACTGGTGACCACGCTGGCGCTGACCGCGTACTTGCCGCGACCGACCTGCCAGACGTGCAGGTCGGCCAGGCGTGCCGGCCACGGGCCCTGTTCGATCACCTCGCGTACTTCGGCCACCACCGGCGCGTCCATCTGCGCGTCGAGCAGGATGCGGCCGCTGTCGCGCAGCAGGCCGACCGCCCACACCGTGACCAGTACGGCGCCGACCAGGCCCATCACCGGGTCCAGCCAGGTGAGGCCGAGCAGCTTGCCGCCGAGCAGGGCGACGATGGCCAGCACCGAGGTGGCGGCGTCGGCCAGCACGTGCACGTAGGCCGAGCGCAGGTTGAGGTCGTGACCGTGCGCATGGCCGTGGTCGTGGTGTTCGTGGCCATGCCCGTGGTCATGGCCATGGTGATGATGCGCGTGGCCCGGGCTGTCGTGCAGCCACCAGGCACACAGCAGGTTCACGCCCAGCCCGACCGCCGCGATGGCGATGGCTTCGTTGTAGTGGATCGGTGCTGGTACCCACAGCCGCTCCAGCGACTGCACGGCCATCAGCGCGGCCACGCCGAGCAGGGCGATGGCGCTGGTATAGCCGGCCAGGATCTCGATCTTCCAGGTGCCGAAGGCGAAGCGCGGGTCGTGCGCGTAGCGGCGTGCGCAGCGGTACGCAAACACCGAGAGCCCGAGCGCCAGCGCATGCGAACTCATGTGCCAGCCGTCGGCGAGCACGGCCATGGAGTTGAACCACCAGCCGCCGACGATCTCCACGACCATCATGCTGACGGTGAGCCACAGGGCGCGGCGGGTATTGCGTTCGGCCAGCGGGTTGCCGTCGTCGAAGCGGTGTTCGTGGCGACGGGCGGCGGCAAGGGCGTCCAGGTGCATGGGGGCCAGCGGTGGAGTGGATACCCCCATAGGGTATATGATTCCGGCATGGCTCATGTACACAAGCATCGAAAGCAGTTGCTGACCCGGGTGCGCCGCATCGGCGGACAGGTGGCGGCGTTGGAGCAGGCGCTGGACAGGCCGGAGGGTGAGGCCGGCGACTGTGCGGACGTGCTGGTGCAGGTTGCCGCCGTGCGCGGTGCCGCCCACAGCCTGCTGATGGAGCTGCTGCACGAGCACCTGCAGGAACACGTGGTGGGCGCCGAAGACCCGCAGCAGCGGGCGGCCGAGGCCCAGGTGCTGGTCGAGCTGCTGCGCCGCTACGGCAAATGACCAGGTAGTGCCGGCCGCTGGCCGGCGACTGCAGGTTGTCTTCCCCGTTCATGAGGTTGCCGGCCAGCGGCCGGCACTACCCGTGGCGGTGTCGCGCGTTCCAGATATGCGTGGCGGCCAGCAGCAGGCTGCCGGTGACCGTCATCGGTGTTTCCCAGTCGTGCGAGGGCAGCGTCAACGCGCCGGCCAGCAGCAGGCCGAGCCCGGCGCCGGCGGTGGCCCAGGCCAGCACGGGCAGCGGGTGACGGCGTTCTGCCCGCCACAGCGCGTAGCCGGTCAGCGGCAAGGCGATGGCCACGAACAGCAGATGCACCCATTCCGCTTCGGCCCACGTGCCGAACAGCGGCAGCGCGGCGGCAAGCAGGGGCAGCGCCAGGCAGTGCAGCAGGCACAGGCTGGACAGGGCGACCGCGCTGGCATCAAGCAGGGCGGCAGAAGGCGACTTCATGGGGGGAGGTTCCTTGCGCAGCAATTGTTATAGAGTAACATTTCCGTTCCGCAGCCAACCCGCTCCGACATGAACACTGTTTCCCGCGCCGACCGTCGCCTTCCGGTCACCGTGCTGTCCGGCTTCCTCGGGGCCGGCAAGACCACCCTGCTCAACCAGATCCTGCGCAACCGCGAGGGCCTGCGTGTGGCGGTCATCGTCAACGACATGAGCGAGGTCAACATCGATGCGCAGCTGGTACGCGAGGGCGGCGCCGAACTGCGCCGCACCGAAGAGACGCTGTTGGAGTTCAGCAATGGCTGCATCTGCTGCACGCTGCGCGATGACCTGCTGCAGGAAGTGCGGCGCCTGGCCGATGCGGGGCGCTATGACTATCTGCTGATCGAGTCGACGGGCATCGGTGAGCCGATGCCGGTGGCGGCCACCTTCGCGGTACGCGACGAGCAGGGCTTCAGCCTGAGTGACATCGCGCGCCTGGACACGATGGTGACGGTGGTGGATGGCAGCGCGTTCCTCGCCGACTTCGGCTCGACGCTGCGCCTGGCCGAGCGTGGCCAGCAGGCTGGGCCGGATGACGATCGCGGCGTGGTCGACCTGCTGTGCGAACAGGTCGAGTTCGCCGACGTGATCGTGGTCAGCAAGGTCGATCAGACCGATGACGAAGTGCTGCAGGACACGCTGGCCGTGCTGCGTGGCCTGAACCGCGACGCGAAACTGCTGCTGTCCAGCTTCGGTGACGTGCCGCTGGCCGAGCTGCTGGACACCGGTCGCTTCGACTTCGAGCGTGCGCAACGTGCGCCGGGCTGGGTAAAGGAGCTGCGTGGCGAGCACACGCCGGAAACCGAGGAGTACGGCATCGCCAGTTTCGTCTACCGCTCGCGGCGACCGTTCCATCCCGCGCGTTTCGCCCGCGCGTTGCAGTCGGGCATGCCGGGCGTGATCCGCAGCAAGGGCTGGTTCTGGCTGGCCAACCGCATGGACTGGGTGGGCGAGCTGAACACCGTAGGTGCCGCGACGCGGACGCAGGCGGCGGGGTTCTGGTACGCCGCTCGCGATCGCGTGCGTGCCGGGCTGGAGGACACGCCGCCGTTGCTGCCGCCCACGCCGCTGCCGTACAGCGACCTGGGCTGGGCGCGGCAGCAGGCCGATTGCTGGAGCGCACCGTTGCCGGGGCCGGAAGACTTCCCGGATGCGGCCGCGCACTCGGCGATGCAACGCCTGTGGCACCCGTTGTGGGGGGATCGCCGCCAGGAGCTGGTGGTGATCGGCGTGCACATGGATGAGCGTGCGGTACGTGCGGAACTGGATGCCTGCCTGCTCAACGACCAGGAGCTGCGTGCGGGCCCGCTGCTGTGGCATCAGTTGCCGCAGGCGTTCCCGGTGTGGAAGCGGTGACGGTGCACTGAGGATCGATGGGTTGCCGGCCAGCGGCCGGCACTACCCCTGGTCGATATGCCATGCGTGGATGGATGCATGGCGGAGTCGAGCATGGCTCGACTCTACAATGTGATCCGTCGCGGCCAATCCTGTAGAGCCGAGCCCATGCTCGGCTGCTGCAGTAGATCCAGGCATGGCGTGGATCTACAAGGCGTCACACCACTGCCAACCCTCGGCGCTCACCTGCAACACCTGCGTCGGCTGCAACGCCTGCAGCAGGTGCCGGTCGTGGCTGACCATCACCAGCGCTCCCGGCCATGCCACCAGCAGTTCTTCAAGTGCCTGCAACGCGCTCAGGTCCAGTGCGTTGCCGGGCTCGTCCAGCAGCAGCATCTGCGGTGCGGGATCGGCATACAGCACGCTGGCCAGCGCGCCTTTCACCCGTTCGCCATCGCTGAGGTGATGGGCTGCACGCTGGATGCGCTGCGCGTCCAGCCCGAGCAGGGCCAGCCGTGTGCGCAGTTCACCGGTATCGGCCGCCGGGTTGGCAGCCTGCACGGTGTCGAGAATGCTGCGTTCGCCGGAGAGCCCCAGCAGCTGCTGGTCGAGCAGCGCCAGTGGTGCATGCCGTTGTACGTTGCCACTGCGTGCAGGCAACTGGCCGGCCAACACGCGCAACAGCGTGGACTTGCCACTGCCGTTGTCACCAACCACTGCGATGCGCTGGCCGCGGCGGATGTCCAGCTGCAACGGCGCGCGGCAGCCATGCGGCAGCACCAGCGACTCGGCCTGCAGCAGGCGTGCGCTGCCGCGTTCCCCCTCGCCGGCAAACAGTGCGAGCTCCGGTGTGGCGTGAACCGCCGAGGCCGCAGCGCGCAGCTGGTCTGCGCTGGCCTGCAGGCGCTCGGCCTGTACCTGCTGTGCGCGGCCGTGGCTGCCCTCTGCACGTTGTTTCTGTCGGCCGAGCAGGATCGGCGCCTGGTTGGCCTGCTTTGCATCGCGATTGCCACGTGCCTGGCGTTGCTGCTGGCGTTCGTGCTGTTCGCGCGCACTGCGCTGCTGCTGCCGGTGCTGGGCGCGGGCGTGGTCGAGCTGTGCCGCGGCCGCTTCGCGTTCGGCGGCACGCGCGTCGGCGTAGTGCTGCCACGGCCCGCCATAGCGATGCAGCCCGCGCGCGTCGAGCTCGACGATCTGCTGCATGTGCGCCAGCAGTTCGCGATCATGGCTGATCACCAGCAGGCCGCCGCGCCACTGCTGCAACCGTTCGTGCAACTGCTGGCGATGGCGGGCATCGAGGTGGTTGCTGGGTTCGTCCAGGATCAGCCAATCAGCGCCGCTGGCCCAGGCGCCGGACAGCGCCACCTGCATGGCCTGGCCACCGCTGAGGCGCGCGGCGGGTTGGGCGGGATCGAGGTCGTCGGGCAGCCGTAGCGCCTGCCATTGCTGCTGCAGGCGCTCGCGCAGGTCCCAACGGTCGCCGACGCAGGCGAAGTCGGCCTCGTCCACGCTGCCGGCTTCGATGCGTTGCAGTGCGGCCAGTTCAGCGCCAACGCCGGCCAGTTCACCGACCGTGCCAGCGGGTGGATAGCCGGGCGTCGGCAACAGGAACACGCGGCCGCTGCCGCGTACCTGCCCGTTCTCTGGCTGCACCCGGCCGGCGAGCAGGCGTGCGAGCACGCTCTTGCCAGCGCCATTCGCACCGACCAGGCCGGTGGCGACCGGATCGAAGGAAAACGTCAGATCGGAAAACAGCGGGCGGCCGTCGGCCAGTCGATACGACACGCGATCGAGCGTGAGGGAATGCGGGGTCATGCGACCTCCATGGATGCCGGGTTCTCCCCTGCGCGCAGGGGCGGGAAGAGTCAGGCCGTCTGATGGGAAGACGGCGGCATCAATGGCGCATTGGTCGCGAGCCTCTTGGAGGAATGAGGGGCCAGTATAGCGGGACTGGCTGAATGGCTGCGTGCAGCGGTAGAGCCGAGCCATGCTCGGCTGACCTTAAGCATCCACGCATGGCGTGGATCTACGGCACGGTGTCCAGGCGGGCGCCGACGAAGTCGATGAACACCCGCAGCTTCGGCAGCACGTGTCGGCCCGAAGGCCACAGTAGGTGGAAGGTGCCGCAGGAGTGCACATGATCCTCCAGCACGGTGACCAGGCGGCCGTCGGCCAGCGCATCGCGCACCGAGTGCACCGGCACGAAGGCAAGGCCGACATCACGCAGTGCCAGCGCCACCCGCGCTTCGATGGTGTTGGCCACCATGTGCACCGGAAGTTCCTGCGGTGCTTCGTCATCGGGCCAGTGGATCGGCCACGGCTCCAGCTTGCCGGTGCTGGGGAAGCGATAGTGCAGCAGCGTGTGCTGCATCAGTTCCGCCGGCGTGCGCGGAACCCCGCGGCGCTGCAGGTAGCCCGGCGAGGCGATTACACGGCGCGGGAACACCCCCAGCCGGCGTGCGTTCATCCGCGAGTCGCTGGGTTCACCGACGCGCAGCACCGCATCGAAGCCTTCCTCGATGACATCGACCAGGCGGTCGCTGAAATCCAGGTCGAGGCGGATGTCCGGATACGCCGCCATGAACTCGGCCATCAACGGCAGGGTGAGATCGCCGACCAGCGGCAGGCTGATGCGCAGCGTGCCGCTGGGCGTGGCGTGCGGTTGTGCCAGCTCGGTGCGTGCGGCATCGCGCTCGTCGAGGATGCGCCGGCAGCGCGCCAGGAACAGCTGGCCCTCGGCGGTGAGCGTGATGCTGCGCGTGCTGCGGTGGAACAGGCGCACGCCCAGTGCATGCTCCAGCCGGGCAACGCACTTGCCGGCGGCCGATGCGGAGATGCCCTGCAGGCGCCCGGTCTCGACGAAGCTGCGCGTGTCGGCGGCGTGCACGAAGGTCTGCAGGTTGGCGAGATTGTCCAGGACTGACATCGGCGTAGGGGCAATGAAAGCGGCAGGGTAGGGGCGGCGTGATCACGGCGGGCGGCGCCGCCACCGCAACACTGTGGTGCAGGGTGGGGGCGCCTGCTGTTGCGGCCTTGCAGTTCCGGCCATCATGCCGATTGCGGACTCCACGGTCCATGATGCCCGGAGCGGCGACCGGCTTTTTGCGCTGCGCCGTGCTGCCTAACGTGGCGGGCCTCTCCCCACGGATCACCGCGATGAATGCCGCTCTTTCCCTCGAACCTGCACCGATGCTGCCTTCGGTGCAGCGGCTGCTGCAGCAGGTCCACCCGACGCGCCTGGTCGGTGCGGTGGTGCTGGTGTGCGAGCACGGCGTGCTGCGCCATGCCAGCGCGACCGGGCAGGCCGATCGCGAGTCGGCCCTGCCGATGCAGCGCGATCAGCTGTTCCGGCTGGCATCGGTCAGCAAGCCGCTGTTGAGCACGGTGATCCTGCGCCTGGTGGCCGAGGGCGTGCTCGACCTCGATGCGCCGGTGCAGCGCTGGCTGCCGGACTTCCGGCCGGCGCTGGCCGATGGCCGCAGGCCGCCGATCAGCCTGCGCCAGCTGCTCAGCCACAGCAGCGGGCTGGGCTACCGTTTCCTGGAAGCCGATGCGCACGGACCGTACGCCCGGGTCGGCGTCAGCGATGGCATGGACGCCAACCCGGTGTCCCTGGCCGAGAACGTGCGCCGTATCGCACAGGCGCCGCTGCTGTTCGAACCGGGCAGCCAATGGCTGTACTCGTTGGGCGTGGACGTGGCCGGTGCAGTGGCCGAAGCGGCGACCGGTGAAACGCTGCAGGTGCTGTTCAAGCGTTTGCTGGCTGCCCCCCTGGGCCTGCGCGATACCGCGTTCGCCACGCGCGCTGCCGCACGGCTGGCCACGCCGTATGTGAGCGACACGCCCCAGCCGCATCGCCTGCAGGAAGGGGAGGTGGTCGCGCCGTTCGAGGGAACGGTGGGCATCGAGTACAGCCTTGCGCGTGCCCTCGATGCCCGCCGTTTCGCTTCGGCCGGCGCCGGCCTGGTGGGTACTGCCGATGACGTGATGTCGGTGCTGGAGGCGCTGCGTGACGTGCAGCGCTCCGGCCTGCTGCCGCCCGCGCTGGCGGCAGAGATGGCCAGCCCGCAGGTGGGCGAATTTGGGCCGCCGGAACCGGCCGGCTGGGGCTTCGGGCTGGGCTTTGCAGTACTGCGCGAGGCCGCTGCCAGCGGCACGCCGCAGCGCGAAGGCACCTGGCGCTGGGGCGGTGCTTATGGGCACAGCTGGTTTGTTGATCCGGCGCGTGGGCTGAGCGTGGTGGCGCTGACCAACACCCTGTACGAAGGCATGGATGGTGCCTTCGTCGATGACCTGCGCGATGCGGTCTATGCAGACCTGGAGGCTGCGCGATGAGCGGCCACGCCATCGATGCGGCCAGCCCGGCCGGTGAGGCCACACGCTTGCCGTGGGCGGGCCTGCTGGCGCTGGCCGGCGGCGGCTTCATCACCCTGTTGACCGAGACCCTGCCGGCCGGCGTGCTGCGACCGATGGGCGACAGCCTGGGCGTGAGTGATGCGGCGGTGGGCCAGCTGGTGAGCGTGTATGCGCTGGGCTCGGTGATGGCGGCACTGCCGATGACAGCGTTGACCCAGCGCCTGCCGCGGCGTCCGCTGTTGCTGGCGGCCATCGCCGGCTTCGTGGTGGTCAACACGTTGACGGCGCTGAGCAGCAGCTATGCGCTGATCCTTGCTGCGCGTTTCCTGGCCGGCGTGAGCGGTGGCCTGCTGTGGTCACTGGTGGCTGGCTATGCCGCACGCATGGTGGTGCCGTCGCTGCAGGGGCGCGCGATCGCGGTGGCGATGGTGGGGTCGCCGTTGGCGCTGTCACTGGGCGTGCCGGCCGGTACGTTGCTGGGCCAGCAGGTCGGCTGGCGCTGGGCGTTCGCGCTGATGAGCGTGCTGGGCGTGGGCCTGCTGGCGTACGCGCGCTGGGCACTGCCGGCGCTGCCTGCGGCCGGTGCCGGTCAACGTGCGTCGCTGGCCAAGGTCTGGCGCATGCCGGGCGTGCGCAGCGCGCTGCTGGTGATGGTGCTGTACGTGCTGGCGCACAACGTGCTCTACACCTACATCGAACCGTTGGCGGTGGAGGCGGGTGCCGGCCCGTGGCTGGACCGGCTGCTGCTCGCCTTCGGCGTGGCGGCGATTGCCGGCATCGGGATTGCTGGTTGGGGCGTGGATCGCCACCTGCGTGCGCTGGTGTGGGCGGCGGTGATCGGCTTCATCGTACCGGTGCTGGCCTTGCTGGTATGGCCCGGCGTGGCCAGCGCGCTGCTGCTGGCGACGATCCTGTGGGGCGTGGCGTTCGGTGCGGTGCCGACCCTGTTCCAGACCGCCTTGGCACGACGCGCCGGCGCCGCTGCGGACCTGGCGCAGTCGATGCTGGTGACCGGCTGGAACCTGGCCATTGCGGCCGGCGGCGTGGCGGGCGGCGTGCTGCTGCAGGCCAGCGGCCCGAGCCAGCTGGGATGGTTGCCGCTGCTGTTGCTGGCGGTGACCGTCGCGTGGTTGCTGGCACGGCCGAAGGCGTGGGCGTAGGCGGCGCTCAACGATGATGCGGTGCCGGCCAGCGGCCGGCACTACCGTGGGCCGCGCCATCCACGCATGGCGTGGATCTACCGAGTGCAGCGACCCGCGTTTGCTTTCTTCTGTTGATTCCGTGGTAGGGCCGCCGCCAGAACCTGTCAGAGACCGTCCCGGCCAACGCCGGGATAGCTGTACGCGACCCACCACCAGGGGCTCTGCCGTTGGCCGTCCTACTCGATCCCTTCACGCTCGATCGGCACGCTGCGCGGGTTTTGCATGTGCTCGCGTGCAGCGCCGTACTGCTGCTGCCGCTTGTGGTGGAAGGCGACGAACTCATCACGCGGCAGCGGCCGCGAGAACAGCCAGCCCTGGCCGAATTCCACATGCCGGCTGTGCAGGTAGGCCAGCTGCGCTTCGGTTTCCACGCCCTCGGCCACCACCCACAGGCCCAGCTCCTTGGCCATGTCGATGATGTGCGGCGTGACCGGGCTGGTGGCGCTTTCGGTGCCGATCGCATCGATGAACGACTTGTCGATCTTCAGCGCATCCAGTGGCAGCTGCTGCAGGTACTGCAGGCTGGAGAAGCCGACGCCGAAATCGTCGATCGCCACGCTGTGGCCGGCGCGGCGGGCGGCGGCAAGCATGGTGCGCGCGCGGTCCAGGTCGAGGAAGCCACGTTCGGTGGCCTCCATCCAGATCTGCTGCGGCAGGATGCCGCTGCCGGCCATGTGCCGGGAAATCATCTTCAGGGCGCGGCCGCTGCTGATGTCTTCGGCGGCGAGGTTGATCGCGATGTGCGCGCTGCGGTCGGCCACCAGCAGCTCGCGCATGTCGCGCACCACGTTCTCGATCACCAGGTCGGTGACGTCGGCGATCATGCCGGCCTCTTCGGCCAGCGGAATGAACAGGTCCGGCCGCACCTGGGTGCCATCCGGGCGTTGCCAGCGCACCAGCGCCTCGGCGCCGACGCAGATGCCGGTGTCCAGTTCGATGATCGGCTGGTAATGCAGGTACAGCTCGCGGCGGCGGATGGCGGTGGCCAGCTCACCGCGCAGCGACAGGCGGCGCCGCGACAGCCAGATCACCAGGCCGGCCCCGGCGGCGGCCAGCAGCAGGCCGACCGGCACGTACAGCCATGCCTGCTGGCGGAAGGCGGCGGCCAGCGCGGTGCGCGGCGTGGTGGCGATGGCCAGCCATTCCTCGTTGCGCGCGCTGGCGAACAGCGTGGCGTGATCCAGGCCTTCGCCGGGGTCGCGCAGCAGTGCCTGCAGCAGGTCCGGATCCAGGCCGGGCTGTTTGGCCAGCAGGCGTCCATCGGGGCTGGCCAGCGCCAGCCGCACGTTCGGGTCGGCAATGACATCGACGAAGCGGCGCGGGTCCACCAGTGCGTCGTAGGACCCATACAGGACCGCCAGCACCTGGCGGCGGCCGCTGATTTCCGGGCGCACATCCACTGCAATGCCTGCGCCATCGCTGGTGACGTGGTCCGGCGTGGGTTGATCCACATCGGACAGGAACGGACCCCACGAGGTGCAGCGCAGCTTGCCACCTTCGAAGTAGCCCATCTGGTCGATCGATGGGGTGGTCATCACCAGGGTCTGCATGCGCCGGATGTGTTCGGGGCTGCAGGGTACATAGGCGCCGGCCTCGGCCGATTTCAGTGCCGCCAGCGCTTCCTGGTAGGACAGGTCGGAGCGGCGCAGGGTGCGATCGGCGATGTCGCGCAGGCGCTGCTGTTCGACGCTGATCGCGCGGTCCCAGGTGGCGTAGGCCATGACCGCGATCGGCAGCGCAGCGGCCAGCAGGGCCAGTGCGGTGCCGCCGATGATGACGCGCAGCCGGCTCATGGCCGGGGCTCCAGCGGGGCGGGCGGGGCAGGGCGCATGGTGGGCCGGTCCTTGGGCAGGTGCGGCTATCTGAGCATGGCGCCGGGCCGGGCGGAATGGGATCAATACGGTATTCGGTCACATTGTGGTGAAAGCGGCCCGCTTTGACGCAATGGGTCCGTCTGGCGCTGGCGCTCGGCGCCGCGGAGGACTACCGTCGAATGCTTCGCCCGCCCCTTTTGCCCGCGCCCATGACCGAGCCCGCAACGCCCCCCGAGCACCTGCGCCGCAGCCTGTCCAACCGCCACCTGCAACTGATCGCCATCGGCGGTGCCATCGGCACCGGCCTGTTCATGGGATCGGGCAAGACCATCAGCTTGGCCGGCCCCTCCATCGTCTTCGTCTACCTGATCATCGGCGCGATGCTGTTCTTCGTGATGCGCGCGATGGGCGAACTGCTGCTGTCCAACCTGCAGTACAAATCCTTCATCGATTTCTCCACCGACCTGCTCGGCCCGTGGGCCGGGTTCTTCTGTGGATGGACCTACTGGTTCTGCTGGATCGTCACCGCCATCGCCGATGTGATCGCCATTGCCGCCTACGCGCAGTTCTGGTTCCCCGGGCTTGAAGCCTGGAAACCGGCGCTGGCCTGCGTGATGCTGCTGCTGGCATTGAACCTGGTGACGGTGAAGCTGTTCGGCGAAATGGAATTCTGGTTCGCGCTGATCAAGATCGTGGCGATCTGCGCGCTGATCATCACTGGCGCCGGGCTGGTGGCGTGGGGCTTCACCTCACCCAGCGGCCACACCGCGTCGCTGTCGAACCTGTGGAATGACGGTGGCATGTTCCCGATGGGGCTGGTCGGCTTCTTCGCCGGCTTCCAGATTGCGGTGTTCGCCTTCGTCGGCATCGAGCTGGTCGGCACCACCGCCGCCGAAGCCGCCGACCCCGAGCGCAACCTGCCCAAGGCGATCAACTCGATCCCGGTGCGCATCATCATCTTCTACGTGCTGGCGCTGATCGCGATCATGGCGGTCACCCCGTGGCGCCAGGTGGTGCCGGACAAGAGCCCGTTCGTGCAGCTGTTCGTGCTGGCCGGCATTCCCGCCGCCGCCAGCCTGATCAACTTCGTGGTGCTGACTTCGGCCACGTCCTCGGCCAACAGCGGCATCTTCTCCACCAGCCGCATGCTGTACGGCCTGGCCGAAGAGGGCCACGCCCCGCGCGGGCTGTCGAAACTGTCGCGCGCCGCAGTGCCGGCCCGTGGCCTGCTGTTCTCGTGCCTGTGCCTGCTGGGCGGCACGCTGCTGATCTACCTGATTCCCAACCTGGTGACCGCCTTCACCCTGGTGACGACGCTGGCGACGGTGCTGTTCATCTTCGTCTGGTCGCTGATCCTGGTGGCCTACATGGCCTATCGCCGTCGCTATCCGGAGCGCCATGCTGCATCGATCTTCAAGATGCCCGGCGGCGTCGCGATGTGCTGGGCGTGCCTGGTGTTCTTCGCCGCCGTGCTGGTGCTGCTGAGCCTGCAGGGCGACACCCGCCAGGCGCTGATCGCCAGCCCGGCGTGGTTCGTGCTGCTGGGCGTGGGCTATTGGGTGCGTCGGAGGACCGCGAAGTGATCCGAAGTGGGGTCAGATCCCCTTGCTCAGCAACGGGATCTTACCCCGGCAGGTCGCGGGAGGTTGCCGGCCAGCGGCCGGCACTACCACGGGTGCAGGACGCCGCCCTGCCGGCCCCCATTCACCCAACATTAGCGGGCACGGCCGGATCATCCGGCCGCCATGTCCCCTCGCCCCGTCCTGCTCGCGCTGTTGCTGCTGCCCAGCCTGTGGCCCGGGCTGGCCGCCGCGCGCACCGTCTACCGCTGCGTGCAGGGCAACACCGTCAGCCTGGCCACCGCGCCGGAGCCGGGATCGCGGTGCACGCCGAAGGAGATCGACGACAACGCCGTCCAGACCCCGAACCTGTGGGGCAACATGGGCGTGTTCAGCGGCGTGCTGTACGAGCGCGAACAGGACGGGGCGCTGGTCTACTCCACGCGCAACCTGCCCGGCTCACGGGTGTTCCTGAAGTTCACCGTGGCCACGCCGCCAGGCGAGCCGGCGCACGAAGGCCTGGGCAAGGTCGGCACGCCGCAGCTGGCGCAGCACGCCAGGCAGTTCAAGGCCGCGTCCAAGGCCACCGGCGTCGATGATGCCTGGCTGCGTGCCATCGCCCACGCCGAAAGCAATTTCGACGCGCTGGCGGTATCCAGCAAGGGCGCACAGGGCGTGATGCAGCTGATGCCCGAAACCGCGCAGGAATACGGGGTGAGCGATCCGTTCTCGCCGCAGCAGTCGATCGAGGGTGGCGCGCGCTACATGCGCGCGCTGCTGCGCCGCTACAACGGCGACCGCCCGTTGGCGGCGGCTGCCTACAACGCGGGCATCGGTGCGGTCACCCGCTACAAGGGCGTGCCGCCCTACGCCGAAACCTTGGCCTACGTGGACAAGGTGATGGCGCTGTACGCACGCTACCGCGAAGCGATGGGCATCCGCACCGAGGTGCCGGCGCGCTAGCGGACGGTGCCGCCTGCACGTGGCGTTGTAGAGCCGAGCCGATGCTCGGCTGCGCCAGTTGCAGCCGAGCATCGGCTCGGCTCTACACAAAAGCTGCTCAGCGCGAGGTGGAGCTGCTGACCAGGTCGTAGCGTTCAATGCGGCCGACGCGGGCGACCTCGGCCTGCACGTCGGCACGCTGCTTGAGTGCACGCCACGCGGCATCGATGCGCACATCACCCGGCAATGACGGATACGTGCGCATGTCCTGCAGGCTGGCCAGGGTTTCACCGCGTTCGATGGGCGAGCGCAGCTGTTCGATCAGCACGGCGGCGGCACCGTCCAGGTTGCCTTCCTCCAGCAGCATTTCGCGATGGAACAGGCGGGCATCCTCGCGCTGGGCCAGGATCACCGCGCGTGCCGCTTCGCGCGCCTTGGCATCACCACGCTCGCGGGCGGCGGCGAACTGCAGCAGCGCCTGCGCGGCCTTGCCGTAGCCGGCGAGGCCCGGCATGTCATTCACTGCCTGCGCAGCGTCCTGCATGCGCCCCAGCGAACTGAAGACGAAGCCGACATTCATCTGGTGCTCGACACCATCCGGGCCGAGTGCGCCGATGCGTTGGGCCTGTTGCGCCGTGGCCAGTGCCTCATCGGTGCGGCCCAGCCGGCGCAGTGCGGTGAGCCGGCTGTTGAGCAGCCAGGCCACCCATTCCGCTTCGGCGGCGGCAGGTGATTCGCCGTTGCTCGCGGCACCGGCCATGCCCTCGGTCAACGACAGCACTTCCTCGTTGCGGTCCAGCATGAGCAGGGTGGTGCTGAACTCGGCCATGCGCGCGTCCAGTGCACGGTCGAGCAGGCCGGAGACGCGCAGTTCATCGAGGTGGCGCTGCGCCGCCTGCACCGGATCGAAACGCGCATCGCCGCGATCGACATAACGGTCGAAGCGCTTGTCGCTGCGCAGGCGGATGATCTCGGCCGGGCTGTCGATGCGGGCCAGCGTGGCTGGAATGCCGTCGCCACGGCCATTGTCGGCCTGCAGCGTGGCCAGCGTCAGCCACAGCCCGGTGGGTTCCAGGCCGGCACTTTTCCAGCCGTTGTCAAACAGCGCCTGCAGCAGGTCCATGCGCTTCATCGGCTGGTCACGCAGGCGGTACTGCAGGCAGTTGATGGCGTGGTGATCGACCGGCAGCGGCGCGTCGGCATGCTGCAGTGCCTTCACCAGGAAGGTGGTGGCTGCGGCCGGCTGGTTGTCCGACAGTTCCACCGACACCTGGGTAAGCAGGATCTGTGCATCCTCCGGCAGGGCCTCCTGCGCCCGCTGCAGGTAGCGGCGGGCCAGGGCCGGCTTCTTCTGCATCAGTGCGGTCCAGCCAGCGACCTGCGAGGCGCGGCCACGATGCTCGGCATCGAAGTCGTCCAGCAGGGGATCCTCCATCAGCCGTTCCATGCTGATCAGCGCGCCCAGCGTGTTGCCACTGCGTGACTGCTGGATGGCCTCATCCCAGCGCGTGGCATAGGCCTGGTGCATCGCATCGGCGGTGATTGACGGCTTCTGCGGCGCCACCGTGATCGAAGCAGTGGCGGATGTGCTGGCCAATGCGGCCAGCAGCAGGGCGGTGAGCGGGAGAACGCGGGGCATGGAGAATCTCCATCCGTGGGAACCGCATTGAACCTGCTGCAGCCAGCGAGGACAAGCACGACGAAGCGAATTCTGGCGTTCAGCCGCACAATCGGCCGTGGCGGATCGCACGCGCAGCGTCTATTGTCGGTGCCTCTTCAGACAGCAGGCAGGCAGCGCAGCACGATGGCACGGTGGCAATGGATGGCGGCAGGCGTGGCGTTGGCGACGGTAGTGGCATTGGCTGCGACCTGGTGGGAGACACCGCTGCATACGCTGGCTGAACCGGCGGGTCCGGCTCCGACGCCGTTGGCGTGGACCGCGCAGATCGAACCGCTGGCCGGCGATGGCCACCCGGGTGACCGTGATGGCGCGTCCGCGCAGGCACGCTTCGCCGATCCGTACGCGTTGCTGCGCAGTGCCGATGGCAGCGTCTATTTCACCGATGCCGGCGACAACAACCGGATCCGTCGCCGCCTTCCCGATGGCCGCGTTGAAACGGTGGCCGGGCAGGGCGAGGGACGTGTCGATGGCCCTGCACTGCAGGCCAGTTTCAACACGCCTTCGGGCATTGCCGCCGACGCGCAGGGCAACCTGTATGTGGCCGACACCGGCAACCATGCGATCCGCCGCATCAGCACCGATGGCCAGGTGACCACGCTGGCCGGTGGCGAACAGGGCCACGCCGACGGCCCTGCCGCGCAGGCCCGCTTCGATGCGCCGATGGGCATCGCCGTGGATGCGCAGGGCCAGGTTTACGTGGCCGATACGTTCAACGATCGCATCCGGGTGATCGGTACGGATGGCAGCGTGCGCACCCTGGCCGGTGGTGATCGGCCGGGCCTTGCCGATGGCGTGGGCGCCGCTGCGCGCTTCGATACGCCGGTGGCGCTGGCCTTCGACGCGCAGGGCGCGTTGCTGGTGGCCGACCTGTTCAACAACGCCGTGCGCCGGGTGGGTGCCGATGGTACGGTCAGCACCGTGGTCGCCGCCGGTGGCGTGATCAATGGGCCGCTGTCGTTGGCCACCACCCATGACGGCGTGCTGTACGTGGGTGATCTCGATGGCCGCATCGTGCAGGTGACGCCGCAGGGCCATCAGATCGCGCTGGTCGGCAATGGCCGCCTGCCGCGCCTGGCCCGCCCCAGCGGATTGGCGCTGGATGCCGATGGCAGCGTGCTGGTGGCCGACGCCGCCAGCTACCGCCTGCATCGCCTGCGCCCGCTGCCGGTGGGCGACCTGCCGGCACCGGCACTGGTCGGCCCGGCTGCCGATGCCGCGCTGCCGAAGACCGGGGGCCGTTGGCCGCTGGCACCGCAGGACGGCTGGCACGAAGTGGTCGGCACCCTGGGCGAGGTGCGCGGCAACTTCACCGGTGAGAGCCGCCACCACCTGCATGGCGGCTTCGACGTGCGCGGTGATGTGGGCCAGACCGTGCTGGCGATCGCCGAAGGCAAGATCAGCAGCCCGGTGGCCGCCTGGAACCTGGGTGAGCAGGCCGAGGGCCTGGTCGTGGATCGCCTCAAGTACATCCACATGCGGGTCGGCCGCACCCCGCGCGACGAACCCTACGATGCGCGCTGGCAGGCGCTGTACGACGAGCAGGGCAGGCTGGAGCGGATGCGCGTGCGCCGCGGCATGCGCATCCACGTCGGTGACCGCCTGGGTAGCATCAACAACCAGGCGCACGTGCACCTGGCGGTGGGTACCGGCGGCTTCGAGACCAACGCGGTGGCGCTGGGCTTCCAGGGCTACGCCGACCACTTCGCGCCGCGCATCACCGATGTGGCCCTGCTGGACGACAACGACCAGCCGATGGCGCCGGGCGGCGATGGCGTGGTGATGGTGGCGCGCCAGGGCCGCGGCGTGCAGATCGTGGTCGAGGCCTGGGACCAGGTCGACAACAACCTGCCGCGCCGCCGCCTGGGCATGTACCAGGTGGGCTACCAGATCCTCGACGCCGATGGCCGAGCGCTGCAGGGTTACGAGCAGCCGCGCTGGAACATCGTGTTCAACCGCATGCCGCCGCAGAAGGAAGCTGTGCGCGTGGCCTACGCACCGGACAGCGGCATCACCGTGCATGGCAGCGCGGTCACCCGTTTCCGCTACCTGGCCACCAACACCGTGCGCGATGGCCTGATGGAAACCGGGCGCTGGCAGCCGGCGGCGCTGCCGCCGGGCGAGTACATCGTGCGCGCCAGCGTGCGCGACTACAGCGGCAACGAAGGCGTCGGCCCGCGCGAGATCAGGGTACGGCTGCTGCCATAGCCGCAGCCGGGGCGCCGCAGCGTTCGCGCTCGGCGTCCATGTCTTCCAGCGGCCGCACTTCAATGCTGCCGAAGCGCGCCCACGGGAAGTCGCGGGCGATGCGCATGGCTTCGTCGCGGTCGCGGGCGACGATCAGGTTGAAGCCGGCCAGCAGTTCGCGGGTTTCGGCGAACGGGCCATCGAGAACACGGCTGTTGCCATCACGCACGCGCAGGGTCTGTGCAGTGTCGACCGGCTGCAGTTTCTGCGCGGCCAGCAGCGTGCCTTCGGCCTGCAGCTTGTCGGCGTGGGCCAGGCAGTCGCGCATCAGCGCGTTGAATTCTTCGATGGGCAGGGCCTGCAGCAGGGCAGGCTCGATATAGATCAGAAGCAGGTACTGCTGCATGGGACGGTCCTGGCGGGGGCGGGGTGTCCATGATGGCGCAGGATGTCGCGTGGGCATGTTGCAGCGCAGAAGCTCGCCTTCGCCGACCTCCGCCGAAGGCGCGCTTTCCACGGAAGAAATAATTTTCAGAGGACGTGTCGATTCCCAGCCCCCTGGTTCGTTGTACCCAATGAAGGGCACGCACCACGCGTCCCCACGGGAGACCGCAATGAAAGTGATGGTGATCGTGAAGGCCAACGCCGACTCCGAAGCCGGCCGCATGCCCAGCGAACAGGAACTGTCCGAAATGGGCGCCTTCAACGAACAACTGGTGGCCGCCGGCATCATGCTGGCCGGTGAAGGCCTGCACGCCACCCAGCGCGGCCGTCGCATTCACTTCGGCGGCGGGGCACCCCAGGTCGAGGCCGGTCCGTTCGGTCCTGCCAGTGAACAGATCGCCGGCTTCTGGCTGTGGGAGGTGCGGTCGCTGGACGAAGCGGTTGAATGGGCCAGCCGCGCGCCGTTCGGCAGTGGCGGCACGCTCGAACTGCGTCCCTTGATCTCCGCTGAAGACTTCGGTGAAGCCTTCACCCCCGAATTACAGCAGCAGGAACAGCGTCTGCGTGCACAGCTGGAAGGTTGACCCGATTCATCTCCACGCCGGGCACGACCCGGCGCTACCGCCCTGAACCACATCACGGAGTATTGCCATGAGACTGATTCCCTTCCTCGGCTTCAGCGGCCAGGCCCACGAGGCGATGGCGTTCTACGCCAAGGCACTCGGTGGCCAGGTCACTTCGGAAATGAAATACCGCGACATGCCGCCCTCCGATGGCTCGCCGGGCTGCAACGAGATGCCGCCGGAAACCCTGGACCACGTCGCCCACAGCCAGCTGGAGATCGGCAACGCCATCGTGATGGCGGCCGACGGCCCCGGCGGCGGCGAGGGTGGCTCGACCACCATCAATGTTGATGTCGACAGCATCGAAGAAGCCGAACGCGTGTTTGCCGCGCTGGCCGAGGGGGGCCAGGTGCAGATGCCGATCGCCGAAACGTTCTGGGCGCACCGCTGGGGCATGCTGGTCGACCGCTATGGCAAGCCGTGGATGGTCAACTGCATGAAGCAGCCCTGATTCCTCTCTTTCTTTCATCCACAAGGAGCTTCACCGATGAGTGCACCGCAACCGCAGATGATCTTCGTCAACCTGCCCGTGCAGGATCTGAACGCGTCCAAGACCTTTTTCGCAGCGCTGGGCTACAGCTTCAACCCGACCTTCACCAATGACGATGCCGCCTGCATGGTGATCAGCGAGAGCATCTTCGTGATGCTGCTGACCCAGCCGTTCTTCAAGCAGTTCACCACCAAGCCGATCGCCGACGCACGCAGCCAGACCGAGGTGATCACCTGCCTGTCGGCGGACAGCCGCAAGGCGGTGGACGTGATGGTGGACAAGGCTCTGGCGGCCGGCGCCAGTGAACCGCAGCCCGCGCGCGACTACGGTTTCATGTACCAGCGTGGCTTCCAGGACCTGGACGGCCATCTCTGGGAAATCGCACACATGGACGGCGAGCCGGGCTGACGGCCGCCGCAGGGAGAACCCGCATGGCTTACGTGGACGCTTACGTGCTGCCGTGCCCGCAGGACAAGGTGGCGGCCTACCGCCGCCTTGCCCGCAAGGCCGGCGCGGTGTGGAAGGACCATGGCGCGCTGCAGTACATGGAATGCGTGGCCGACGATGTGGAACCGGGCAAGAGCACCTCGTTCCCGCGCGCCGTCAAGGCGAAACCGGGCGAGACGGTGATCGTCGCCTTCGTGGTGTTCCGCTCGCGCGCGGCACGCGACCGCATCAACGCAAAGGTGATGGCCGATCCGCGGCTGGCGTCGCTGGGCCCGAAGGACATGCCATTCGATACCCGGCGCATGTTCTGGGGCGGTTTCAAGCCGATTGTTGAAGCGTGAGCTGCGGCGCTTGTGCGGGCCGGGCGTGCGTGCTGTGATCGGCGCATGCTCGAGCCCGCACTGACGCAGCGTCTGGAAACCCTCTGGCGGATGGAGTCGCCAGCGCTGATTGCGCGCCTGGCGCGGCTGCTCGGTGGCGATGTCGGCCGTGCCGAGGAGCTGGCCCAGGACACCTGGCTGGCCGCGCTGGAGCGTTGGCCGGAGCAGGGTATCCCGGACAACCCCGGAGCCTGGCTGATGACCACCGCGCGCAACCGTGCCATCGATGTGCTGCGCCAGCACCAGCGGGTGGCGCAGCAGCATGCGCAGTGGGGCGAGGAACTGCATCCGGCGGCACTGCCGGCGCCGGATGACAGCCAGGCACTGGAGGACGACCTGGGCGATGACCTGCTGCGGCTGATGTTCGTGGCCTGCCATCCCGTGCTGCCGGCCGATGCGCGGGTGGCACTGACCCTGCGCCTGCTCGGTGGCCTGACCACCGTCGAGATTGCACGTGCGTTCCTGCAGCCGGAGCCGACCATCGCCCAGCGCATCGTGCGCGCCAAGCGCACGCTGGCGCAGAAGCAGGTGCCCTATGAAGTGCCACGCGCCGACGCGATGCCGGAGCGCCTGGCCTCGGTGCTGGAAGCGATCTATCTGGTGTTCAACGAAGGCTACGCCGCCAGCGCCGGTGATGACTGGATGCGCCCGGCGCTGTGCGAGGAAGCGCTGCGGCTGGCCCGCATCCTGGCGCATCGGTTGCCGGTGCCGCCGGTACTGGGCCTGCTGGCGCTGATGGAACTGCAGGCCTCGCGCGCAGCGGCACGGGTGGACGCGCAGGGCGCGCCGGTGCTGCTGGACCAGCAGAACCGCGCGCGCTGGGACTGGCTGCAGATCGACCGCGGGCAGCAGGTGCTGGCGCGCGCGTTGGCCATCGGTGGCGACCAGGATCCTTATGTGCTGCAGGCGCGCATCGCGGCCTGCCATGCGGTTGCGCGGCGCGCCGACGCGACCGACTGGCCGCGTATCGCCGCGCTCTATGCACAGCTGCTGCAGGTGCAACCTTCGCCGGTGGTGGCATTGAACCGGGTGGTGGCGATCCTGCGCAGCGAAGGCCCGTTCGCCGCGTGGGCGCAGCTGCAGCCCCTGCTGGTCGACGCGCGCCTGCGCGACTATGCGCCGCTGCAGGCGGTGCGCGGCGAGCTGCTGCAGGCACTGGGGCGTGAGCAGGATGCGCGTGACGCTTTTGGCCAAGCCGCTCGGCTCAGCCAGAACCAGGCCGAGCGCGGACTGCTGCGGCAACGGGCGGGCCTGCCCCCCACGGACTGAGCCGACAAAGGCAGCACTTGTCGCCGGCCGCCTGAGCGGCTATGTTTCGCGCCCAGCGGACGCATCAGCGTCCGCGATCCGTGCGTATTGACCGAGGAGCGGTTGGATGTATTCAAGGACGAAGAGCGCATCGCGCGCTTTTGCGCGCCTGCTTGCCTGTGCCCTGTGCGTGGCCGTATGGCCGATGGCGGTGCAGGCTGCGGACAAATCACAGCAGGCCTATTGGGCCGGTTTTGCCTATACCGCTGACGCCGCCGCCGTGCAGGCGACCACCCCGCATGCGCACGCGGTGCTGGAACGGCGTGGGCTGGTCCCGCTGAACCAGACGCTGGCACAGTCGCTCAAGCGCCGCGCACCGGCCCACCTGGAGCTGATCGACCAGCCGGTGGCGATGCTCGACGGCACCACCAGTGCCACCGTGCTGGCCGCTGCGCTGGATCGCGAGCTGGTCTCGGTCGAACCGATCGGCGACCAGTACAAGGTGCTGGTGGAAGTGGCGCTGCAGGCGTTGTTCTTCGACTTCCGCGAGCGCCAGGTGATCGCCTCCTATCCGCTCACCCTGCAGCGCATCGACGTGCAGGACTACCGTCCGGACAACGACGATATCGACGCGATCGTCGCCGATCTGCTGTACGGCGGTGCCGATACCAGCCTGTCGCAGGTACTGGCGGCCAGCCTGGCGCAGGCCCGGTTGCCCGATGCCGCCGTGCGTCGCCTGCAGGTGGGCGGGGTGACCCTGTCCGACGCTGCACGCGCCAAGCTGCCCGATGCGAAGTGGGAAGCACCGCTGCGTGCCACGCTTGCGCACGAACTGTCCAAGACGCTGTCGTCCAACACCGGCGTTGGCCTGCTGCCGCCGGCCTCGGGCCAGGCGATCGGCGGTGCGATGGCCGCCCGCTTTGCCGACGGCAAGGTCTACCAGTTGAAGATTCCCGAACCCGACTACGTCATCCAGCTGCAGGTCGATGCACTGAAGAACGGCGTGATCGAGGAAACCCCGGCGATGAAGACGATGCTGTTCGGCGCCTTCTTCACCGCCAAGGTGAGCGAGCCGTTCTCGGGCAAGGTCTATTTCGAACAGCCGCTGCGCAAGGGGGCCACCAAGGTGGTGCCGGTCACGCAGTGGCAGGTCGACCAGTGGTCGGCCAGCTACGAAACCCTGCTGGCCGGCTTCGACGCCTTCGCCGGCGCCGCCGCCAAGCGTGCCGATTCGCGCGCCTGGCTGGACGAACAGAAGCCGGGCGGCCGCCCGTTGCAGCAGCAGACCCAAGCCCTCCAGGAGTTGATCAAGTCATGTCGTTGATGCGTACCATCCTGCTCATCCTCATCGCGCTGGCGGTGGCCTCGCCGGTCGCTGCGCAGACCGCGAGTTCGCGCGGTACCGGCTCGGCCAGCTACGGCCTGCGCCTGAGCGCCGATACCCGTGCCCAGGCCCTGAACAAGGCCAAGGTCAATGCCCTGGAGGCGTACATCGCCGAAACCGGTGCGGCCAAGCTGCGCCTGTTCGAGGCGCGCCGCGCCGAGTTCATCGGCGAGATCGACCGCTACGTGCTCAGCGCCGTGCAGCTGTCGGACACCGAAGACAAGAAGGCCAAGACCTACAGCGTCACCGTCCGCGCCGAGATCAACACCACCCTGCTGCAGACCAAGCTGGATGCGGGTTCGGCCGTGGCCGGCGCCACCGCTGCGCAGCGCTCGCTGCTGACGTTCCTGTTCATGGCGCGCTCGCAGGACACCGTGCAGTCGTTCCAGGACAAGGAATACCGCCGCGTCGACGCCAGCAGCAGCTACAGCGAGAACACCCGTGAAGGCGACAGCTTCCGCGGCAATTCGGTCAGCACCAACGGCAGCATCAACCAGAACGGTTCGGTGTCGGTCACCAGCGGCGGCAGCACCACCGCGCGCGCCGACAACATCACCTGGAAGGTGGCCAACGCCGCCGAAGTCAACACCGCGATGACCGGTGCCTTCAGCGCCGCCGGCTACGAGGTGGTTGAAGCCGAGTACGTGGAAGGCGAGTCGCGCGGCCTGCTCAGCATCGAGCGCATCCGCAAGGACTTCAGCACCGGCAACGACCTGGCCCCGGCCACCCTGCGCGACACCGCCAATGGCATCCGTGCGGCCAACATCCCGTACATCGCCGTCGGCACCCTCGACGTCGGCATGCGTGACCGCGATCCGGCCAGCGGCAACACCCGCGTGTTCGTCACTGTCACCGGCAAGGTGCTGGACGTGACCGGTCGTTTCCCGCGCACCGTGTCGTCGGTCGGCCCGGTGCAGTTCTCCGGCACCGGCCCGAATGAAACCGTGGCCCGTACCAATGCCCTGCAGCTGGCTGCCGAAAAGGCCGCCCAGCAGATGATCAACGAACTGAACGTCAAGGCGGTCCGCTGATCCGCCGGCCCGTTGGGTGCCGAGCTCGCTCGGCATCGCCCCTGGGTTACCGATTCCCCACGTGCCGCACGCGGCCGTTTCTTCCAAAGGACTCTCACATGATCCGCAATACCGCTCTTGCGCTGGCCATCGCGGCCGCCACCCTGTCGATGCCGGCCCATGCCGGCCTGGGCAAGCTGAAGGACCTGGCCGGTGGCTCCACCGGCTCCTCCAGCAGCACCTCCAGCGCCGCTGCCCCGGACGAAGCCGCGCAGGAAGCGCTGGTGCGTCGTTTCGTCAGCTCGCAGTCGCACTCGCTGCAGGCCCAGACCTCGTTTGCCCGTGCCTTCGGCCTGGCCGAGCAGGTGCAGCTGCTGGAAGCCGAGCGCCAGGCCCTGTCGTCGGGTTCGGTCAGCGTCGATGCGATGAAGAAGTCGGTGTCGGTCAGCGAAGCCGCCCAGGCCGCGATCGACGAGCGCCAGGCCGCGCAGCCGGAGCTGAACGCTGAATCCAAGCAGCACTACGCCGAAGGCCTGGTCTCGCTGCTGGCGTCGGCCGCCGAAGCGCAGAAGCTGGGTGGCGAAGCCAGCAACTTCACCGCCGGCATGAAGAACCTGGGCGCCACCCAGATGGCTACCGTCGGCCGCAAGCTGGCCGCTGGTGCATGGGTGGCCAAGGAATCGCCGGGCTTCATCCAGGGCCTGTACGGTTCGACCAAGTCGGCTGTGACCTTCGCCAAGAAGAGCAAGGTCAAGGTGCCGTCCAACGCCGACTCGATGCTGGGCCAGCTGGACAAGATGAACTGATCCGAGGCGAATCCCCATGCGTACGACCTCCCGTTTGATCGGCCTGGGCCTGGCTGCCGCGCTGCTTGCAGCCTGTGGCAAGCAGGACACCCCGGCCGAAGCGCCCGCACCTGCCAAGGACAAGGCAACCAGTGCACTGGCCAGCAATGCGCCAGTGGAAGCAGCGCCCCTGCGTGGCACGCCGGATTTCGGCGGCACCACCCAGGTCGCGCGCGAGGCCGACGGCATCGGCAGCACCCCGGAACTGGCGGTGCTGGCGGCGTTGCAGTCGGCGGTGGCGCAGGTCAACGGCGTACGCGTGGCCAGCCAGATGCAGAGCCTGCGTGCAGGCCTGCATGTGGATGTGGATGACGAACACGTCGGCGATATCCGCGCCGACGCGTTCACCCAGCAGATGATCGCCGGCTCGCAGGGCGCGGTGCCGGGCTATGAAATCCTGTCGCAGGACGAAGTGCGGCAGCTGGATGAAGAAACCATCGCGCGCGTGCGCGCCAGCGACGAAGGCTGGAGCTTCAAGGGTTCGGCCTCTGCCAGCGCGTCCGGTGAGGCCACGGCAAAGGGCGGCGGAGCCTCGGCCAGCGTCAAGGAGAGCTACGACGAGAAGGTCAGCGTCGATGCCAAGCGTGGCGCAAGCTCGTTCGATTCGGACGTGACCCACCGCAGCATGCGCAGCTACTGGAAGGTGCGCGTGCGTGCACAGATTGCCCAGTACCGTGCACCGGACGAGCAGGGCAAGCCGAAGATCGTGGTCGCGCTGCCGCGCACCAAGGCCGGCAGCTATGCCGTGGGCGATGGCCGCGTGAGTGCCGATGAAGTGGCCGACGCGATCCGCGCGCGCCTGTCCGACACGCTGACCCAGACCCAGCGCTTCATCGTGCTGGACCGCGAGTTCGGCGACGAACTGCAGGCCGAGATCGACCATATCAACAGCGGCAACGTACGCCTGCAGGACACCGCACGCGTCGGCCAGCAGCTGGCGACCGACCTGATCCTGATCCCGACCATCGAACGCTTCGAGTACCCGCGCAGCGTGCGCAACCTGCGCATGTCCGACCGCCAGGTGACCTCGTACTCCGGTGGCGGCCGCATCACCCTGCGCCTGATCAACGCCACCACCGGCCAGGTGGTGATGTCCGACAGCTTCGACCACCAGCTGGCCTCGACCGGCCCGAGCACCCTGCCCCGCGTGGTCAACGGCCGCAACATGGCCGCGGCGATGATGGAATCGCTGTCGGGCCAGATCGGTACCACCATCGTCACCACGCTGTTCCCGGTGTCGGTGGTTTCTGTGGACGGTGACCAGGTGGTGCTGAGCCAGGGTGGCGAAACCCTGCAGGCCGGCCAGCGCTGGCAGGCCGTGCGCCTGGGCGAGGAACTGAAGGACCCGCAGACCGGCCGCTCACTGGGCCGCAGTGAACACCCGTGCTGCACCATCCGCATCGACCGCGTGGCCGCACAGACCTCGTACGGCACCATCGAAGACGGCGTCGACGCGATGCGCGGCGGTTTCCGCCCGGGCCAGATCGAACTGCGCCAGAAGCTGGGCAGCAAGCCGGCCGCCGCCGCAGGTGCGACTGCCTCGGCCGCTCCCGCCGCCGCCGCACGCCCGGCGGCCAAGCCGAAGCCCAAGCCCGCTGCCGCCCCGGCCGAAGACCCGAACTGGTAACACCCTGAGGGGGTCAGATCCCTTTCCCGGCGGGAAAGGGATCTGACCCTTTCGTGTTTCCGTGCGTGTCGACCCAGGTCGACACCCACCAACAGCAGTGGGACCCCGCCTACCCTCAGGAAACCAGCTTTTGCTGTTGCTTCGGCTGTTGCCGTTGTTTCGGCAGGTGCAGGGCGCAGCCCTGGCGAATCCCATTACACTCCAGAAGGATTTCCCTGCTGGAGAGAGCAATGAAACGAGTGGTACTGGGCGTGCTGGCCCTGTCGGTGTCGAGCGCACTGATGGCGGCCACCCCGAAATTCGATGGCGCGCGGATCTCCGCCGACGTCAAGGAACTGGCCTCCGACGCCTACGAAGGCCGCTCGCCGGCCACCGCCGGCGAAGAAAAGACCATCGCCTACCTCAGCAGGCAGTTTGCCGACGCCGGCCTGCAGCCGGGCGGCGACCTCAAGGACGGCAAGCGCCTGTGGACCCAGGCCGTGCCGCTGCGCAAGGGCGACATCGTCGGCGCACCGCAGCTGGCGCTGCACCAGGGCGGCAAGACCCTGCCGCTGGAGCAGGGCAAGCAGATCGCCGTGCGCGCCGCCATGAACGGCGCCAGCAGCGTCGACATCAGCAAGGCCCCGCTGGTGTTTCTCGGCTACGGCGTGAAGGCACCGGAGCGCAACTGGGACGACTTCAAGGGCGTGGACCTGAAGGGCAAGATCGCCGTGGTGCTGATCAACGACCCGGACTTCGAAACCGGCCAGGGTGATTTCGACGGCAAGGGCATGACCTATTACGGCCGTTGGACCTACAAGTACGAGGAAGGCGCCCGTCAGGGTGCGCTGGGCGTGCTGATCGTGCACGAGACCGCACCGGCGTCGTATGGCTGGGCCACCGTGGCCGGCTCCAACACCAACACCATGTTCGACGTGGTGCGTGACAACCCGGCAGAAAGCCACCCGCTGCTGGAAGGCTGGATCCAGCGCGACCTTGCCGTGGAGCTGTTCCGCTCGGCCGGGCAGGATTTCGAGGCACTGAAGAAGAAGGCGCAGCAGCGCGACTTCACCCCGGTGCCGCTGACCGGCGCCAGCCTGGACGCGAAGTACGCGGTGAAGACCGAAGTGATCACCTCTCACAACGTGGCCGCGCGCCTGGAAGGCAGCCGCCATCCGGACGAGACCATCATCTACAGCGCGCACTGGGACCACATCGGCGTGGGCGAGCCGGACGCGCGCGGTGACCGCATCTTCAACGGCGCGCTGGACAACGCCAGCGGCACCGCCTCGCTGGTCGAGCTGGCCCGTGGCTTCGCCAAGGAGAAGCGCCCGCAGCGCTCGCTGCTGTTCCTGGCGGTCACCGCCGAGGAAAAGGGCCTGCTGGGTTCTGAGTACTACGCCACCCATCCGCTGTATCCGCTGGAAAAGACCGTGGCCGTGATCAACATGGACGGCATGGCGCCGTTCGGCCCGTCGCGTGACTTCGGTATCTACGGTGCCGCGCGCTTCGAGCTGCTGGACCAGCTGAAGGACGTGGCCAAGGGCTGGGATATCCGCTACACGCCGGACCCGAAGCCGGAAGCGGGCCTGTTCTTCCGCTCCGACCACTTCCCGTTCGCCAAGCGTGGCGTGCCGGCGCTGTCCTGGTCGGCCGGCCAGGACTGGGTGGACGGTGGCGTGGCCGCAGGCAGGAAGGCCTCCGAGGACTACACCGCCAAGCGCTATCACCAGCAGGGCGACGAGTGGCAGCCGGACTGGGTGTTTGCCGGTGCCGCGCGCGACCTGGAAGTGCTGTACACGCTGGGCAACCAGCTGGCCAATTCCCGCGATTGGCCGAACTGGAGCAAGGACGAGGCGTTCCGCGCCGTGCGTGACGCCAGCGCCGACCAGCGCAAATAACGGCGTCCGGTAGTGCCGGCCGCTGGCCGGCATTGCCGCCCCCGGAAACGCCGGGCCGTGCCCGGCGTTTCCATAACGGCTTCCATCCCAACTTTCCCGGCCTTCGTCGCAGCCTGCTTGCTTGCCCGGCGGGCCGCCCTATGCTCGGCTCACCCCCTTCCTCAAGGCGCCGCCGTGTTCGCCAGCCTCTCTCTCCTGATCCGCCACCTGCTGGCCTGGGCTGCCGCGCTGGTTGTCGCCGGCATGGTCTGGAGCGGCATCTTCAGTGGCATGAACGATGGCCCGGGCTGGATCTTCGGGCTGCTGGCGATGTTCCTGATCATTTCCGCGCTGGGCAGTGCCATCACCCACATCCGCCGGGTCTGGCTGGTGGCCGGTCGCCTGGATGCCACCACCCTGTCCGGCCGCCAGCGCCGCCAGATCGAACTGCCGATGGACGCGGGCCACGCCTTCTCGGTGGTGGAGGCGGCGATTTCCGAACTACCGCGCGTCGAAGACGTGGAAAGCTCGGCCGGCAGCCTGCAGGTGCGCGCCTATGTGCGCCGGGTCGACCTCTGGAACGGCCGCCAGCCCTCGCGCTGGAACCTGCCGGCGCGGCTGGCGATCAAGCGCAACAGCGTGCTGGCCACGGTCACGCCGGGGCAGGGCACCAGCACCGTCACCCTGCTGTTCGAACCCGATGCCGGCTGGTGGGCCGACCTGCTGGCGCTGGACGAAGGCAGCAACTACGAGAACGCCGAAGCAGTCACCCGTGCGATCAGCCGCCGCGTCGCCGACCAGCGCCGCGACGAACAGGCTGCGGCCGAACAGACCCAGGTGGAAAAGGAACTGTCGGTGGCACGCTTGAACCTGTTGCATGCGCAGGTGGAACCGCACTTCCTCTACAACACGCTGGCCAACGCGCAGGTACTGACCCGCACCGATCCGGCGCGTGCCGAACAGATGCTCGGCCACCTCATTCAATACCTGCGCAGCTCGTTGCCGCAGGTGGACGAATCGGTATCCACGCTGGGCGTGGAGCTGGACCGCACCCGCGCGTACCTGGAAATCCTGCGCATCCGCATGGGCGCACGGCTGGCGGTGGAAATGCAGGTACCCAACGAACTGCACGGCGTGCACCTGCCGGCGATGGCACTGCAGACGCTGGTGGAGAACGCGATCAAGCACGGCCTGGAACCCAAGCCCGGCGGTGGCACGATCTGGATACTGGCGCGCGGCTTCGATGACCACGTGACCGTGACCGTGGCCGACGATGGGCTTGGCTTCGGCCAGGGCACCAGCGGTACCGGCATCGGCCTGAAGAATCTGCGCGAGCGCCTGCGCCTGACCTGCGGCGAGCAGGCCGGCGTGGCGATCGTTGCCAACTTCCCCAGCGGCGTGGCCGCGACCATGACCCTGCCGCAGTCGCACAAGGAGCGCAGCCATGCCGCTTGAAGCCCTGATCGCCGAAGACGAAGAACTGCTGCGGCAGTCACTGGTGGAACAGCTGGGCCGGCTGTGGCCGGAGCTGAAGCTGGTGGCCGAGTGCGAGGACGGTGCCAGCGCGCTGGAGCAGCTGGCCGAGACGCGGCCGGACATCGCGTTCCTCGACATCCGCATGCCCGGCATCAGCGGCATCGAGGTCGCGCGCTCGCTGTCCGAGCTGAGCCCGCGCACCCAGGTGGTATTCGTCACCGCCTACGACCAGTACGCCATCGATGCGTTCGAGCAGGGCGCGATGGACTACCTGTTGAAGCCGGTCAGCGACGAGCGCCTGCTGGCCACCCGCGAGCGCATCCTGTCGCGGCTGCCATCAACGCGACAGGACGATGCCGTGCTGGAGCGCCTGCTGCAGCGGCTGGGCCCGTCGCAGGGCGCAGCGGAGCGCCCGCCACTGGCCTGGATCACCGCCAGCAACGGCCGCGAGACGCAACTGATCATGCTGGAAGATGTGGCCTACTTCCGCGCCGACAACAAGTACACCACCGTGGTCACCGCTGCCGGCGAAAGCCTGCTGCGCACACCGTTACGTGAACTGCTTGAAGTGCTCGACCCGCAGCACTTCCGCCAGATCCACCGCTCCACCATCGTCAACATGAAGGCGGTGGCAGCGGTGAGCCGCGACGACACCGGGCGCGGCGTGCTGCGCCTGCGCGGGCGCACGGAGACGCTGGTGGTCAGCCAACCGTTCATGAGCCTGTTCCGCGGCATGTAGCCGCGACGCAGTCTCCGCCGCCAGGAGCATTGCATGCGTTTTTTCCTGCTTGTCGGCCTCGCCGCATTGGCGCTTGCCGGTTGCCGGAAGTCCACTGAAACCGCGATCACCCGCACCACTGCCAATGGCGTGGACACGCTGTACAGCAAGCGCACGGTAGTGGACGGCGTGGCGCGTTTCGAGTGCATGGCCAGCCGCAGCGGCCAGTGCCATTACCTGGTGCTGGACCCGGCCTGTCGTCCTGATGCCGCCTGTGCGAAAGCGCCGATACGGTCGTTCGCGTTGGCGGCCGGCACGACCCGGGAGTTCAGGGGCCTGCCGAAGGGCTTCGCCCAGTGCGTCAGCGAGGATCGGAAAGAACAATGCCACCGTGAGTGATCACGGTGGCATTGTGGCTCCCCCCGCTTCCCTGAAGGGTCAGTAGGCAGGCTGTAGTGTCAGGTCGTGGTGGTGCTCGTTCTCGCCCACGTGGTTGAGGCGGCCGACCAGTTCGGAGTGCTGCTTCATGCGCCCGATCTCGGTCATGATGCGGATGTCCTCGTGGCGCAGCTCGCGCTTGGCGGTGACCGCCTGCTTGTAATCGAGCACTTCCGGGTAATGCTCGGCCAGGTCCAGTGCCTCGGCCACGTGCTCGACGCTGTCGGCCTTGGAGCTGATGCGTGCGCGACTGTTGAACGCCTTCATCCAGCGCTCGAAACCGGCCTGCTGATCGAACATGTTGGCCATGAACCAGATCACGAACAGGATCGACACCCACGAGCCGAACACGACTACCACGCGGGTGAACGTGATATGGAAGTCGTCGCGCCAGAGGTAGTTGGCGATCAGGCCAAGAATCAGCAGCGAGGCTGCCTGCCAGCCGACGATCGAGGCGATCAGCCATTGGCACTTGGCCTGGGCCAGCACCGCGACTTCATCGCGGATCTGCTGCTCGCTGAGATTGCGCCAATGCGCGACCTGTTTGTCGAACGGGCTGCTGTAGAGCTCGTTGTCGCGAAGCAGAATTCCCAAACCCTTGAACAAAGCAATCATGGCTGGCTCCTTGTGGAACGTGCGTCGATCAGCATTGGACGGTGTGGCGGTTCCAGTTCTAGCACTTCCAGCGAGCCGTGCAATGGGCGCAATGCCAAGCTGCGCAAGGGCTTTGCCTGAATCGGTGAATGTTGTTGCATCGCAGCATCGAGGGCGCTGCCTGCGACAGGATGTCGCAGGGTGAAATGTGCTGCGGCCGCACATGAAACCGTGGCTGAGTACGAAGACTCGCCGCCGCGGTCGTGATCGCCGAGAATCGGAGCCAACCGCGCAAGATGCGACTGTTCTTCCGTCTTTCTTGGACCTGTGATGCCGGCTCTGCTGCAGCGACTCTCCCGCCCCGTCACCGCGCCGATCCGGCGCTGGGTGCTGGAGGCCTTCCCCCGTGGCCAGAGCGGCATCGATTACGACCAGCCGCTGGGTGACCCGGGTTGGTTTGGACCCGACAGCGTGACCTGGCGCCTGCACGCCGAGTTCCCCTCGATGCTGGCCGGTGGCCTGTGCGCGCTGATGCTGCAGACCCTGCATCCGCGCGCGCTGGCCGGGGTCTACGATCACTCCAATTTCCGCCAGGACCTGGTGGGTCGCCTGCGTCGCACCACCGCGTTCGTTGCCGGTACCAGCTATGCGCCCACCGGCGAGGTGGAGGCGCTGGTGGCCAAGGTGCGCCGCATCCATGCACGGATCCGCGGCCAGACCGCACAGGGCGAACCCTACGCCGCCGATGATCCGCAGCTGCTGACCTGGGTGCATGTGACCGAGGCGTTCGGGTTCCTTCAGGGCTTCCGCCGGTACGGACGGGAGGTGCCGGCACACATCGCCGACCGTTACTACGATGAGTACCGCTGCGTGGCCGAGGCACTGGGTGCGGTGGACGTGCCGCGCAGCGAAGCGGAAGTGGCGGCGTACTTCTGTGCGCGGCAGCCGGAGCTGCGCGTCGACGAGCGCTCGCGCGAGGTGCTGGAGGTGCTGTCCGGCGTGCGCCTGCCGGTACCGGTGCCGGGGCTGTCGCGCGAAGTGTTCCTGGGTGCAGGCGCGGCACTGCTGCCGGACTGGGCCGAAGGCATGCTTGAACGCAGTGGCCGTCAGCGCGCGCAGGCCGCCGCGTCGGCGACACTGGTGCAGGGCATGGCGCCGCTGTTTCGCCGTGCGTTGCCCGATGGCCTGGCCAGCCGCGCCTGTGCGCGCATGGGCGTGCCGGTGTCGGTGCTGCGCGAGTGGCCCACCGTTCCCCGGTAGGTGCCAACCTTGGTTGGCACGCGTTGCGCGCGGTGCCGCAGGAGCCGCAGTAGATCCACACCATGCGTGGATGGGCCTTACCCCGCCGACTTCAACCCGCGCAACAGCATCTCCAGCGCCGCCGTCGCCTGCCGCAGGCGCACGTCGCCATCCTCGCCCTCGGCGATCCAGAACGCGGCCTCGGCCAGGCTGCCATAGATCAGCGACGCCAGCGCCTGCGCATTCACCGGCGCCACCACGCCCTGGGCAACCAGATGTTCGATCAGGTGCTGCATCGAATGCACGCAGTGGCGCTGCGATTCCGGTGAGGCGCCACCGAGCACCGCGCGCGCGTCGCGCAGCACGATGCGCTGGATCTCCGGTTCCAGCGCCATCTCCAGGTACGCGCGGCAACGCTGCGCGAAGCCCTCCCAGGCATCGTCGGCGGCATCACTGATCGCCTGCAGGCGCTGGTCGGTCTCGGCATCGAGCTGGGCGACGACAGCCGCCAGCAGACCCTTCTTGTCGCCGAAGTGGTGGTACAGCGCGCCGCGGGTCAGCCCGGCCTGGGCGGTCAGGTCGTCCATCGAGGTGGCGGCATAGCCATGCTCGCTGAACACCCGGCGGGCGGTGGCCAGGAGGGTGGCGCGGGTTTCTTCCATCTCGGCGCGGGTGCGGCGAACCATTCAGAGCTCCTTACATACGCAGTGCATGATTATTTACATACGGCGCGTATGAATGTAGCCTCTTATTCATACGCCCCGTATGTATTGTCATGGCGCCCCGTGCGCCAAGCAAGTCGCTGCCTTGGAGAACCTGATGGCCACCCCCTATCGCGACCTGTTCGCGACCCCCGGCACCGCCGGCCTCGCCCTGGCCGGGCTGCTGGCACGCCTGCCGCTGCCGATGACCGGTATCGGCATCATTACCTTGCTGTCCCAGCTGCGCGGCAGCTATGCACTGGCCGGTGCGGTGTCGGCCACCTTCGTGCTGACCTATGCGTTGCTGTCGCCGCAGGTGTCGCGCTGGGTCGACCGGCGCGGGCAGGGCAGGGTATTGCCATGGGCCACTGCGGCCAGTGCGTCCGGTCTGCTGTTGCTGCTCGCGTGCACGCTGCTGGCCGCGCCGGACTGGACGCTGTTCGTTGCGGCGATGCTGGCCGGCTGCATGCCCAGCGTGTCGGCGATGGTGCGAGCGCGCTGGACCGCGACCCATCGCGGACGACCACAGCTGCAGACCGCGTATTCGCTGGAGACCGTGTTCGACGAGGTGACCTTCATCGCCGGGCCACCGTTGTCCGTCGGATTGTCGGTGGCGGTATGGCCACAGGCTGGCGTACTGGCGGCCGCCCTGCTGCTGGTGGCCGGCGTCGCCGCACTGGTGCTGCAGCGGGGCACCGAGCCGCCGATACAGCACTACGAAGGTGCAACATCCTCGCACTCGCTGCTGCGGCAACCGGAGATCCGCCTGCTGGCGTTGCTGATGCTGGCGATGGGCGTGATCGTCGGCACCGTCGACATCACCAGCGTGGCATTGGCCGAGCTGCGCGGACAGCCACTAGCTGCCAGCTGGGTGCTGTCGGCCTACGCGCTGGGCAGCTGCGCGGCGGGGCTGCTGTTTGGTGCCCTGAAGCTGCCGATGCCGCTGCCGCGCCTGTTGCTGGCCGGAGCAGCGGCCACCGCATTGACCACGTTGCCGCTGCTGTGGGTCGGCAGTCTGCCGGCACTGGCCGCTGCGGTACTGCTGGCCGGGGTGTTCTTCGCGCCGACGATGATCGTGGCGATGTCGCTGGTTGAACAACGCGTGCCCGAAGCACGCCTGACCGAAGGCATGACGTGGCTGCTGGCCGGCCTCAACATCGGCGTGGCGCTGGGCGCGGCGCTGTCTGGACAGAGCGTCGATGCGGCGGGCGTGCGCAGCGGTTTTGTGGTTGCGCTGGCGGCAGGCGGTGGCGTGCTGCTGTTCGCCTTGCTCGTGCAACGTGCGCTGCGCCCGTCTGCCGCGTCCACATCTCCTGAAGGAATCATCCCGTGAGCGCTTCATCGCCTGCGCATGCCGCGTCTGTGCCCCGCCATCCGTGGTGGGCGGTCTCCGCCGTCGGCCTCGCCACGTTCTCGGTGGTCACCACCGAAATGCTGCCGGTCGGCCTGCTGACTCCCATCGCCGAAGATCTCGGCGCGTCCACCGGCACCGCCGGCCTGATGATCTCACTGCCCGCCCTGATGGCGGCAGTGTTCGCCCCGCTTGCGGTGATCGCAGCCGGTGGCATCGATCGTCGCCGCATCCTGTGTGCGCTGTTGGGCCTGCTGCTGGTCGCCAACCTTGCGTCGGCGCTGGCACCTGGCATCGGCTGGCTGTTGGCCGCGCGTGTGCTGGTGGGGTTCTGCATGGGCGGCATCTGGACCATTGCCGGTGGGCTGGCAGCGCGCCTGGTACCTGCGCAGCGCATCGGTCTGGCCACCTCGATCATCTTCGGGGGCGTGGCCGCAGCTTCGGTGCTCGGCGTTCCGTTGGGCGCGCTGATCGGGGATGCATTGGGCTGGCGCAGCGCGTTCGTGGCGATGACGTTGTTCAGTGCGGCGGTGATGCTGCTGCATCTGCGGGTGGTTCCCGCGTTGCCGGTCAGCACATCGGTGCGGCCGCGACAGTTCGTGCAGCAGCTTGGCCAGCGCAACCTGCGGCGTGGCCTGTGGCTGACCGGGCTGCTGGTGTCCGGGCACTTCATCGCCTTCACGTACGTGCGGCCGCTGCTGACGTCCGTATCGGGCGTGGATGCATCGTGGATAGGTGCACTGCTGTTTGGGTACGGCCTGGCTGGCATCGCCGGCAACTTCATCGCCGGGCCGCTGGCTGCGCGCCATCCATGGGGCACGCTGCTGGCGATAGCCTCGGGCCTGCTGCTGACGCCTCTGCTGTTCCTGTGGGTGGGAAATGCGCCCTCCGCAGGTATTGCAGTGCTGCTGCTGTGGGGTCTGGCCTATGGCGGTGTATCGGTGGGCCTGATGAGCTGGATGATGAAGGCGGTGCCGCAGGCCGTGGAGATCGCCACCGCGTTGTATGTGGCGGTATTCAACATCGGCATCGCAATGGGTGCGTGGGGTGGTGGCCGCCTGCTGGATGGCGTGGGCCTGCATGCGAATCTGTGGGCTGCGGCGGTGTTGGCTGGGAGTGCCCTGCTGATGGCTGCCATCACCCGCAGGTAGATCCACGCCATGCGTGGATTCCTAGCCCGTGCCGACCAAGGTCGGCACCCACCAGAGCAAAGTATGTGCCGACCAAGGTCGGCACCCACCAGAGCGGAGTATGCGCCGACGAAGGTTGGCCGCTACCCGGAAATGAAACGGGCGCCTTGCGGCGCCCGTTCCGGTTACATCACCACACCTTGACCCGCTTGTCCGGGGCCAGGTACAGCTTCTGGCCTTCCTTCACTTCGAACGCCGGGTACCAGGCGTCGATGTTGCGCACGGTCAATGCGCGGAACTGGCCCGGGGCATGCACATCGGTCAGCAGCGAATTGCGCAGCGCCTGCTCGCGGCTCTTGCTGCGCCACGCCTGGGCGAAGCCGAGGAAGAAGCGCTGGTCCGGGCTGAAGCCTTCCAGGGTCTGGCCCGGCTTGCCCTGCAGCGACAGCTGGTAGGCATCGTAGGCGGTACCCAGGCCAGCCACGTCGGCGATGTTCTCGCCCAGGGTCAGCTTGCCGTTCACGTGCACGCCGGGGAACGGCTCGTAGCTGCTGAACTGCGCGGCCAGCGCATCACCGGCGGCGTTGAACTGCTTCAGGTCCTCGGCGGTCCACCAGTTGTGCAGCTTGCCGGTCTCGTCGAACAGCGCGCCGGCGTTGTCGAAGCCGTGGCTGATCTCGTGGCCGATCACCGCACCGATCGCACCGTAGTTCACCGCGTCATCGGCAGCGCCGTCGAAGAACGGCGGCTGCAGGATCGCGGCCGGGAACACCAGGCGGTTCTCCAGCGGCACGTTCATCGCATTGATGGTCTGCGGCAGCATCGCCCACTCGCTGTGGTCGACCGGCTTGCCCAGCTTGGCGATGTTGCGCTGGTACTCGAACAGCTCGGCGCGCTGTGCATTGCCCAGCGGGTCATCACGGCGGATCTCCAGGCCGGTGTAGTCGCGCCACTTCTCCGGATAGCCCATGCCCACGGTCAGGCCCGTGACCTTGGCCTTGGCATGCGCCTTGGTCTGCGGCGACATCCACGACAGCGCGTCGATGCGCTTGGCAAAAGCGGCGATGATGTTCTTCGCCATCTCGTCCGCACGCTCCTTGGTCCTGGCGTCGAAGTGCTTTTCGACGTAGCGCTTGCCGATCGCTTCGCCGACGGCATGGTTGGCATCGTCCACCGCGCGCTTCCAGCGGTCGCTCTGCTGCGGCGTGCCGCTCAGCGCGGTGCCATGGAAGGCGAAGCGGGCATCGGCGAACTTCTTCGGCAGGTAGGCGGCGGCACGGTCCAGCGCGTGGAACGCCAGGTAGTCCTTCCAGGCGTCCAGCGGCTCGGTGGCGACCAGCCTGGACAGGCCGGCCACGGCCTTGGGCTGCCACACGATGAAGTCCTGCTGGTTGCCCAGCGCCGCCGCATCGAGGAAGGCGTTCCAGTCCAGGCCCGGCGCCTTCGCATTGAAGTCGGCCTGGGTCCAGGGGTTGGCGCCCTTGGTCACGTCGTTGGTTTCTTCCTGGGTGGCATGTGCTTGCGCGATCTTCGTTTCCAGCGCGAGGATGCGCTGCGCCTTGCCGGCCGGGTCGGCGACGCCGGCCAGCTGCAGCATCTGTGCGATGTAGGCCTGGTACTGCTTGCGCAGTTCGGCCATGCGGCCATCGCCCAGGTAGAAATCGCGGTCGGGCATGCCCAGGCCGCCCTGCACCAGGTACGGCGCGGTGCGATCCGGCTGCAGCATGTCCACCGACACCCACAGGCCGAACAGGCGGTCGGTGTAGAAGTTGGTGGCGTTGAGCAGGTCGACGTCGGCGCGCAGGTCGCCGCCGAGTGCGCGGGCCAGCCCGGCCTTGTCGGCGATCGCATCGATGGCCTTCAGCTGCGGCTGCACCGGCGCCAGACCGTGCTGCTCGATGCCGGCTTCGTCCATGTAGGCGGCGTAGTAGTCGCCGATCAGCTTGTCGTCGCCGCTGGCTTGGGTGTTGCCGGCGGCCCCTTCCAGGATGGCGCGGGTGTCGGCCAGGGTCTTCTCGGCAATGACATTGAAGCTGCCGAAGCGCGAGCGGTCGGCCGGAATCTCGGTGTTCTTCACCCAGGTGCCGTTGGCGAAGCCGAAGAAGTCGTCGCCGGCGGCGATGCTGCGGTCCATGCCGCTGGCATCGAAGCCGAAACTGCCCAGCATCGGCTTGGCCGCAGCGGGGGCGGCATCGGCCGGCGCGGTGGCACCGACGGCCGGGTCGGCCGGGCGGTCACAGGCGGCCAGGGACAGGCTGGCAACAATGGCCAGCGCCAGGGTGGGACGGCGCAGCTTGGACATGGACTTCTCTTGCAGCGGAAAACCCCAAGTCTAATCCGCTCCGGCGCCACTGGCCGCCCCCCTGCGGGGCCCGCCCTGTGCAGGATCTGGCTGAACGTGCGGATGCGATCTTCACGCCGTCACCGGGGTGGTGCATGCTGGACCCTCGAGCCCTGCGCGGACACGGGGAGGTGGCCATGCAGGACGGGGTCAGGCGTCAAGAATGGCGTCCGCCGGCCGTTGAGGTCGGGGACGTGGAGGATTCGTTCGCGCATGAAGCCAGCCGACTGCACAAGGAACATCAACCGATGCCCGCGCTGAAACGGGCGTTGGCCCGGCCGCTGCGCGCCATCACCTGGGGCGGTGTGCTGCTGGGCGTACTGCTGGTGACCGGTCTGGCCCTCATGCTGGTCAACGACCACCACCGCCGCCTGGAAGCGGCGCAGCGGCAGAGCCGCGCGCTGGCGGTGGGCAGCGAGCGCCTGCTGGCGCTGGAGCTGCGCAACCTGGAGCGGGCCATGACCGGCATCGCCGCCGACGCCGCGGAACTGTTCCGCAGCGTGCCGGCACAGGCGCCGGCCTTGCTGGATGCCTCCATCGGCGGCGTGCTGGGCCGGCACGCCGAACTGCACAGCATCGTGGTGCTCGACAGCTATGGCCGCGCATTGACGGCCGGCAGGGGCGACCTGCAGTTGCCGTTGTGGACCGATCCGCAACGGCGCGGCTCGGGCAGCGCGCTGTACATCGGCCCGCCGCAGCGTGCCAGCGACGGGGGCTGGGTGGTCCCGCTGGCGCTGCCGATGGCCGATGGGCGCTGGCTGCTGGCACGGCTGCGCTGTGGCGAACTGCAGCGCATCGTCGGCGGCCTGGATGTCGGTCCCAACGGATTGGTCTCGATCAGCGATGCCCAGGGCTACATGCTGGCCCGCGTACCCGATCCGCATGGCACGGTGGGCCGCCGCTACGACCTGCCGCGCCGGGACCTGCTCGGCACGCAGGCAGTGGTCGAGCTGGGCAGCATGCCCGGCGTCGTCGACGGCGTGCCGCGCATCCTCACCATCAGCACGCTCGAACGCAGCCCGCTGGCGGTGCAGGTCGGCCTGGCCGACGAAGATGTACTCGCACCGTGGTGGCCGTACCTGAAGGCGTCGGTGGCGATCGTACTGGCCTACATCGCGGTGTTGCTGGTACTGCTGTACGCCGTGCGCCGCAGCACCCGCAGCCAGCAGGCGATGGCCGAGGAACTGAAGACGGGCCACGCCGAGCTGCGCCTGGCGCACCAGGTCGGGCGTGTCTGCACCTGGTACGTGGATGAGGACGCCGCGCTGCTGCGCTGGTCGCCGCTGGCCCGCGAGATCTTTGGGGTACAGACCGACGCCTTGCCGGTCGCGGATTTCTTCGCGCGCGTGCATCGCGATGATGCCGCGCGCCTGCAGCAGGCCTTTGACCAGGCCTTCGCCGGCAGCGCTGTGCTCGACCAGGTGTTCCGCCTGGTGCTGCCCGGGGGCGAGGTGCGCTGGGTCGGCGCGCGCGGGCAGCGGGTGGAAGTGGCCGACAGCGAACGGCGCATGATCGGTGCGCTGACCGACCTGAGCGAACGCTATCAGGCGCGCGAGCAGATGAGCGAAGTGGAACGCCGCTTCCGCCTGCTGTTCGACCGCAATCCTGCACCGTTCTGGGTGTTCGACCCGGATACGCTGCGCTTCATCGAGGTCAACGACGCTGCAGTGCGCCAGTATGGCTACAGCCGCGACGAGTTCCTGGCGATGAGCATCCTCGACATCCGCCCGCGCGAAGGCTGGGACGAAGTGCGTGGTGCCATCCAGCGGGCGCAGGTGGGCGATCCCCCCGACGCGACCGTGCGCCTGCACCGGCGCAAGGACGGCAGTGTGTTCGAGGTGCGCGCACACCTGTCCAAGCTCGACTTCGACGGACAGCCCGCGTGCCTGGTGCTGGCCGAGGATGTCAGCGAGCGGCTGGCCTACGAGCGCGACCTGGCCTATCAGGCACGGCACAACCCGGCCACCGGCCTGCTCAATGTGCGCGCCCTGACCGAACAGCTGGACGAGCAGGAGGAGGGCTACACCATCGCCTTCGTGCAGCTGCGCGGGCTGCAGCTGGTGGCCGATACGCTGGGCCGCGAGATCGGCGATGCGGTGCTGCAGTCGATGGCGACCCGGCTCGGGGGCCTGGGCGCACGCTGTGGCACGCTGGCGTTCCAGCCGGCCGAGGATTTCGTCTTCGCCATCGGTGCCGAGCACGATACCCAGCGCGTGCTGGACGACCTGCTGCAGATCGTGTCGGCGCCGATGCGCGGCAAGGACTCGCTGCACCAGTTCGAGCCGCGCATCGGCGTGGCCGTGCACATCGCTGGTGACGGGCACACGGCCGAGCAGGTGATCGGCATGGCCGCGCAGGCCGCGCATGCGGCGCGCGCCGAGGGCAACGTGGTGGTCTGGTTCGACGCGGCCGTGACCACGCGCCTGGCCGACCGCCTGCGCCTGGCCGGGCGCATCCATGCCGCCATCGACAACGAATTCCAGCTGTATTTCCAGCCGATCCGGCATGCCGGCGATGGCAGCCCGGCAGCGCTGGAGGCACTGCTGCGCTGGCCGCAGGCCGATGGCAGCTTCATCCCGCCCAACGAGTTCATCCAGCTGTGCGAGGACACCGGGTTGATCCTGGCACTGGGCCGCTGGGTGATCCGCGCGGCGGCGAAGGCGCAGCGCCGTCTGGTCGAGGCCGGGTGGGGTGAGTTGCCGATCGCGGTCAACGTGTCGGCGGTTCAGTTCTTCAACAGCGACCTGGTGGCCGAATTCACCCGTGCCCAGCAGGATTTCGGCCTGGCCCGTGGCGCGCTGCACGTGGAGCTGACCGAGAGCAGCCTGATGCGCAAGCCGGCACAGGCGATGCAGACCATGCAGCGCCTGCACGAGCAGGGCATCCGCGTGTCGCTGGATGATTTCGGCACCGGCTATTCCAGCATGTCCTACCTGCAGCACCTGCCGCTGGACATCCTGAAGATCGACCGCAGCTTCGTCGCCGACGTGGAAACCAATCCACGCAATGCCTCGATCTGCCGCGCGCTGCTGTCGCTGGGCCACAGCATGGGCCTGACCATCATCGCTGAAGGCGTGGAGACGCCGGGGCAGCTGGACTGGCTGGCTGCGCATGGCTGTGACCAGGTGCAGGGCTACCTGTTGGGGCGGCCGGCGCCGCTGGAACAGATCATCGACGCGCTGGATGAGGTTCCCGCCTGATCGGGTTTCGTATGTGCCGGCCAGCGGCCGGCACTACCCGACCGAAGCACGACGGGGCTTCGTATGTGCCGGCCAGCGGCCGGCACTACCCGACCGAAGCATGACGGGGTTTCGTATGTGCCGGCCGGCGGCCGGCACTACCCGACCGAAACATGACGGGGTTTCGTATGTGCCGGCCAGCGGCCGGCACTACCCGACCGAAACATGACGGGGTTTCGTATGTGCCGGCCAGCGGCCGGCACACCCGACCGAAGCACGACGGGGCTTCGTATGTGCCGGCCAGCGGCCGGCACTACCCGACCGAAACATGACGGGGTTTCGTATGTGCCGGCCAGCGGCCGGCACTACCCGATCGAAGCATGACGGGGCTTCGTATGTGCCGGCCAGCGGCCGGCACTACCCGACCGAAGCATGACGGTAGTGCCGGCCACTGGCCGGCATTCGCCCAGGACCGGGATGTGTCTGATTGCCGGCCAGCGGCCGGCACTACCGGCAAGCGCCAGACTCGGCTACACCCCGGTGTCCACCAGATGGTCGATGAAACTGCGCACCTTCGGTGCCAGATGGCTGCGGCTGGTATAGACCGCGAAGATGCCGATCGGCGAGGCCTCCCATTCCGGCAGTACGCGCACCAGGCGGCCATCGGCCAGCGCGTCTTCCAGCAGGAAGTCGGGCTGCAGGATGACGCCCATGCCGGCGATCGCCGCTTCACGCAGCACGTCGCCGTTGTTGGCGTGCAGCAGGCTGTTCACCGCTACTTTCACTTCGCCGCCCGGCCCCTGCAGCGGCCAGTGGTCACCGGCGGCCCAGTAGCTGTAGCCCAGGCACGCGTGCGCCTGCAGGTCCTGCGGGGTCTGCGGGGCGCCGCGTGCGGCCAGGTAGGCCGGCGCGGCGCACAGGCTCACCCGCGATTCGCCCAGGCGGCGGGCGATCAGGGTGGGGCCCGGCTCGCGGGTGATGCGGATGGCCACGTCGTAGCCTTCCTCGACCATGTCCACCAGGCGGTCGGACAGGGCCAGGTCCAGTTCCACCTGCGGAAAGCGTTCGCGGTAACTGGCCAGCAGTGGACCGAGGCGGGCGATGCCCCAACTGACCGGTGCATTGATGCGCAGCATGCCGGAGGGCTCCAGCGCCTGCGCGCCGATGCTGGCCTCCAGCGCGTCGAACTCGGCCAGCAGGCGCACGCATTGGGCGTAGTAGGCGGCGCCGGTGCTGGTGGGGCTGACCCGCCGCGTGGTGCGATGGAGCAGGCGGGTGGACAGGCGCTTTTCCAGTGCGGCGACCTGGCGGGTAACGCCGGCGGTGGACATGTCCAGGGCCTGGGCGGCGGCGCTGAAGCCGTTGCGCTCGACCACCGCCACGAACACGCGCATCGCCTCAAGGGTGTCCATTGTTGCGCCTTCTGAAATAAATACGGTCAATCGATCGTATTTATCGGCCTGTGAAGGCGCAATAACCTGAGCCCACTCCCTTCAAGGTGCTTTCCGATGCACGCCACGACCGCTCCTGTTTCGCCGCTGGCCCCGTATGGCGCCACCCTGCTGCGCCTGGCACTGGGCGTGCTGTTCCTGGTTCATGCGCTGACCAAGCTGCTGGTATTCACCCCGGCCGGCACGGCAGCATTCTTCGAGTCGCTGGGCCTGCCCGGCGTGCTCGGCTACCTCACCCTCGGCGTCGAGCTGGTGATCACTGTCGCGCTCCTGCTGGGCATCTATGCGCGCAGGGTGGGCCTGGTCGGCGTGCCGCTGCTGCTGGGCACCATCGTCACCGTGCACGGCGCCAACGGCTTCGGTTTCGCCAATGCCGGCGGCGGCTGGGAATACCCGGCGTTCTGGGCGCTGGCGCTGGTGGTGCTGTTCCTGGTCGGCGATGGCAAGTGGACCCTGCGTTCGCGCTGATCGCCGCCTGATCCTGCAACTGGAGAATTCCATGTCCCGCCTGCCTTCGCTGTACATCTCCCATGGTTCGCCGATGACCGCCCTGCATCCTGGCCAGGTCGGTGTGCGCCTGGCCGAGCTGGCGCGCGACCTGCCGCCGCCGCGCGCCATCGTGACGGCCTCGGCGCACTGGCTGGGCCGGCAGCCGCTGGTCGGCGCACATCCGCAGCCGCCGACGATCCACGACTTTGGTGGCTTCCCGCGCGCGCTGTTCGAACTGCAATACCCGGCGCCGGGTGATCCGGCACTGGCCGAAGAAGTGGCCGGCCGCATCGCCGCCGCAGGCCTGACAGTGGCCATCGACCCGCAGCGTGGCCTCGACCACGGCGCGTGGGTACCGCTGCGGCTGTTGTTCCCGCAGGCCGACATCCCGGTGGTGCCGGTGTCGATCCAGCCGCTGCTCGGCCCCGAGCATCAGTTCGCGCTGGGCCGCGCGCTGGCACCACTGCGCGAACAAGGCGTGCTGCTGGTCGGCTCGGGCAGCATCACCCACAACCTGCACGACTGGGGCGACTACCAGGACGGCAAGGAAGCGCCATACGTGCGGCCCTTCATCGAGTGGGTGGAGCAGCGGCTGGCCGCTGATGACCGCCAGGCGCTGTTCGATTACCGCCGGCAGGCCCCGTTCGCCGAGCGTGCGCACCCGACCGACGAGCACCTGCTGCCGCTGTTCTTCGCGATGGGAGCGGCCGGCGAGGGCGGTTTCGGCGCACGCCGCATCGACGCCGGCATCGATGCCGGCTTCCTGGCCATGGATCTGTACCGGTTCGACGGGGCATGAGCCGGGGCTGACGCGCGGCGGCCCCGGCCGTCGCGGTCAGGGCCGCATGTGGTAGTTTTTTCCGGGTTTCCGGCGCTGGCCCTCGTGCCTCCCCACGCGCCGCTTCCTGGAAGAAGCATGCATACCATTGAAGTCGTCCTGGCGATGCTGGTGGCCGTTGTCGCCAGCGGCTACCTGGTTCGCGTCCTCCCGTTCTCGCTGCCGTTGCCGCTGGTGCAGATCGGCCTGGGCGCGGTGATCGCCGGCGTGTTCAACCGCGGCCATGCGCTGGAGCCGGAAGTGTTCTTCCTGCTGTTCCTGCCGCCGCTGCTGTTCCTGGATGGCTGGCGCATTCCCAAGCAGGGCCTGTTCCGCGACAAGGGCGCGATCCTCGAACTGGCGTTCGGCCTGGTGGTGTTCACTGTGATCGGCGCCGGCCTGCTGATCCACTGGATGATTCCGGTGATGCCGCTGGCAGTGTGCTTCGCGCTGGCGGCCATCGTCTCGCCGACCGACCCGGTGGCGGTCGGGGCGATCGCCTCCAAGGCACCGATCCCGAAGCGCCTGATGCACATCCTGGAAGGCGAGTCGCTGCTCAACGATGCGTCCGGCCTGGTCTGCTTCCGTTTCGCGGTGGCCGCGGTGATGACCGGCTCCTTCTCGCTGGCCACGGCCTCGCTGACCTTCCTGTGGGTGGCGGTGGCCGGCCTTGCCGTGGGCGTGGCGGTCACCCTCGGCGTGTCCACCTTCCAGCGCTGGTTGTGGCGCCGCTTCGGCGAAGAGCCGGGTGCGGCGATGCTGGTCAACCTGCTGATTCCGTTCGCGGCCTACCTGCTCGCCGAAGAAATCCATGCCTCGGGCATCCTCGCTGCGGTCGCCGCCGGTATCGCGATGAGCTACGTCGAGCTGACCGGCCGTGTCTCCGGCAGCATGCGCGTGCAGCGCGCGGGCGTCTGGAACATGCTGCAGTTCAGCTTCAACGGCATCATGTTCGTGTTGCTGGGCGAGCAGCTGCCGGGCATCGTCGAGCGCGCCACCACCACCATGAACGAGTCCGGCCACCAGAGTGCATGGTGGCTGCTGGTATACGTGGTGGTGATCAACCTGGCGCTGATCCTGCTGCGCCTGCTGTGGGTATGGCTGTCGCTGCGCTGGAACCTGCTGCGCGCGCGCCGCCGTGGCCTGGAGCGGGGCGAGGCGCCGAACTGGCGCATCGTGGTGGCGACCTCGGTGGCTGGTGTGCGCGGCGCGATCACCCTGGCCGGTGTGTTGACCCTGCCGCTGTTCCTGCCCGATGGCAGTGCGTTCCCGGCGCGCGACCTGGTGATCTTTCTGGCCGCGGCGGTGATCCTGTTCTCGCTGATCGGCGCCAGCGTGGCGCTGCCGCAGCTGCTGAAGGGCCTGCAGCTGCCAGCCGATTCGGGCGAGCGCAAGGAAGAGGACCTGGCACGCAAGCTGTCCTCCAAGGCCGCGCTGGCCGGGGTCGAACGCATGCGCCAGCAGCTGGTGATGAACCAGAACACCGAGAACGTGCAGCTGTACAACGATGCTGCCTCGCGGGTGAGCCTGCTGTACCAGCGGCACCTGGAGAAAGACAACGATGGCCCCGACGTGGACCCGGAGAAGGTGCGGCGCATGGAGCTGGGCTACCGCCAGCTGCGCAGCGCGGGCCTGAATGCCGAGCGCGAGGAACTGTTCCGGTTGACCCGGCGCGGGGTGATCTCCGATGAGATCTCGCGGCGCCTGATCCGCAACCTGGACCTGCTGGAATCGCGCAAGCGCGAATGACGCGGCGGTCGTGCGCCGTCGAGCGGGGTCAGGTCCCTTTCCGCAGGAAAGGGACCTGACCCCAGGTCGGAACAGCGGGTTATTCCGGCTTCTGGTCCAGGAAATACACCTCGACCTTGCCCTTGACCTTGATGGTCATCGGGTTGCCGCGGCGGTCGCGGGCCTTGCCGGCCTGCACGCGGATCCAGCCTTCGCTGACCGAGTATTCCTCGACGTTGTCGCGCTCGACGTCGTTGAAACGCACGCCAACGCCGCGCTCCAGCGCCTGCGCATCATGGAAGGGGCTGGCCGGGTTGATCGCCAGGTGGTCGGGAGGGGTATCGCTCATCGCTTCATTCACAGTGACGGCCACCAAGGCCGGCTTCAGCGGCACAGGATAAACCGTAGAATGCGGGCCTGCCCCAGAGGACGTTCCGCCATGCCCGACAACAGCGACTATTTCGACTTCGAGGAAGACATCCACGACTTCGACGAGGAGGGCTTCGAGGCACGGGTCTGGAACCTGCTGGTGCTGATCAACCCGGGCGACGAGGAACTGGCCCTGCAGCAGTTCAACCGCTGGCGCGAACACCTGGCCGAGGACGGGCAGCCGCTGGAAGCGGACAGCGACTGGCTGCCGGCCCTGTTCACCGCCATCGCCTGGCAGTCCGGTTTCGATGTGGAGCGCGATGACCTGGAATCGCTGCAGTCGGCGGTGAACGAGCTGTCGGCGCGCTTCAACCTGCAGCTGGACTGGGGCGGCGACCTGGACGACGAGGACTTCGCCGAGGGCCTGGACGGCGTGCAGCTGATGTCCACCGCCTTCGACCGCCTGCGCGAGCACAACTACACGCTGTGGAGCGTGGATGCCGGCAGCGACGGCTTCACCGGCGTGATGGCGCTGACCCGCGACGACGACGCGATGCTGGCGCTGTGCTCGCTGCTGAACGTGGAAATCCGGCTGGGCAGCGACCCGTTCTGAGCGATGGGCCGATCCGCCGGGCACGACCCGGCGGGGACGGTCTGCTGGGCGCGGCCTACGGCCGGTACTGCGCCCTGGCGTTGGCAATCACCGCTTTGACCAGGTCACGGTCGGTGTGCCGGGAAATCGCCCGCGCACCGAGCGCTATTGCCTGTGCGCGCAGCTCGGCAGTGACGTCGTAGTGAGCACCGCTGGCCTTGTTCTGGAAGGCCCGCGGGGGAATGCCGAGCTGCGCCGCCATCGCGTGCAGCTCGGCCAGGGTGTCGGCCATCAGGTGCGCCCAGCGCTGTCCGCGCCAGGGATGCACCGCGTCATCGACGTAGACCGTCACCGCCGCGGCCGGTTCAGGCCTGCGGCTTGCTGTCGCTGTCAGCGGCCGGGGCGGCCTCGGCAGCGGCTTCTTCGGCCGCGTCGCCTTCGACGGCTTCGCCTTCTTCGCCTTCTTCGCCTTCTTCGCCTTCTTCGCCCTCAGCGGCGTCGACGCCTTCGAATTCGGCAACCAGCTTGTCCAGGTATTCGTCAGCGGTCTGCTCGGATTCGGTAGCCAGGGTGTCCAGCAGCTTCTGCAGCAGTTCGGAGTACTCCAGGTTGACCTTGCGGCCTTCCTTCTCCTGCACGTTGGCCAGGTGCTTGAGCATGGCCAGCATCGGCACCGGGTTTTCGGCGTTGCCCATGGTCTGGCCGCCGATGGCCAGCAGCCACTCACGGCCCTGCAGGCCGATGGCCGCTACCACCTGGCCGTCTTCGTTGGTCAGCACGGCATGGTTCTGCACCTGCTGCTGGGCATTCAGGCGGAGGAACGGGCGCTTGGCCTGCTGCTTCTTGCGCTTGTCGCGCTTGGCCTTGGAGTTCTGGGACATGGGGTGGGGTCACCTGGAAACGGAAAGACCGCCATTGTACCGGCCGCACACAGGCGGGGTCAGATCCCTTTCCATGGGAAAGGGATCTGACCCCGGTTCAATGTGCCACGGGCGCGGCCTCACCTTGCGCGGCCTGCACGTCCGGGTCGGCGGTCGGCGCCGACAGTCCCACCTGCGGGCCGGCACCGGCCAGGGCGGCCGCTTCGGCGGCCTGGGTCATCACCACGATGCTGATGCGGCGGTTGATCGGGTTCTGCGGGTCGGCCTTGTCGAACAGCACCGACGAAGACAGGCCGACCACGCGGGTGATCTTGCTGTCCTCCAGGCCACCGTCCACCAGCGCACGCCGTGCGGCGTTGGCACGATCGGCGCTCAGCTCCCAGTTGCCGTAGCCGCGCGCGGCCGAATAGGCGGTGATGTCGGTGTGGCCGGTCAGGCTGATCCGGTTCGGCACATGGTTCAGGTAGTTGGCCAGCTCGTGCAGGATCTGTTGCGTGTACGGCTTCAGCGTAGCGCTGCCGAGGTCGAACATCGGCCGGTTCTGCTTGTCCACGATCTGGATGCGCAGGCCTTCCGGGGTCAGGTCCAGCAGCAGCTGGTCCTTGAACGGCTCCAGTGCCTGGCTCCTGCTGATCGCTTCCTGCAGTTCCTTCATCAACGCTTCCAGCTGCTGCTTGTCGCGCTGCTGCTGGTCCACCGGCTGCGGCACCGCTTCCTTCTGGTTCTGGAAGGGATCGTTGCTGCTGCCGCGCGAGATGTCGGTGGCACCACCCAGCTTGATCATCGAGGTGCTGGCGCCGCCCGGGCCGGCCATGCCGGGCGCCGGCGTGGCGTTCTGCCCGCTCAGCGGGCTGGGGTTGCGGAAGTACTCGGAAATGGCCGCACGGTCGTTCTTGTTGGTGGTGGCCATCAGCCACAGCACCAGGAAGAACGCCATCATCGCGGTCACGAAGTCAGCATAGGCCACCTTCCACGAACCGCCATGATGGGCGGCGTGGCCGGCCTTCTTGACCCGGCGGACGATGACAGTGGGCTTGGTCTCGGCCATGGTTTACTTGACCGTCTTCAGGTGCTGCTCGAAATCGGAGAAGGCCGGGCGCACGTTCGACGGCAGCGTCTTGCGGGCGAATTCCAGCGCGATCTTCGGGTTGTAGCCGCGCAGGCAGGCCAGCAGGGCGGTCTTGACCGATTCATAGATGCGGCTGTCCTGCTCGGCGCGTGCCTCCATTGCTGCCGCCATCGGGCCGACGAAGCCGTAGCCCAGCAGGATGCCGAGGAAGGTACCGACCAGCGCGCCGGCCACGTGGCCACCGACCTCGACGATGTCACCGCCGATCGAGCCCATGGTGATGACGATGCCGAGCACCGCCGCGACGATGCCGAAACCGGGCAGTCCGTCGGCGACCTTGGTCAGCACCTGCGACGGCGCCATGGCCTCGGCGTGGTGCTTTTCCAGTTCCAGCTCCAGCAGCGGCTCCAGCTCGTGCGGCTCGATGTTGCTGCCGATCATCAGGCGCAGGCAGTCGGTGATGAAGTCGATCAGGTGGTGGTCGGCCTGCACCTTGGGGTAGTTGGCGAACAGGGCGCTCTCGGCCGGCCGCTCGACATGGTCTTCCAGGGCCATGAAGCCTTCGCGGCGGGCCTTGTTGAGCAGTTCATAGAGCAGGCTGAGGACATCGATGTAGTCCTGCTGCTTGTAGCGCGGGCCCTTGAACACGCCGACCATGGCCTGCAGGGTCTGCTTGACCGTCTTGGCCGGGGTGCCGACCAGGAACGCACCTAGTGCGGCACCGCCGATGATGACCAGCTCGTAGGGCTGCCAGAGGGCACCCAGGCGGCCGTGGGCACCGAGGTAGCCCCCGATCACGCTGATGATGACGACCAGGAATCCAACGATGATGAGCATGGGGCGACGCAAGGAGAGGGGATATCTCCTTGTCGGCCCGTCACCCGGTTTTCTGAAGAGGGAATTCTGTGAAATCGGTCAGCGGGGTGTTTCAGCCCGCCACACCGCTTTCCGCGCCGCCACGCTGCAACGGGTCGGGCCAGGGCTCGCCATTGCCGGTGAACGAAAGTGAGACGGAGTTCAGGCAGTGGCGCTCGTAGGTGGGCGGCGGACCATCCGGGAACACGTGGCCGAGGTGGCTGCCGCAGCGCGCGCAGGTGATCTCGGTGCGCACCATGCCATGGCTGGTATCGCGGATCTCGCGCACGTGCGCCGGGTCGAACGGGGCGAAGAAGCTGGGCCAGCCGGTGCCGGAATCGAACTTGGTGCTGGAGCGGAACAGCGGCAGCGCGCACAGCCGGCAGCAGTAGACGCCCTCGCGCTTGTTGTCCAGGAACACGCCGCAGAACGGCGCTTCGGTACCGTGCTGCAGCAGCACGCGGCGCTCTTCGCTGCTGAGGCCGGCGATCAGCGCCTCGGTCTGGGTGGCAGTGGGGGGCGTCAGGTCGAAGGCAGTCATGCCGGCTCTCCGTGGGGTCGATGGCCTGGGGATGCCGGAAAACGTGGGGGTGCCGGCGCGCGCTTGCAAGTGTGACGGCCGTTCATGGGCGGCACACAGGCGCAGGCGCAAGGTAAATGCGATCCACGCCGGAGCGTGCCATGAAACCGACCCTTCCCCTGCTGCTGATGGCCCTGTTGCCCACGTTGGCGCTGGCCCAGGTGCCTGCTGCCGACCCGACGGTCACCCGCAGCGCGACCACCGTGGCTCCGGCGCCGGTGGTACCGCCGCCGCAGGCCGCACGCCCGCAGCCGCAGGTGCTGCCGTCGCCGCAGCCGGCGCAGCCGATCAGGTCCACGGGTCCTGCCCGGATTGCGCCCACCCCGGCGCCGAGGCCGGCCGACAAGGTCTATGACCGCAATGGCCGCATCGTGCCTGGCGTGCGCCCGGCTGGCCCGAACCGGGTGTTCGATTCGCGTACCGGCCGCTATTACGACAGCGTGCCGGCCGGCGATGGGCAGCAGATCAAGCGCTGACCTCGGATGCCAGGCAAGGGTGGCAGCTTCCACACACTGCACGGCCTGAACGCACGAAAACAACATCCTGCCGATCACTGCTTTTTCGCCTGCGATTAACCGTGCCGGGACCACCGTGGCCCTGCGCCGGCATCCCGCCGCCGCATGTCCTTTGTCCACTGGATCGCGATCATGAAAAACCAGCAGAACCGTCATCCCGGCAAGGAACCGCAGGGCCGCAACCCGCAGCATCAGCAGCAACAGCAACAGATGGAACCGCAGCAGCCGCACAAGGGTGGCAAGCAGCAGGAACAGCGCTCGCAGAAGCATCCGCAGCAGCGCTGACTGTCGACATGACCGGGGTCAGAGCCCGCTGCGCGGGATCTGACCCCTTGCCTGACCCCGGCCGGGGCCGGATCCCGCAACGCGGGCTCTGACCCCAACCTGCGACCGCCTCAATCCGGAATCGGCAGGCTCAGCGTTTCCTTCACTTCTTCCATCACGATGTAGCTTTTGGATTCACGCACATGCGGCAGTGTCAGCAAGGTGCTGCCGAGCAGCTTGCGGTAGGAGGCCATCTCACTGATCCGCGCCTTCAGCAGGTAATCGAAGTCGCCCGAGACCAGATGGCACTCGAGCACATTGGGCAGCTTCAGGGCGGCGCGCCGGAACTCTTCGAAGATGTCACCGGACTTGTAGGCCAGGCTGATCTCCACGAATACCAGCAGGCTGGCCTTCACCGCCGCCGGGTCCAGGTGGGCGTGGTAGCCGGTGATCACCGCTTCGCGCTCGAGCCGGCGCACGCGCTCGGTGCACGGGGTGGTCGACAGGCCGACCCGCTCACCCAGTTCGGTGAAGGAAATACGGCCCTCCGCCTGCAGGATGCGCAGGATCTTGCGGTCGATCTTGTCCAGTTCGCGGGTACGGGTGGCCATGGCCGTCAACCTTGGGGAATGAATTGCAGGGGAACATCCTGCCGGTTGATTTCAAATCAGGCAAATCAACTGGGATTGGCTGTCTATACTTCCCCAATTATGGTCCCGGCACGCTCCAGTGCAGGGAATGATCGGGTTGGAGAAGTCCCATGCGAGTCCTAGTTCTCGGCAGCGGCGTGATCGGCACCACCAGTGCCTGGTACCTGCGACAGGCCGGGTTTGAAGTCACGGTCATCGACCGCCAACCCGGCCCGGCGCTGGAGACCAGCTTCGCCAATGCTGGCCAGCTGTCGTTCGGCTACACCTCGCCGTGGGCCGCCCCGGGCGTGCCGAAGAAGGCCATCGGCTGGCTGTTCGAGAAGCACGCGCCGCTGGCGATCAAGCCGGGCATGGACCTGGCCCAGTACCGCTGGCTGTGGCAGATGCTGCGCAACTGCACCCACGAGCGCTACGCGATCAACAAGGCGCGCATGGTGCGCATGTCCGAGTACAGCCGCGACTGCCTGAACGAGCTGCGCGCGCAGATCGGCATCGAGTTCGAAGGCCGCGACCTGGGCACCACGCAGCTGTTCCGCACCCAGCAGCAGCTGGATGCCTCCGCGCAGGACATCGAGATCCTGGCCCAGTACGGCGTGCCGTACGAGGTGCTGGATCGCGCCGGCATCATCCAGGCCGAACCGGCCCTGGCCCATGTCGACGGCCTGGTCGGCGCGCTGCGCCTGCCGCGTGACCAGACCGGCGACTGCCAGCTGTTCACCCGCCGCCTGGCGCAGATGTGCGTGGACGCCGGCGTCGAGTTCCGCTTCGACCAGGACATCACCGGCCTGGAGTTCGAGGGCGACCGCATCACCGGCGTGCGCATCGACGGCAAGCGGGAAACCGCCGACCGCTTCGTGGTCGCGCTGGGCAGCTATTCGCCGGCGCTGGTCGCACCGCTGGGCATGCACCTGCCGGTGTACCCGCTGAAGGGCTATTCGTTGACCCTGCCGATCACCGACCCGGCGATGGCGCCGACCTCGACCATCCTCGACGAGAGCTACAAGGTGGCGGTCACCCGCTTCGACGACCGCATCCGCGTCGGTGGCATGGCCGAAGTGGCCGGTTTCGACCTGTCGCTGTCGCAGCGTCGTCGCGAGACGCTGGAGCTGGTGGTCAGCGACCTCTACCCAAAGGGCGGCGACCTGTCGCGCGCACAGTTCTGGACAGGCCTGCGCCCGGCCACGCCGGACGGCACGCCGGTGATCGGCGCCACGCCGTTCCGCAACCTGTACCTCAACACCGGCCACGGCACCCTGGGCTGGACCATGGCCTGCGGCTCGGGCCGTTACCTGGCCGACCTGATGAGCGCGCGCCAGCCGCAGATCAGCACCGAAGGCCTGGATATTTTCCGCTACGGCCAGTACGGTCACGCCCCGCAACATGAGAACCGCACATGCGTCCTGCCCGCGCGCTGATCGATCTGGGCGCCCTGCGCAGCAATTACCGGCTTGCCCGTGAACTGGGCGGTGGCAAGGCCCTGGCGATCATCAAGGCCGATGCCTATGGCCATGGCGCGGTGCGCTGTGCACAGGCGCTGGAAGGCGAGGCTGATGGTTTCGGCGTGGCCACCATCGAAGAGGCGCTGGAACTGCGCCAGGCCGGGATCCGTGCGCCGATCCTGCTGCTGGAAGGCATCTTCGAACCCAGTGACATGGCGCTGGTGGCCGAGCACGATTTCTGGTTCGCGGTGGGCTCGCCGTGGCAGCTGGAAGCGCTGGTCGCATTCGACAGCCCGCGCCCGCTGACCGTGTGGCTGAAGCTGGACAGCGGCATGCATCGCCTCGGCCTGGACGTGGACAGCTTCCGCGCCGCGCATGCACGCCTGTCGGCGCTGCCGCAGGTCGAGCGCATCGTGCTGATGACCCACCTGGCGCGTGCCGACGAGCTGGACAGCGAACGCACCCATGAACAGGCGGCGACCTTCGCGCGCGCCATCGACGGCCTGGACGGCGAGACCAGCGTGTGCAATTCGCCGGCACTGCTGGGCTGGCCGGATGTACGCAGCGACTGGGTGCGCCCGGGCCTGATGCTGTACGGCGCCAATCCGCTGCCGGACAACACCGCGCTGACCCAGCGCCTGCGCCCGGTGATGACGATGCAGTCGAAGGTGATTGCCGAGCGCTGGATCGAGGCCGGTGAGCCGGTGGGCTATGGCGCACGCTTCGTGGCCAAGGCACGCACCCGCGTGGGCGTGGTCGCGCTTGGCTATGCCGACGGTTATCCGCAGTTCGCCCCCAACGGCACGCCGGTACTGATCGATGGCCAGCCCGGCGTACTGATCGGGCGCGTGTCGATGGACATGCTGACGGTGGACCTGACCGCGCATGCGCAGGCCGGCATCGGCAGTGTGGTGGAACTGTGGGGTTCTGCGCCGACGCTGTCGGAACTGGCGCCGCGCTGCGGCGTGAGTGCCTACCAGCTGCCGTGCGCGGTCAAGCGCGTGGCGAAAGTCTACGTGTAGAGCCGAGCCCGCGCTCGGCTCTGGTAGCAGCCGACCTTGGTCGGCACCGTGCAATGCGTGTCGACCAAGGTCGACACCTGCCGGCAGGTAGAGCTGCCCGGAATCATCGTGCAGCAGTAGCCCGCGTGCTCAGCTCGCGCTTCACCCAGTCGTCGATCAGGCGCTTCTCGTAGCGCAGCGGATCGCTGTCGCTCTTCAGCCCCAGGTTGTGCAGGTAGCCGGTGTCGCTGAGCTTGGCTTCTCCCTCATCGACGATGCGACCACTGGCGTCCTTCAGCGTGTACTGCAGGGTGATCCGCGGCGGATAGATGTCGCGCATGATCCGGATGTCGCTGCCGCGCGGGCCGTGCCAGGGCTCGTAGTCGCCGGCGCGCTTGATGTCGATCAGAGTCACGTCCAGGGTCTGCCCGGGCTGCAGCGGCTTGGCCGCCGTGGTCTGCACGTAGCTGGCCAGCTGCTGCACCCAGTTGCCGCGTTCGGCCTCGAAGCGGTTGGTGCTCTGGCGGATTTCGGTGAATCCGGCTGGATCGTCCCACTTCACGCTGACCGGGCCATTGGCCTGCAGCGCGCGGGGCGCATCCGGATCGGTGACGGCGCGCGGCGCGGCGTTCGCGCTGCCCGCCATGAGGGCGCCTGCCAGCAGCAGGGCAGTGGCCAACGAGCGGTTCATGACGGTCTCCTGCGCCCCATCGACGGGGACGATGCGATTTATAGATCGAGTGTGATCCCGCTTTCCAGCCACCGCAACGGCCGATTGCGACACCGACAAGCGCGGTTGCCGCCAATTCATCGTCGTCAACCATGACTGACGGCGCTTGACGCTGTGAATACGCGCTTTGGAAGATGCTGTGCTTCCAATCCGGCCCGTCCAGACGCCCTTGTCCACACTGCCGCCCCTCGTGGAGCGCCCACCGATGATGGTGCAGGCGCCCGAACCCGACCTGCATCATGGCGTGCTTGAGCGCATCAACGCTGGTTTCTGCGTGATCCAGGTGCTGTTCGAGGGCGATCGTGCGGTCGACTATCGTTTCCTCGAGGTCAACGATGCCTTCGAGCGCCACACCGGGCTGAAGGATGCGCGTGGACAGCGCATGACCGAGCTGGAACCCAACCATGAGCAGGACTGGTTCCGCATCTACGGCGAGGTCGCACGCAGCGGCCGTCCTGCCCAGTTCGAGATGGAAGCGCGTGCGCTGGGTCGTTCGTTCGCGGTCGATGCGGTGCGCGTGGGCCGGCCGGGCGAGGACAAGGTCGGCATCCTGTTCTTCGACATCACTGCACGCAAGCAGATGGAAGTGGAGCTGGGCGAGAGCGAAGCGCGCTTCAGCGCGCTGGCCGACGGCCTGCCGATGCCGGTGTGGGTGCTCGACGAGCGCGGCCATGCCCGTTTCGTCAACAGCGCCTTCAGCGAGTTCTTCGGTGGCGACGAGACGCGTGTGCCGGAAGATGTCTGGCGCGGCCTGGTGCATCCGGACGATGCGTCGGTATTCGAATACGAACTGCAGGAAGCGCTGAAGGCGCAGCGTTCGATGCACGCGCTGGTGCGTGCGCGGCGCGCCGATGGCCAGTGGCGTTGGCTGGAGATGAACGCACGCCCGCGTTTCTCGCGGATGGGCCGCTTCATCGGCCTGGCCGGCAGCAGCCCGGACGTGACCGAACGCCGCGAGATCGAACTGGCCCGCGAGGAACTGCTGCAGTCCGAGCGTGCCGCGCGCAGCGCTGCGGAGAACATGGCGCGGCTGAAGGACGAGTTCCTGGCCACGCTGTCGCATGAACTGCGTACGCCGCTGACCACCATCCTCGGGTGGAGTGAGCTGCTGCTGCAGCGTGTGGACAACACCAGCCCTCTGTACAAGGGCCTGAACGTGATCGCCAACAGCGCCGGCGCGCAGAAGCGGCTGATCTCGGACATGCTGGACCTCAGCAGCATGCTGCTGGGCAAGGTGCAGCTGGAGGTGGAAGTGCTGGACCTGCGCACGGTGCTGGGCGAGGCCATCGGCGCGCAGGAACTGGTGGCCGAAGGCAAGGCACTGGACGTGCACCTGCAGCTGCCCGAACAGCCGAGCCTGGTGCTGGGCGATGCCACGCGCCTGCAGCAGGTGTTCTGGAACCTGCTCTCGAACGCGATCAAGTTCACCCCGGCTGAAGGCCGCATCGACCTGCAGCTGCGGGCCGACGGCAACCACTGGGAGATCACCGTGCGCGACACCGGTGATGGCATCGCACCCGAATTCCTCAATCACCTGTTCAGCCGCTTCCGCCAGGCCGATGGCACCACCACCCGGCGCCATGGTGGACTGGGACTGGGCCTGGCGATCGTGCAGCAGCTGGTCGAGCTGCATGGCGGCACGGTCGCCGCGGCCAGCGAGGGGCACGGCCATGGCGCTACGTTCACCGTGCGCCTGCCGCAGCACCTTCCCGATGCCGAGCGGCGCCCGCTGCGCGAAGTGATCAGCGGGCCGATCCTGGAACCGGTGATCGTCGAGCCGTATCCGCTGCGCGGCATGCACGTGCTGGCGGTGGAAGACCAGCCGGAAGTGCTGGAGTACCTGCGGCGCATGCTGGAAGAGCAGGGCGCCAGCGTATCGGCGGCCAGTTCGGCCGGTGAGGCGCTGGCGTTGCTGGCCGACACCGGCCATCTGCAGTACCACGTGATGCTGACCGACATCGGCATGCCGGGCATGGATGGTTATGGCCTGGTGCGCACGCTGCGCGAGGACATGGGCGTGGATGCCACGACCCTGCCCGCCGTCGCCGTCACCGCGCTGGCGCGTGCCGATGACCGCCGCCGTGCGCTGGCGTCGGGTTTCCAGGAACACGTGGCCAAGCCGTACTCGGTGGCGCAGCTGGTGGCTGCGGTACGCAAGGTGCAGGTACCCCGCGCCGAAAGCGCGCTGCACTGAGCATTCACGGCCGATCGGCGACCCTGCATGCAGGAGGTCGCCGATGTCCCGCATAGCTCCCCGTATCCATACCGATCCGGCGCAGATCGCGCGCCTGGAAGCCCTGCTGCCGCAGCTGGAAGGCGAAACGCAGGTGGAACTGATTCTGCACGATGGCCGCCGCCTGCTCGGCACGGTGGCCGTGAGGCCAACCGTGCAGCAGTACCGCAACGTCGCTGGTGATGAAGGCAGCAACGGCCAGCTGCGCCTGGATGACTACGACACGCCGGTGCAGCAGCACCATGTGTGGCTGGACGAGATTGCCAGCATCAACCGCCTGCCACCCAAGGCGCCTTGATCGGATGTAGAGCCGAGCCCACGCTCGGCTGCGCCGTCGCCCGAGCGTGGGCTCGGGCGCTACCGGTGTGTCAATGCTCGAACAGGGTCGGCGTCGCCTCGAATCGGCGTGCGTACGCCCGCTCCTCTGCAACCCTCGCCACCTCGTCATCGGCCAGGTCCGGTGCGCCATATACCGCATAGGCCACGCTGCCATCGGCGCCATGGCCGACCTGGTGCAGCCGGTAACGCGAGTGCCCGCCGCCGGTGTCCTCGGGGTAGTGCACGGGCGGATGGCTGCCTTCCAGGTCCATTTCACTGTTGTCGACGACGCCACCGACGAACAAGGCTCGCATGCAGGTTCTCCTGGGTTTCCGGGGGAGCCTCTACCCTGAACGTTTCAATGTTTCTGGCAGATCAAGGCCCCGTTCGGGTTTCGCAAAGCGGCCTGCCGGGGCCGGCCCGGCCAAGCCGGTACAATGGACGGCCCTCACGCTTGAAGTACCCGCGCCGATGGCCTCCAGCGACGACGCCCCCCTGCAGACCCTGCTCCTGCCGTTCTCCCAAGGCGCCCTGCGCTGGCCGGAGGGCCCGGTGGCTTTCCTGCGTGCCCGCGATGGCTGGCCGCTGCGCGAAGCGGCCGGCAACCGCGAGCTGCACTGCGAACAGAGCTTTGCCCCGTTCGCGCAGCCGCTGCAGCAGGCCACCGGCTGGACCGTCAGCGGCCAGCTGGACGATGTGGCCGGCAAGGGCCGTTACCCGCTGGTGCTGGTGCTGCCACCGCGCCAGCGTGAAGAAGCCCGTGCGCTGTTCGCCCGCGCGTTGGCGCTGGTCGCCGAGGGCGGCCGCATCGTTGCCTGCCAGGCCAACAACGAAGGCGCGCGCTCCGGTGAAGGCGACCTCAAGCAGCTGGCCGGTCTCGGCGGCTGCCTGACCAAGAACCACTGCCGCGTGTACTGGACCGCCCCGCTGCAGGGCCAGCACGACCCCGACCTGGCCAAGCGCTGGTCGGCGCTGGATGCGGTGCGCCCGATCATGGGCGGACGCTTCCTCAGCCGCCCGGGCGTGTTCGCCTGGGACCGCATCGATCCGGCATCGGCGCTGCTGGCCGAGCACCTGCCGGCCGACCTGGCCGGCCGCGCCGCCGACCTTGGCGCAGGCTACGGCTATCTCTCGCGCGAGCTGCTGGAACGCTGCCCGAAGATCACCGCGCTGGACCTGTACGAGGCCGAGCAGCGTGCGCTGGCCCTGGCCGAACTGAACCTGGCGCCGCCGCCGCGCGCGCTGCCGCTGCGCTTCCTGTGGCGCGACGTCACCGCCGGCATCGAGCCGGGCTACGACGTCATCATCAGCAACCCGCCGTTCCACACGCCGTCGCGTGCCGACCGCCCGGACATCGGCCAGCGCTTCATCGCCGTGGCCGCGCAGGCGCTGCGCCCGGGCGGGCGCCTGTACGTGGTGGCCAACCGCCATCTGCCGTACGAGCACACCCTCAACGACAGCTTCGGTGCGGTGCGCGTGGTCGCCGAGCGCGACGGTTTCAAGCTGGTTGAAGCAGTGAAGGGGAAGGGCAAGTGAAGCTGGTCAAGCTCATCGCCAACCTGGGCTATGGCAGCCGCAAGCAGGTGCAGTGGATGTTCCGCGAAGGCCGCGTCACCGACGCCGACGGTGAGGTGCTGTACGCCGATGACCAGGTGCCGCACGAGGCGATCCGCGTCGATGGCGAGCCGCTGGACCCGCCGGTGGGGCTGTCGATCGCGCTGCACAAGCCCGCCGGCTACACCTGTTCGACCAAGGACACCGGCCGCCTGATCTACGACCTGCTGCCGCCGCGCTTCCGCGACCGTGATCCGGTGCTGTCCACGGTGGGCCGCCTCGACCGCGAGACCAGTGGCCTGCTGCTGCTGACCGACGATGGCGGCCTGCTGCACCGGATCATCTCGCCGAAGTCGAAGCTGCCGAAGGTCTACGAAGTCGAGTTGAGCGAGGACCTGCGCGGCGACGAAGTGGCGTTGTTCGCCAGCGGCACGCTGATGCTGGAGTCCGAGAAGACGCCCCTGCTGCCGGCTGAACTCGAAGTGCTGGAGGCGCGTCGCGCACGCCTGGTGCTGCATGAAGGCCGCTACCATCAGGTGCGCCGCATGTTCGCCGCCACCGGCAACCACGTGCAGGCCCTGCACCGCAGCCGTGTCGGCGGGCTGGACCTGCAGGGGCTGGACGAAGGGCAATGGCGGCAGCTCACTTCCACCGACCTGGATACGTTGTTCGCTCCATGACCCCCTTCGCTGCGCTGCCGTTCCTGCCCGACGCCGTCATCTTCGACATGGACGGTTTGATGATCGACAGCGAGCGGGTCTCGCTGGCCTGCTGGAGCGAGGCCGCCGACGAATTCGGGCTGGGCCTGGAGGAAGCGGTGTTCCTGCGCATGGTCGGCCTCGGCGACCACGATACGCATGCGTTGCTGCGCGCGCAGGGCATCGAAGACAGCCTGATCGACGCGGTGGCGGCACGTTGCCATGAGCTGTACGAAGCACGCACGCAGACCGGGCTGCCGCTGCGGCCGGGCATCCTGGAGCTGCTGGAGCTGCTGAAGGCGCACGCGGTACCGCGTGCGGTGGCGACCACCACGCGGCAGCCGCGCGCCAACCGCAAGTTGGCGGCCGCAGGCCTGCTGCCGTACTTCGATGCCGTGATCACCAGTGGTGATGTGGCGCGGCCGAAGCCGGCGCCGGATATCTACCTGCTGGCCGCGCAGCGGCTGGGCCAGGCGCCCGAACGTTGCCTGGCGCTGGAAGATTCACCGGCCGGCACGCGGGCCGCACTGGCCGCCGGCATGACCGTGATCCAGGTGCCGGACCTGGTGCATCCGGATGAAGAGCTGCGCGCACTGGGCCACCGCATCGTCGGCTCGCTGGTGGACGCGCACGCCCTGCTGCTGCCGCTGCTGCCGAAGTAGCGGTGGCTGCCGACCTTGGTTGGCACTGAGCCGGGCATGGGCTCGGCTTCACATCTTCTGGTGGGTGCCGACCGTTGGTCGGCACACCTGTTCAATCACACCCGCCCGAACACCAGCGCAGCGTTGGTGCCACCGAAGCCGAAGCTGTTGGACATCACCGTGTCCAGCTTCTGCTCGCGGCTTTCGCGCAGGATCGGGAAGCTCTCCACCTTCGGGTCCAGCTCGCCGATGTTGGCCGAACCGGCGACGAAGCCATCGCGCATCATCAGCAGGCAGTAGATCGCCTCGTGCACGCTGGCCGCGCCCAGTGAATGGCCGGACAGCGCCTTGGTCGAGGACAGCGGTGGTACCGCATCGCCGAACACTTCACGGATCGCGTTGAGCTCGGTGACATCGCCCAGCGGGGTCGAGGTGCCGTGGGTGTTGAGGTAGTCCAGCGGGCGATCGACGCCCTGCAGTGCCATCTTCATGCAGCGCACCGCGCCCTCGCCGGACGGCGCGACCATGTCGGCGCCATCGGAGGTCACGCCGTAGCCGATCAGCTCGGCATGGATGTGCGCGCCACGCGCAACGGCGTGGTCGTAGTCCTCCAGCACCAGCATGCCGCCGCCACCGGCGATGACGAAGCCGTCGCGGTCCTTGTCGTACGGACGCGAGGCGCTGGCCGGGGTCTCGTTGAAGCTGGTCGACAGCGCGCCCATCGCATCGAACATCACGCTCATCGACCAGTGCAGGTCTTCACCGCCACCAGCGAACATGATGTCCTGCGCACCGTGGCGGATCATGTCCGCGGCCGCGCCGATGCAGTGCGCCGAGGTCGCGCAGGCGGCCGACAGCGAGTAGCTGACGCCCTTGATCTGGTAGGCCGTGGCCAGGCAGGCCGAGACCGTCGAGCACATCGTGCGCGGCACCATGTACGGGCCGACCTTGCGCACGCCACGTTCGCGCAGCAGGTCGACCGCGCCGATCTGCCATTCGCTGGAGCCGCCGCCGGAACCGGCGATCAGGCCGGTGCGCAGGTTGCTGACCTGCTCGGGGCTGAGCCCGGCATCGGCGATGGCATCGCGCATGGACAGGTAAGCGAAGGCCGCCGCGTCGCTCATGAAGCGCTTCTGCTTGCGGTCGATCAGCGCCTCCAGATCGAGGTCGACGCGACCGCCGACCTGGCTGCGCAGGCCCGCTTCGGCATGGTCGGCCAAGGCGGTGATGCCCGAGCGCCCTTCGCGCAGCGCGGCCGAAACGGTATCCAGATCATTGCCGAGGCAGGACGTGATGCCCATGCCGGTGATGACGACGCGACGCATCAGAAGCTCCCGGTTTCAGTGAACAGGCCGACGCGCAGGTCGCGCGCGCTGTAGATTTCGCGGTCATCCACGTACATGCGGGCGTCCGACTGGGCCATCACCAGCTTGCGGTTGATGACACGGCTAATGTCGATCTCGTAGCGCACGAGCTTGGCGTCCGGCAGTACCTGGCCGGTGAACTTCACCTCGCCGCAGCCGAGTGCGCGGCCCTTGCCGGGGGCACCCAGCCATGTCAGGAAGAAGCCGGTCAGCTGCCACATGGCGTCCAGGCCCAGGCAGCCGGGCATCACCGGGTCGCCGATGAAGTGGCAGCCGAAGAACCACAGGTCCGGGCGGATATCCAGCTCGGCGCGTACCATGCCCTTGCCGTGCGGTCCGCCGTCCTCGTGGATGTCGGTGATGCGGTCGAACATCAGCATCGGATCGTTGGGCAAACGGCCGGCAGCGGTGCCGAACAGTTCACCGCGTGCGCTGGCCAGCAGCTGTTCGCGGTTGAACGCGTGGAGACGGGTCATGAAGCACAATCCTGGAAGCGGGGAAACAGGGAAACAAGCGTTCGAGGATGCCCGTGGAAACTGCGCCGATCAAACATTTCAACCGTACGCAACCGTAGTGTTTTCAATGGAATACGCGCATCCTGTTGATGTGCAACGACCATACTTCGGCGTGTGGCCCGTTCGGCACGCCCCCGCCCTTTCCGCCTGACATGACCCGACTGCGCAAGATCATCCACGTCGACATGGACGCGTTCTACGCGTCGGTGGAGCAGCGCGACGATCCGTCACTGCGCGGCAAGCCGGTGGTTGTGGCATGGCGCGGCGCGCGCTCGGTTGTGTGTGCGGCGTCCTACGAGGCACGCGTGTTCGGCGTGCGTTCGGCGATGCCGGCGCTGCGCGCCGAACGCCTGTGTCCGGACGCGATCTTCGTGCCGCCGGACTTTGCACGTTACAAGGCGGTGTCACGCCAGGTACGCGAGATCTTCCTGCGCCACACCGACCTGGTCGAGCCGTTGTCGCTGGACGAGGCCTACCTGGACGTGACCGAGCCGAAGAGCGGCATCGAACTGGCCACCGACATCGCTCGCACCATCCGTGCGCAGATCCGCGAGGAGACGAACCTGACCGCTTCAGCCGGGATCGCGCCGAACAAGTTCCTGGCCAAGATCGCTTCGGACTGGCGCAAGCCCGATGGCCAGTTCGTGATTCCACCGCAGCGGGTGGACGCGTTCCTGCTGCCGCTGCCGGTGAATCGGGTACCCGGCGTCGGCAAGGTGATGGAAGGCAAACTTGCTGCGCGTGGCATCGTCACCTGCGGCGACCTGCGGCGGTGGTCCCTGGTCGACCTGGAAGAGGCGTTCGGCAGTTTCGGCCGCAGCCTGTACAACCGTGCACGCGGCATCGACGAGCGGCCGGTGGAACCGGACCAGCAGGTGCAGTCGATCTCCTCGGAGGACACCTTTGCCGAGGACCTGTTGCTGGAAGACCTGGGCGAGGCGATCGTGCAGCTGGCGGAGAAGACCTGGAATGCCACGCGCAAGACCGAACGCGTCGGCCACACCGTGGTGCTGAAGCTGAAGACCGCGCAGTTCCGCATCCTCACCCGCAGTTTCACCCCGGAGCGCCCGCCGGAATCGATGGAAGAACTGCGCGACATCGCACTGGCCCTGCGCGCCCGCGTCGACCTGCCGGCGGAGACGCGTTACCGCCTGGTCGGCGTCGGGCTGGGTGGGTTCCGCGAAAAGGAGGCCGTGGTGCAGGGGGAATTGTTCGAGCACGGACCGAACGATTCCACATCCCTCTGATCGGCAAAGGCGGGGTCAGAGCCCGTTGCGCAGCAACGGGATCCGACCCCAGCAGATTGCCGAGATCTGTCGAAGGCGAGGTGGGTCCGGTTGCGGGGGCGTGAGCGGCATGGATGCCGCGACCAAGCCTCCATGGACGGGTTCACGGCGTCCCCTGCCATCGGATCCACCCCGCCAACCCACAGATATCCAGCTGTTGCCGTTGCATTGAGCAGGTGCAGGGCGCAGCCCTGCAAAACAACCCTTTACCTTAAGGCCACTGCATTTCGCCCTTGGCCACCTTCGCACTCAGCTCCAGCGATGCCACGCCGTCCAGCTTCGGGTAGCGCGCCTGCATCGCTTTTACCAGCGCCGTACTGTCCCTGGCCTTTGCCGTCTCGACATCGAACGCGCGGATGTAGTCCGCAGTGAAGCGCAACGCACTGGCATCCAGCGCCGCACCCGGCGCGTAATGCCCTGGCACCACCACCTTCGGCTTCAGTGCCTGCAACCGCTGCAGGGTCTGCAGCCAGTCGGTGTGCGACTTCGGCGTCTGCGTGTCGGCCATCCACACGTGCTCGCCGGCCACCACCGGAATGCCACCGACGATCGCGCGCAGCGACGGCACCCACAGCACCGTGCGGTCCGGGGTCGGGCCATCCAGGCCGATCAGCGGCAGGCGCTGGCCTTCCAGCTGCAGTGCATCGCCATCCAGCACCTGCGGCAGCACTATGCGCGCGGGCACGTCGGCACCCATCTTCGGTCCCCAGTAGGCCAGCTTGCCGGCCTGGGTCTGCTGGATGTGGGCGACGGTCTGCGCGGTGGCGACGATGCGTGCCTGCGGGAAGGCGTCCTGCAGGGTGGCCAGGCCGAAGTAGTAGTCCGGATCGCCGTGGCTGATGTAGATCGTGGTCAGCTGCTTGCCGCTGGCGCGGATCAGGTCGACCAGCTTGCGCGCATCGCTGGCACCAAACTGCGCATTGACCAGGATCGCGTCGTGGCGGCCTTCGATCAGCACCGAGGACACCGAGAACATTGCCTGCGGGCCGGGATGGAAGGTCTGCAGGTGCAACTGGGATTTCGTCGCCGCCGCCGGCGCCGTGGTGGCCGGTGCGGCCAGCAGCGGCGCACTGGTGAAGCTGGCGGCCAGGGCAAGGGGAAGCAGCAGGGCAGCGGTACGCATGGGAATTCCTTGTGTAGAGCCGGGCCAATGCCCGGCTGCATGTTCGCGTAGAGCCGAGCGCGGGCTTGGCTCTACATGGGACGTGCGTGGATCAATACGCTGCGGTGATGATCTGCTTCGGATACGCGTGCGCTTCCAGCTCGGCGACGAACGCCGCGCCATAGTCGGCGTAGCTGATGCGGCTGTGGCCGCTGGTATCGGCCAGGAACGCCTTGGGCTGCACGCGGTACTGGCCGCGCTCTTCACCCGGGCCGATTTCGGCGGCCGGCGAGAAGAAGGTCCAGTCCAGGTCGTCCACTGCCTGCAGGCGGTTGAACGCCTCGCGGTGGGCCAGCGCGTACGGCTTGTAGGCCTCCGGGAAGGTGGGGGTGTCGACCAGCTGCACGCCGGGTGCGACTTCCAGGCTGCCGGCACCGCCAACCACCACCAGGCGCGGCACGCCGGCCTTGCGCGCGGCAGCCGCCAGCTGCGCGGCGACCTCGCCGACGCGGCCGATGTCATCGCCCGGGCGCGGGCCGTAGGCACTGGCGAGCACGTCGTGGCCGGCGATGGCGGCAACCAGCGCGTCCTGGTCATCCAGCGAGGCGATCACCGGATGGGCACCGGCCAGCTCGGCCGGGAGGTCCTGCGCGCTGCGCACGATGACAGTGAGTTCGTGGCCGCGGGCCAGCGCGTGGCGGGCGATCTGGCGGCCGATGTTGCCGGTGGAACCAACGAGGGCGATCTTCATGGCAGGACTCCGTGGGGCGCTGTGGGGTGGGAATGGCGCCACTCTAGGCCGCTGCAGTCGCTCGAAAAACAGCGTATAACGTGCTTGTTTGTTGCATGGATCGAGCATATGGACCGATTGACCGCCATGACCGTGTTCGTCGAGGTGGCCGAGCGCGGCAGCCTGACCGCGGCGGCAGAGGTGCTGGACATGTCGCGGGCGATGGTCAGCCGCTACCTGGCTGAGGTCGAGGGCTGGCTGGGCGCACGCCTGCTGCACCGGACCACGCGCCGGGTCAGTCTGACCGGGCCCGGCGAGGCGGCGCTGGCGCGCTTCCGGCAGATGCTGGCGATCGGCGAGGAACTGCAGGGCGAGCTGGCCAGCGATGATCCCGAGCCGCATGGCACGCTGCGGGTGACTGCCAGCGTGTCGTTCGGGCAGAGCCACCTGGCGCGGGCGGTGGCCGGCTTTGTTGCGCGCCATCCGGCGGCACGCATCGAGCTGCTGCTGGTCGACCGCACGGTCAACCTGGTGGAGGAGCGGGTGGACCTGGCCGTGCGCATCGCGCGCCAGATCGATCCCAGCCTGATCGCGCGGCGGCTGGCCACCTGCCGCTCGGTGCTGTGCGCGACGCCGTCCTACCTGCAGGCACGCGGCACGCCGACTGCTCCCGAGCATCTGGCCGCGCACAACTGCCTGACCCACCACTACGTCGGCAAGAGCCTGTGGCAGCTGCACCGGGACGGCCGTTCGCTGTCGGTGGCGGTGGGCGGCAACATCAGCGCCAACGAGGCCTCGCTGCTGCTGGAGGCGGTGCGGGCCGGTGCCGGTATCGCCATGCTGCCGACCTACCAGGTGGCGCCGCTGCTGCGTACCGGCGAGCTGATCGAACTGCTGCCCGAATTCAGCCTGGACGAACTCGGCATTCATGCCGTGTACGCGTCACGGCGACAGCAGCCCGCTATCATGCGGCGATTCCTGGACTACCTGGCCGAGTGTTTCGCCAGCCCGGCCTTCCAGGATCTGGATTGGCGCCCACCGGGCAAGGAGAACACATGAACCATGGACAGGCCTTGATCGACCACAACCGTGCTGCCTGGGACCGCCAGGCCAGCGAAGTGCGCGAATGGTCGCGCCCGGTGGAAAGTTCAACCATTGCCGCCGCGCGCGAAGGCCGCTGGCAGGTGCATCTGACCCCACGCGCGCTGCCATTGGACTGGCTGGGCGATGTGCGTGGCCGCCGCATCCTGTGCCTGGCCTCGGGCGGGGGCCAGCAGGCACCGGTGCTGGCCGCTGCGGGCGCCGACGTCACCGTGTTCGATCTCTCCGACGGGCAGCTGGAACAGGACCGCAGCGTGGCGGCGCGCGATGGCCTGCAGCTGCGCACGGTGCAGGGCGACATGCGCGACCTGCACGTATTCGCCAACGACAGCTTCGACGTGGTGTTCCATCCGATCTCCAACCTGTACGTACCCGACGTGCGCCCGGTGTGGACCGAATGCCGCCGCGTGCTGGCGCGCGACGGCATGTTGATGGCCAGCTTCTACAACCCGGTGCTGTTCGTCGGCGCGCGCGATCCGCAGCTCGATGCGCAGGGCCTGATCCGGCCGCAGTACGCCATTCCCTATTCGGACCTGGAAGACCTGCCCGCCGCAGAACGTGAGGCGAAACTCGGCCGCGGCGATGCGCTGACCTTTGGCCACAGCCTGACCGAACTGATCGGCGGGCAGCTGGATGCGGGGTTCGTCATCGATCGCTTCATGGAAGACTGGCAGCCGCAGCCGCGCTTCCTGATCGACCGCTACCTGCCCACGTTCCTGGCCACCCGCGCACGCCGGATCGGTTGAGGCGGATCGGCGCAGAAACCAGCGGCGTACAATGGGCGGCCCCACGTCGTGCAGGTGCCGTCCCTTGTCGTATCCCTATCCGCTGGTCGTGTTCGACCTAGATGGCACGCTGGTCGACAGCGCAGCTGATATCGCCGAAGCACTGAACCGCACGCTGGAAGACATCGGCATGGCACGCGTGCCGGAAGCCACGGTTCTGGGCTGGATCGGCGACGGTGTGCGCCGCCTGGTCGAGCAGGCCGTGCACGCCGCGGGTCGTGAGGTCGACCTGGCCGAAGTGATGCCGGTGTTCATGGTGCACTACCGTGAGTGCCTGCTGCGCAGCCCGCGCCTGTTCGATGGCGTGGCCGAAGCGCTGATGCAGCTGCGTGCACGCGGTGTTCCGCTGGCGATCTGCACCAACAAGCCCGAAGCGCTGGTGCCGCCACTGCTGCAGCACCTGGGCATTGGTGATGCGTTCGCGCTGGTACTGGGCGGCGATTCGCTGCCGCAGCGCAAGCCCAGCGGTGAGCCGCTGCGGCACATCGCTGCGCACTTCGGGCTGGCGGTGGATGCCTGCCTGATGGTGGGTGATTCGTTGACCGACTACCGCGCCGCCGAAGAGGCGGGCATGCCGATCGCACTGGTGCGTTACGGTTATCCGCGTGGCCTGGACCTGGCCACCGCACAGGCGGTGGCGGTGATTGACGACCTGCGTGAGTTGCCGGGGTTGGCCGCGGGCGTTCGGGTGTAGAGCGGAGCCCACGCTCGGCTGCTTCATTGCGTGAGCCGAGCATGGGCTCGGCTCTACAGTAGATCGGCGCCGGGCGATGCCCGGCGCGCGCCTTCATTTCGGCTGGTAACGCACGCTCAGCTGGTATTCGCGGCCGGGCTGGTTGAACCACGCCACCGTCTCGTAGCGGCGGTCGAACACGTTGGCGGCACGTGCCAGCAGCGACCACGCCGGCGTCAGCGCGTACTCGGCGCGCAGGTCCAGCGTGCCGTAGCCACCGACCTTCACCGCGTTGGCGGCATCGTCATAGCGCTTGCCCGCACCCTGCACGGTCAGGCCGGCGCGGAAATCGCCGAAGCGGCGGTCGACGTCCAGGCGCGCGGTCTGCTGTGCACGGCGCGGCAGCCAGTTGTCGAACTGGGTGCTGCCATGGGTGCGGTTGCGCGGGTCGGTGTAGCTCAGCTGCGCGTTGAGGTCGAAGCCGGCCAGCAGCACGCCACCGGTCAGTTCGGCGCCACGGATGCGCGCCTTCTCCACCTGCTGCATTTTCATCGTGGACGCATCGTAGGTGATCAGGTCATCGATGCGGGTCTCGTACACGTCCAGGCCCCAATGCCAGCCCTGGCCCTGCTGCGAAACACCGAGGTTGGCGCTCTTGGACTTCTCCGGCTTCAACGTCGGCACGCCACTCCACGGGTCGTACAGGTCGCTGAAGGTCGGTGCCTTGAAGGCGGTGCCGTAGCTGGCATTGACGCGCAGGCCGTGGTCCAGCTGCATTGCCCAGCCGAGACTGCCGGTGGCGTGGTTGCCGAACTGCTGGTTGTCGTCGTTGCGTGCGCTGGCCTGCAGCTGATGGCGGCCGAAGCGGCCCTGGTACTGCACGAACACGCCGGTGTTGCGACGGCTGTCGACGAGGTAGCCCGCGCTGCTGCCATCCAGGTTGTCTTCGCTCCAGTCCACGCCGGTGCTCAGCAGCTGGCTTCCGGTCAAGGTGAAGTCACCCTGCAGCGAGGCGCTGTCGCGGTGGGTCTGCGCGCTGCCGCGTGCGCCGAAGTCGCCGAAGTTGTCCGATTCGTTGTCGCTGCGGCCGACGTTGGCGGTGAACGCCAGGCGCCCGGACGGGGTGTAGCGCACCTTGCCGGCCAGCACCTGCTGGCGGGTTTCCGAGTAGTTGTAATAGCCGTCGTAGTGGTTCTTGCCGTCGGCGCGCAGCGCACTGCCTTCCACATTCCACTGGTCGTTGAAGGTGTAGCCGCCACGCAGGCTCTTGGACAGGTTGCGGTAGCCGTCGCGGTCGGGTTCGTCAGCGAAGCAGCCGGTGAACAGCGTCGCCGAGCCACGGCAGGCATCGACGCCATCGGAATGCTGGTAGGCGATGTCGGCGCCGAACCAGCCGCGTTCGGTGCCACCTCCGATGCCGCCGCTGGCTTCGCGCAGGCCGTTGCTGCCACCACCGAGCTGGAAGTGCGGAGCAAAATCGCCCTGGTTGCGGCGGGTGAAGATCTGGATCACGCCACCGATGGCGTCGGCGCCGTACAGGCTGGACTGCGGGCCGCGCACGATTTCCACGCGTTCGATCTGCGCCAGCGGCAGGTCCTGGTACATGGCCAGGCCGAGGTCGGCACTGTTGATGCGCACGCCATCGACCAGCACCACGGTGTGGCCCGAGTTGGTGCCGCGCAGGAACAGCGAGCTCTGCTTGCCGAGCCCGCCGGCATTGGTCAGGTTGATGCCGGCGCGGCCGCGCAGCAGTTCCTGCAACGAGGTGGCCTGACTGGATTCGATCTGCGCGCGGTCGATCACCTGGGCTGGTGCGATGCTGTCCTGCAGGGCGATCGGGGTGCGGGTGGCGGTGACCAGGATCTGGTCGAGCGCGGTGGTGTCATCGGCGGCCTGGGCCAGCGCGGGCAGGGCGGCCAGCACGGCCAGGGACAGCATTCGGGACTGCAGCTTCATGGGGGACTCCAGGTGCCACGCACGCCCGCGTGGCGAAGGGGAGGAGCCGCGAAGGCAGGCATGCGCCGACGCCGCAGCGCAGGCTGCGGTCATCCAGCGCCATGCCCACCGCACCGCGACCTGAGGCTTCCGGGCCGGTCTCCGGGCTTGCCGCCGGGTGGCGCGAGGCCACCGTCCAGGCGCCTTCCCATGCCTGCGGCACAGTGGCGTTGTTGCCTGGAACTGACGTGCTTACCGTTGCGGGGGCAGCGCCGGCCTGGCGTGGATTCACGCGTCACCGGCTTCCCGTTTCAACCTGCCGGCCGTGGCCGCAGGTCACCTGGAAGTGCGCGCAGTCTACGGCATCGCAGGCGGCCCGTAGCGTCGAGCGTACCCGACTGCCTTTGCTGTGCCCTTAGAATGGTCCCTCGATCCCGTGGTGCCGTTGCCGATGTCCGCCCGTTTTCCGCTGTTCCCGCGTTGCCTGTACAGGACGCACGCATGATCCTCGACCTGGTCCGCCATGCCGGCAACGGTCGCGATGAGTTCCTCGATGGCCGCAGCGATCCACCGCAGCTGGCCCGCCTGCCGCAGGAACTGGTCGACGCCTACGCTGCGCAGCCCTGGGAACGGGTGATCAGTTCGCCGCGGCTGCGCTCGCTGCACACGGCGATGGCCCTGGCCACCCCGCGCGGGCTGGACGTGGAAGCGGAGGAGGAATGGGAAGAGCTGGATTTCGGCGATTGGGACGGGCAGTCGCTGTTCGACCTGCCGGAGGATGCACTGGCGGCCTTCCATGCCGATCCGCATGCATTCCCACCGCCCAACGGTGAAAGCTGGGGCCACTTCGAGCGGCGTATCGCGCGCGCGCTGGATCGACTGCTCGATGATGACGACCCGGTGCCAACGCTGGTGGTCAGCCATGGCGGCCCGCTGCGCATGGTGCTGTCGCAGGTCTGCGGCCTGCCGATGTCGCTGTGCTGGGCACTGCGCATCGACCACGGCACGCGCCTGCGGGTACGGCTGGAACGTGGCGAAGCCGGGCTGGCAGGCGAGCTGCTGGAACTGCAGCAGCCGTAACCCATCGGTAGTGCCGGCCGCTGGCCGGCAGTCTCAGGAACGTTGAAAAGACCACGCAATTGCCGGCCAGCGGCCGGCACTACCGGTGCAGTCAATCCTCGTCCGCATCCTCGGTCACGCTGTCTTCCGCGTCATCGTCGGCATCGAAGCGCTGCTCATGCACCGGACCCGACGCCGGGCCGGCCGCCTTCAGCGGATGCGCGGCGATGCGTGCTTCGTAATCCTGCACCAGCGCCTCACGCTGCGGCTCGCTCAGTTCCTGCCAGTGGCAGTCCAGCAGCGCGCCTTCCAGCGAGTACAGCAGGTTCAGGCTGGGCTTGAAGCCGGCGCGCTTGACCTTGACGAAGGCGCCGACTGCGCCGGTCGCAACCAGGTCCTCGCGGCTGCGCAGGCCGACCTGGCGCAGCCACGCTGCACTCTTGGGGCCGATGTTGCGCAGCTTCGGTGCGCTCATCCCAGCGCCTCGACGAACACGCGGGCGATGGCTTCCAGGCCGGCCTGGTCATCGGCATCGAAGCGGCCGATCTTCGGGCTGTCGATGTCGAACACGCCGATCAGTTCATCGCCGCGCAGCAGCGGCACCACCAGTTCCGAACGCGAGGCCGAATCGCAGGCGATATGGCCGGGGAAGGCATCGACGTCGTCCACGCGCTGGGTCACGCGCTGGCTGGCGGCGGCACCGCACACGCCCTTGTCCAGCGGGATGCGCACGCAGGCCGGCAGGCCCTGGAACGGGCCGACCACCAGCTCCGTGCCGTCGTACAGGTAGAAACCCACCCAGTTCAGGTCGGGCAGGGCGTGGTAGACCAGTGCGGAGAGGTTGGCCGCGTTGGCGATGCGGTCGGACTCGGCGTAGACCAGGCCACGGGCCTGTTCCAGCAGCTGGGCATATTGTTCCGGCTTGCTGCCGGTAAGCGAGGCATTGGCGAACATGCCCGCAGTCTAGCAAGCGCGCCGGGCCGGCGATAATGCACGCTCTGTTGCCCTGTTGGAGCCCATCGATGCCGTTGCCCGCTACGCTGCCGCCCGCCCTGTTCATTACCGGCACCGATACGGAGATCGGCAAGACCGCGGCCAGCACCGCGCTGCTGCAGGCGCTGCGCCGGCGCGGCCTGCGCGCGGTGGGCATGAAACCGGTGGCCAGCGGCAGCGAAGACCTGGGGCAGGGCCTGCGCAACGAAGACGCGCTGGCGCTGCAGGCGGCCAGCTGGCCGGTGCCGGACTATGCCGATCTGAACCCGTATGCGCTGCGGCAGCCGCTGGCACCGGAGCTGGCCGCTGCCGAGGACGGCGTGCGGGTGGAACTGGCGCCGATCGTGGCTGCGTTCGCGCGACTGCGCGCACAGGCCGACATCGTGGTGGTGGAAGGCGTCGGTGGGTGGCTGGCGCCGGTCTCGGCCACGCTGGACCAGCTGGACCTGGTGCGAGCACTGCAGTTGCCGGTGCTGCTGGTGGTGGGCATGCGGCTGGGCTGCGTCAACCATGCGCGGCTGACTGCGCAGTCGCTGCAGGCCAGCGGCGTGCAGTGCCTGGGCTGGATCGGCAACCACATCGACCCGGCGATGCAGCGCCAGGATGAGAACATCGCCACGTTGCAGCAGCGCCTGCCGATGCCGTGCTGGGGACGGCTGCCGCATCTGCCGGGTGCGGATGGCGAAGCGCTGAGCGCGCACCTGCTCGAGTGATCCTGGGTAGTGCCGGCCGCCAGCTCCCGCGCGATCGCGCCCAGTCTTTCCACCGCGCCAATGAAGCGCGCATCCAGGGTCTGGCAGCACGACAGCCGCAGGCAGTGGCGGTATCGCGCGCCACGTGAATAGACCTGGCCGGGCATGAACACGATGTCCTCCTGCAGCGCTCGCTCGAACAGCTCGCGCGTATCCACGCCCGGCAGTTCCAGCCACAGCAGGAATCCGCCCTGCGGTTCGGTGGCGCGGGTGCCGGCCGGGAAGTGCTCGGCCACCAGCTGGCGCAGCCGTCCCACCTGTTCGCGGTATAGCCGGCGCATGCGATGCAGGTGGTGCTCGTAGCTGCCCGCTTCCAGATACGCCGCGACCGCGTCACCGAGCAGCTGCGGCTCGCCGCCGGTGGACTGGAATTTCAGCAGCGCGATGCGCTCGGCGAAGCGGCCGCCATCCAGCCAGCCGATGCGGTAATCCGGCGCCAGTGTCTTGGAGAAACCTCCGACTACCATCACCCAGCCGTCGCGATCGAAGGCCTTCAGCAGGGGCGCCGGCGGTTCGCAGAACTGCAGCTCGGCGTACACCGCGTCCTCGATCAGCGGCAGCTGCCGTGCGTTGACCAGCTCGGCCAGGCGCTGCTTGGTGGCGGTCGGCATGGTGCAGCCGAGCGGGTTGTGCACGGTCGGCATCACCACCAGTGCGGCCAGCGGTGTGTGCTGCAGCAGCGCGTCCAGCGCATCCACATCCAGTCCGTGCTGCGGATGGGTGGGCAGCTCGATGGCCTGCAGGCCGAGGTTGGCCAGCAACGGATACAGGTTGAAGTAGGACGGCGCCTCGATGCCGACCGCATCACCGGGCTGGGTGACCGCGCGCAGCGCCAGCTGCAGGCCCTCCATCGCACCATGGGTCAGCAGCAGGCGTTCGCTGTGGGTGTGCAGCCCCATGCGCGGGCCACGCCGCACGATCTGCGCCAGCAGCCGTGGCGAGCCGTTGGGGCGCGCGTAGGTCTCCACCGTCTGCTGGCCGTGGCGCAGCACCTGTGCGGTATGCCGGGCCAGCTGCGCGCCCGGATAGAACTGGCGCCCGCGCGGACCGGCAAAGGCCAGGTCGATCACACCGGGGCGGCGCTGTGCTTCCAGCACGCGGGCCATCAGCACCTGCTGCAGTGGTGCGGTGGGTGCGGACGGGGTATCACGCAGCGAACGCTCTGGCACCGACAAGCGCGGCGCCACCTCGAAGCCGGCTTTGGGCCGCGGAATGACCAGGCCGGCGTCCTCCAGCTGGCGATAGGCGGCAATCACCGTGTTCAGGCTGAGCCTGCGCTGCAGGGCCATCTGCCGCAGCGAAGGCAGGCGGCTGCCAACCGGAAGGCGTCCGCCGTGGATGGCCTCGGCCAGCTCGTCGGACAGCCGTTGGTAGCGGGGTGGGATCATCGCGCTCTGGTCATCTGTATCCATCGAATTTCCCACCATCTGGTGCTGTACCCATGATGATGGCGAGCCTAGCATGTCGTTGTCGGCCGGGCCTGATCGGGGCACGGCCGATACTTCCCAAACGCACGGCTGGATGGCCGTGCGTCTTTTTCTGTGTGTAGAGCCGAGCCCATGCTCGGCTGCACTTCCGCCAACAGCAGCCGAGCGTGGGCTCGGCTCTACAGAGAGCACCGCCGAGCGTCGGTCAGCCCAAAGGGGAATGCCGGCTACCGCATCGGCACCAGCACCGCCTCGCGCCGGTACAGCGCCGGGAACTGCCTGCCCAGCGCGGCCAGCTTCGGTGCGTCGTAGTAGCGGATGTAGGCCGCCTGCGGGTAGTTGGTCATGTAGTTCTGGTGGTAGCTCTCGGCCGGGTAGAAGCGCTGGCCGCTGACCAGCTGGGTGACGATCGGCGCGCGGTAGCTGCCGGCCTGGCCGAGCTGGGCGATGTAGGCGCGGCTGGCAGCCTGCTGGCGTGCGTCGTCGCTGAAGATCGCCGAGCGGTACTGGCTGCCGTGGTCCGGCCCCTGCCGATTGAGCTGGGTCGGGTCGTGCACCACCGAGAAGAACACCTGCATCAGCTGCCCGTAGCTGACCTGGCGCGGGTCGTAGTCGATCTTCACTGCTTCGGCATGCCCGGTCTGGCCACCGCTGACGCGCTCATAACGCGCATTGGCCGCACTGCCACCGATGTAGCCGGACACGGCATTGCTCACGCCCTTGACGTGCTGGAACACGCCCTGCACACCCCAGAAGCAACCACCGGCGAACACCACGCTGGCGTGGCTGGCGTCATCGCGGAACGCCGCATCGCCGGTGGGGGCCGGCAGTGCCTGGATCTGCGCGCTGGCCTCGACCGGCGCCGCAATCGCGCCGTGGTCAACCAGCAGCACACCGGCAATCAAGGCCGTGGCCACCAAGCCGGCCACACCGGCGGCGATGCCCTGTTCAAAGGAGAGTTTCATCATGTCCTCCCGGTTCAACCGAAGGTGAAGGCATAGGCCTGCACGCCCGCATCGAGGAACTCGATCTCGAAGCGATGCGGACCGACTGCGCCGCGCTGGCGCACCAGCTGGTACAGGCGGTGCTCGTCGACCACGCCACTGCCATCGGCACCAACATCACTGCCGGCATCGGCGGCGGGCAGCGCTTTGCCGTCCAGCCAGACGCGGAAGCGCACCGGCCTGCCGTCCTCGCTCGGTGCCAGCACCAGGTGCAGGTCGCGCGCATGGAACTGGAAGGCGATGCGGCCGCCGGCCTGCTGCAGCTGTGCGGCCTCATCGGTGACGGTCCAGCGCCCGGACAGCCCCCACTGGTTCAACGCCAGGGTGGCCGGCAGCGTGTAGTCGAACGCGGCGTCGCTGCGCTGCCCGCCGGGCGAGGCGAACTGCTCGGCGCGGGCGTGTCCCAGGTAGGTTTCCGGCGAACGCAGGTTGCCCATGTCGGCCTGCACGGCCACGCCCTTCAGGCCGGCGGCAGCGGGATCGGCCGGTGGCGGCAGATTGGTCTGCCCGGCTTCGGTCAGCAGGCGACGGATCATCTGTTCCGAGCGCGCATAGTTGCCCTCGCCGAACTGGTGGCCGCGGATGTTGCCCTGCGCGTCGACGAAGTACTGCGCGGGCCAGTAGCGGTTGTTGAAGGCGCGCCAGATCGTGTACTGGTTGTCGAGCGCCACCGGGTACTCGACCTTCAGCTGCTGCACCGCTTTCATCACGTTGCGTGGGTCACGCTCGAAGGCGAACTCCGGCGTGTGCACGCCGACCACCACCAGGCCGTGGTCGCGGTAGCGTCGCTCCCATTCGTGCACGAACGGCATCGCGCGCAGGCAGTTGATGCAGGAATAGGTCCAGAAATCGACCAGAACCACCTTGCCGCGCAGCTGCTGTGCACTCAGCGGCGGGCTGTTGAGCCAGCCAGTGGCACCGTCCAGCGCGGGCAGCGTGCCCTCCACCGGCAGCGCTGCATCGGCACCGGCATTGGCGCCGGCCATCATCATCGGCGGTGCCGCCGGCTGCGCGCCGGGCACTGCATCCAGCAGGCGTTGCTCGATACGGGCGGTGCTGACCGTGGACAAGCGGGTCAGCAGGCCGGTATCCCAGCCGAGGCCGATCGCCACGACGGCCAGCAGCGCGGCCACACCCAGCACCTTGCGAAGTACATCGCCGAGGCCGAGCCGCGCCTGCATCGCGCGGAACACCCGGCCGCCGATCCACACCGCCAGCGCCAATGCGGTGATCGCACCCAGTGCGTAGGCCAGCAGCAGCGCAGTGGTACCGACGCTGGCGCCATGCAGGGCGGCGCCGGTCAGCACCAGACCGAGGATCGGCCCGGCACACGGTGCCCACAGCAGGCCAGTGGCGATGCCGATCAGCAGCGAGGTCCACGCGCCGCCGTGCCCCGCGGCATCCGCCGCATCGGCGCGCGCACTCAGGCGGGCACCCATGCGCTGGAACGGCGCCAGCAGGTGGTCGGCCAGTCGTGGCCAGAGCAGGGCGACCGCGAACAACGCCATCAGCAGCAGGGCGACCCAGCGTCCGACCTGGTTGGCCTGTGCCACCCATTGGCTGCCCACCGCGGCCAGGCTGGCGACCACGGTGAAGGTGAGCGCCATGCCCAGCAGCAGCGGCAGCGTGCTGCGCAGGAACGGGCGATCGGCACGCGCGAACACGAACGGCAGCACCGGCAGGATGCAGGGGCTGAGCAGGGTCAGCGCGCCCCCCAGATAGGCAAGCAGCAACAGCAGCATCATCAGGCTCCGGAAGCAGGGGAAGAACCGACCGGCACCCGCCAGCCGTCGGCAGTGCCATCCGTGGCGCCGGGAGCGAACACCATCGCCGCACCGTTCATGCAGTAGCGCAGCCCGGTGGGGCGTGGCCCATCGTTGAACACATGGCCGAGATGGCCGCCGCAGCGGCGGCAATGCACCTCCACCCGCAGCATCCCGAAGGTGACGTCGCGGTCTTCGCCGATGGCGTTGTGCAGCGGCGCCCAGAAGCTGGGCCAGCCGGTACCGCTCTCGAACTTGGTGGACGAGGAGAACAGCGGCAGCGCACAGCCGGCGCAGGCGAAGGTGCCCTGCCGGTGTTCCTTGTTGAGCGGGCTGCTCCAGGGGCGCTCGGTGGCCTGCTGGCGCAGCACCGCGTACTGCGCCGGCGTCAGTCGCTGGCGCCACTCGGCATCGCTGTGCATGACCTCGAACTGTCGCGACGGGCGCGCTTCGGCGGCGGCCGGGGCGGCGCGGCTGCAGGCCCCCAGGCCGAACAGGCCGGCGGCGGTGGCGACACCGCCCAGGCCCAGCAGATGGCGGCGGGAGAGGGACATGGCGGACTCCGGGAAGGGGCGACGGGGCCATGCTGCGCCCGCCCGGGTCAACGAATCCTCACGCAGGATTCAATTTTTCGTGAGGTATCGGCGGCCGTCCCGCGCCACAATGCAGCCAGCCTCCCCACTGGCCCTGAGCTGCCGATGTCGACCAAACGCGTGCTGATCGTTGAAGACGATGCCCACATCGCCGACCTGCTGCGCATGCACCTGGGTGATGAGGGCTACGACGTCGCCCATGCCGCCAGCGGCGATGCCGGCCTGCGCCTGCTCGAGCAGGACGGCCCGTGGGATGCGCTGGTGCTGGACGTGATGCTGCCCGGCGTGGACGGGCTGCAGGTGTGCCAGCGCGCACGCGCGATGGCGCGGTATGTCCCGATCATCATCATCAGCGCGCGCGGCAGTGAAACGCAGCGCATCGTCGGCCTGGAACTGGGCGCGGACGATTACCTGGCAAAACCCTTTTCGATGCCGGAACTGGTGGCACGGGTACGTGCGCTGCTGCGCCGCGCCGAGGCGATGGCGCAGAGCGCGCGCATCGATGCCGGCGCGATCGAGCTGGGTGGGCTGCAGCTCGATCCGGTCGCGCGCACCGCTTCGGTGGATGGCAACACGCTGGAACTGACCCCGCGCGAGTTCGACCTGCTGCTGTTCTTCGCCCGTCATCCGGACCAGGTGTTCGCGCGCATGGAACTGCTCAACCAGGTCTGGGGCTACCAGCACGATGGCTATGAGCACACGGTCAACACCCACATCAACCGCCTGCGCAGCAAGATCGAACCCGACCCGGCCAACCCACGGCGGTTGCTGACGGTGTGGGGCCGCGGTTACAAGCTGGTCGACCCGGCCGGGGCGGCGGCATGATCAAGCCGAACCTGTGGCAGAAGCTGGCGGTGGTGACCGCCGCGCTGATGCTGATGTGCTGCATGGCGCTGCTGGCACTGCAGATGCGTGCCAACACCCGCCACGAGCAGGAAGTCGTGCAGCGGCTGTCGCTGGGCCTGGCCGAACACATCGCCCAGCGCAGCGAGCTGATGGACACCAGCGGCATGCGCGATGCCGCGGTGCGCGCGCTGTTCGGCCAGCTGATGGCGGTCAACCCCAGCGTCGAGGTCTACCTGCTGGACGACCAGGGCCGCATCCTCGGTCACGATGCACCCAGTGGACATCTGGTGCGCAACCGGGTGGACGTGGCGCCGTTGCGTCGCCTGCTGGCCGGTGCACCGTTGCCGATCCTCGGCGATGACCCGCGCAGCGCCGATGGCCGCAAGGTGTTCAGCGCCGCACCATTGATCGTGCAGGGCCGGCCGGCCGGCTATGTGTACGTGGTGCTGGTCGGCGAGCACCGGCAGATGCTCGCCGACGATCTTGCCGCCGGCAGCCAGTGGAACACCACGCTGTGGTCGGTGGTGCTGGTCGGCAGCCTCGGCCTGTTGGCCGGGCTGGTCGCGTTCTACTGGGTGACGCGTCCGTTGCGGCGGCTGACCCGGCGGATCCAGGCCTTTGACATCGATGCGCCGACGCCGCTGCCGCCGCCGGAGCCGCTGCGCGCTGGTGAGCGCGACGAACTGGTGATCCTGGAACATGCGCACGCGCAGATGGCGCAGCGGCTGGGCGAGCAGTGGCAGCAGCTGCGCCAGCAGGATCTGCAGCGCCGTGAACTGGTCGCCAACATCTCGCACGACCTGCGCACGCCGTTGTCGTCGCTGCACGGCTACCTGGAAACGCTGGCGTTGAAGGACGCCACGCTGTCACCGGATGAGCGCCGCCGCTATCTCGGCATTGCGCTGGCACAGAGCGCCAAGGTCGGCCGGCTGGCGCGCGCGCTGTTCGAACTGGCGCGGCTGGAGCACGGCGAAGTGCGGCTGGAGTGGGAAGTGTTCGCGCTGCCGGAGCTGCTGCAGGACGTGCTGCAGAAGTTCGAACTGGCGGCACAGGCACGTGGCCAGCAGCTGCACGCGGCGTTTCCGCCCGGCCTGCCGCTGGTCCGTGCGGACCTGGGCCTGGTCGAGCGGGTGCTGACCAACCTGCTCGACAACGCGCTGCGCCATGCACCCGAGGGTGGCCAGATCGAGGTGCGCCTGCGCGCGACCGCCGACAGCGTGGAGGTCTGCGTCGCCGATGATGGCCCCGGGGTAGCCCCGGCGCTGCGTACCCAGCTGTTCCAGGCACCGGCCGCGCTCGGCGCGCGGCGTGGCGACAACGGCGGATTGGGCCTGTTGATCGTGCAGCGCATCGTGCAGTTGCATGGCCGCCGCATCGAACTGCGCGACAGCGAACGGGGCGCGCTGTTCGTGTTTGCCTTGCCGCGCGCGGAAACGGCGGTCTAGCAGGCTGCCTCGGCCTCCACGACACCGCCGGTTTCCAGCGGCAGGTGCAGGCGGATGCAGGCGCCGCCCAGCGCCGAATCGGTCACCTCGACCTGGCCGCCATGCTTGTCGGCCACCACCTGCACCAGCGCCAGCCCGAGGCCGAAGCCGGGGCTGCCCGGGTCCAGCCGCACATAGGGTTGCAGCACCTGGCCGCGCAGTTCCGGTGCAATGCCGGGGCCGTCGTCCTCCACCTGCAGGCACAGCCAGCCGTCATTGACCGTGCTGGCGATGCGGATCTGCCGACGCGCGTAACGCAGCGCATTGCCGAGCAGGTTGCGCAGCGCCAGTTCCAGCATGTGCCGGTTGACGTTGACCAGGCCCACCGGCGACAACGCCTGCTGCACCGGCATCGGCAACGGTGCGAACTGGGCCACCACGCCGCGCACCAGCGCCGCCAGCTGCAGGCGCTGGCGGGTCAGCTGATGGCAGCGGCCCAGTGCGGCGTATTCGACGCCGGCATCGGTGAGGTGCTGCAGCCGATCGACGTCGGTGCGCAGCCCGCCCAGCGCATCGCGCTGCACATCGTCGAGCGCAGTGTCTTCCAGGTCGGCCAGGCCGAAACGCATCCGTGCCAACGGCGTGCGCACCTCGTGCGCGACCGCCTGGGCCAGCACGCGCTGGCTTTCCAGCAGCTGCTGCAGCTGCTCGGCCATGTGGTTGAAGGCGTTGGCCAACGGCCGCACCAGCGCGGTGCCGGCGCGCGGCGCGCGGGTATCCAGCTGGCCGTCGCGCATCTGCCGCGCCGCCTGGGCCAACTGCGAGACGTCGCGCCACAGCCGGTACACCATCACGTACATCGGCAGTGCCACCGCCACCATCAGGATCAGCAGCAGGATCGCCACACCGGATACTTCGCTGTCCTGCCAGCCTTCGTCCGGCAGCGCCTCGTCCAACGGGCCCAGCATCACGGCGTAGTCGCTGTCGCCGATCCGCTGCAGGCTGCGCATGTGCTCCAGATCGATCTGTACGCGGCCGTTGTTGAACGGCGGGCGCTGGCTGGCCGGCAGCGCCTTCACCGCCTCGGCCAGCGGCACCATGCGCAGCGCGTAGGCGAAATCGGCGTCGAGTTCGCGCGCCAGTGCCGGCCACTGCTCGCGCGGGGTTTCGGCGAAGCGATGCTGCAGCAGCGCGTGCGTGCCGCGCATCTCGGCCTGCAGGCCGGCTTCGGTGCGGTCTTCCAGCAGGGCGTCCCAGGCCCACAGGCCCAGCACGATCAACAACAGGTGGGCGACCAGGAAACCGATGCCGTAGCGCAGGAAGTGGAAGGCGTGGCCGCGCATCGCCGACGGTGTGCGTTTCATCCCCATGCCGAGCGGCTGAACAGGTAGCCGCGGCCACGGACGGTCTTGATCCGTTCCGGCTGCTCCGGGTTGTCGCCCAGCTTGCGGCGCAGGCGCGAGATGCGGGCATCGATTGAGCGGTCCAGGCCATCGAAGGCGATGCCACGCAGGCCGCGCAGCAGCGCGTCGCGGTCCAGGATCTGGCCGGCATTGCTGGCCAGCAGGAACAGCAGGTCGAACTCGGCGGTGGTCAGCTCCAGCAGGCTGCCCTGCAGGTGCACGTTGCGGGTGGACGGGTCGATGCTCAGCTCGCCGAAGCGCAGGCTGCCGTCACGCGGTTCGACCCGGCGGTGGCGGCGCAGGTGGGCGCGCAGGCGGGCCAGCAGCACCCGCGGTTCGATGGGTTTGCCGATGTAATCGTCGGCCCCCAGTTCCAGGCCCAGCACCTGGTCGATGTTGTCGGTACGGGCGGTCAGCACGCAGATGATGCCGTCATAGTGGGGCCGGATCTGCCGACACACTTCGAAACCATCCTGGTCGGGCAGGCCCACATCAAGCAGCACCAGGGCCGGCTTCTCCGCCAGGATCCGGGCCACGGCGCGCTCGCCGCTGCGCTCGTGGGCCACCTGGTAGCCATGCCGTTGCAGGTAGTCGCTGACCATCGTTCCCAGGCGGGCATCGTCTTCGACCAGTACGATATCCAGCATTTCCAAGGCCTCCGTGGGCGCAAACGTACCGCCACGGCACGAGCGCGGCGATGCTATCCCAGCCTTCGGGCCGCCCGGGTCCCGGGGGCGGGCGCCATTCAGCCGGGGTTGCTGGCGCGCGGGCCGGGTCTCAGTCCCGGCAACAACTTGGCGGCCAGCATAGCCTGTTGCTGTTACAAAACGTTACCTTCGTGATACGGCTGGTGACGATCGCTGACAGCAAAGCGACTGACGCCGCGCGCCCCCGCGCCGAGCATGGAGTCTCCTCCGCTCCGCGTGCCGTCCCCATGTCGCCCGCCGCCCCCTGCCTGCCGAACCTGTCCCGCCGCTGCCAGTGCGGAGGCTTCCGATGAGCGGCGTGGTCGGGGCCTGGCTGCCGCCCGCCGAGGATGAGCAGCTGCTGCAGCAGCTGGCCCCGATGCTGCGCGCGCTGCAGCAGCGTGGGCGTGGCCGCATCGGCTACTGGACCGACGCCGAGGCCGGCCTCGCGCTGGGCCATTGCCGGGCGCCGACCGATACGCCGTTGCAGCCGCTGAGCTCGGACTGCGGTCGCTACGTGCTGTGCCTGGACGGCCGCCTGTACAACCGCGGCGACCTGCAGGCGCAGCTGCGCGATCTGCCCCGCAGTTGCAGCGATGCGCGGCTGCTGCTGCAGGCGATCGTCGAATGGGGCGTGCAGCGGGCGCTGTCGCGCATCGAAGGCGCCTTCGGTTTCAGCGTCTGGGACCGGGAGTCGCGCGTGCTGTGGCTGGCCCGTGATCCGGTGGGCGAGCGGCCGCTGTATTACGGCTGGTACCAGGGCCAGTTCCTGTTCGCCTCGGAGTTGAAGGCGCTGCAGGCCTTCGCCGGCTTCGCGCCGAGCATCGACCAGGATGCCCTGAGCCTGCTGCTGCGCCACGACTATGTGCCGGCGCCGCACACCATCTACCGTGGCATCCACAAACTGGTGGCGGGCGCGATGCTGCGTATCGATCTCAGCGACCATGCCGCGGGTTGCTCCAGCCAGGCCGCGCAGGGCGGCGCGCGTTACTGGTGCGCACGCGACGCGATGCAGAGTGCACTGCAGGAGCCGCTGCAGCCGGCGCCGAGCCTGGAACAGGCCACCGACCAGCTTGAAGCGGTACTGCAGAAGGCCATCGCCTCACGCATGCACTCGCCCCTGGCGTGCGGCGCGTTCCTGTCCGGCGGTACCGACTCCTCGCTGGTGACGGCGATGATGCAGGCACAATCGACCCTGCCGATCGAAGCGTGGACGGTCGGCTTCGACGATCCGGGGCATGACGAAAGCGACTGGGCGTCACAGGTCGCGCGCCATCTGGGCGTGCAACACCACCTGCATCGCATGGACGCGCGCCAGGGCCTGGACCTGCTGCAGCGCCTGCCGCAGGTCTGGTGCGAGCCCTTCGCCGACGCCTCGCAGCTGCCGACGCTGCTGGCCAGTGAACTGCTGGGGGCGCGCAAGCCGGTGGCACTGACCGGTGACGGTGGCGATGAACTGTTCTTCGGGCATCCCAGCTATGGCCGCGCGCTGCGCAATGCGCGCCTGTGTGGTGGCCTGCCGGACTGGGTACGCGACCTGGCGCGGCGCAGCGGCAACCGCATGAACGTCGAGCGCGGCCGCCTCGGTGGTTGGCGCGCCCTGGTGGCCGAGGTGGCTGCCAATGATGTGGAAGGCCACTACCTGCAGCGCGTGACCCGCTGGCGGCAGCCGGCGCAGGTGGTGCTGGGTGCGCGCGAACCGGTGACGATCTTCCAGCAGCAGGACACGGCGCTGCCGGCCGAGGCGCGCATCCAGCTGCTGGATTTCCGCATGGACCTGGCCGAGGGCATCCTGGCCAAGGTTGATCGTGCGGGCATGGCGGCGGGCGTTGAAACCCGTGCGCCGCTGCTGGACATGGAGGTGGTGCGCCTGGCCTGGCGGCTGCCGCAGCACCTGAAGTATCACGATGGGGAGCACAAGCGGATCCTCAAGCATCTGCTGGCACGCTATCTGCCGGAGCCGCTGGTGTATCGCCCCAAGCGCGGCTTTGGCCCGCCGATGGCGCGCTGGTTGGCGGGCCCGCTGCGCGACTGGGCGGAGGCGCTGCTGGATCCGCAGCTGCTGCGCAATCAGGGCTGCTTCGATGTGGCGCGCGTGCGTGGTGTCTGGGAGGCGTTCCTGCGGGGCGAGCGCAAGTGGCACACACACCTGTGGAACGTGTTGATGTTCCAGGCGTGGCACCAGCACTGGCACGGTGGTCGCGGGCGCTGAGCCGTTCCTGCATCGCGTGCGGCGGGTTCAATCTGCGCGGCGCCGGGCGGAGGCCCTTGCGTACGAATGTCCTCCGGCGCCGGCCGTTGGCCGTCACCTCCCCCTTTACTTCGTACGCAAGGGCCTCCGCCCGGCGTTCGGAGTTCGTCGGCGCCTCCTTGAAAGGCGGCCGCGAGCGCTGTGATCTCCTCGCCGGAAGCCGAGCCTCGTCGGGGCGGGCAGGGCCCATCGGTTCGCGGCGGATCAGGACGAAGACATGCGTGTGGCGGATGCATTCTGCGCGGCGCAGGGCGGAGACCCTTGCGTACGAATGTCCCCCGGCGCCGGCCGTTGGCCGTCACCTCCTCCTTTACTTCGTACGCAAGGGCCTCCGCCCTGCGTTCGGAGTTTGTCGGCGCTTCCTTGAAAGGCGGCCGCGCGTGCTGCGCTCTCCTCACCGCACGCCGAGCCTCGTCGGGGCGGGCAGGGGTCTGGGCAAAGTAAAGGAGGAGGTGACGGCCAACGGCCGGCGCCGGGGGACATTTGCCCAGACCCCTGCCCGCCCCGGCGGGGCCCTTCAGCCTGCAGAGACGTCGCACGAAGACGCGCTTCGGTATCCAAACGACAGGCAAAAAAAGACCCGGCAGAGGGAGGGATCTGCCGGGTCCGGATTGCGTGGGGGGAGGGACCCACGCAATGAGTGTTGCGTCGCGTCAGTGGTTGTTCGCGTCCGCCGTTGATTCGTTGTAGCCCTGCACCAGCTCGGACCAAGCCTTGCTGGCCTGCAGGCCGAGACCGACCACGTCCTGCTGGGCCTGGCCCAGCCGCTGCAGGTTGTCCTGCCACAGCTGCGCGCCCTTGGAGAGCGTCCCGGCCGCATCCTCGCCGCGGGCCAGTTCACCCAGCCAGCCGCCGGTCGCAGTCAGGTTGCGCTCCATCACCTTCAGCTGCACGCCGAACATGCTTTCCGCGTTCTCCAACGCCAACCGGTTCGCACGCGTTGCCGCGGCGGCGAGCTGGCGGGTGGCATCACTGAAGCGATCGCTGAAGGCGGCGGCCATGGGGGGCGTCAGGGAGTGGCTTGATGCATTGCAGCATACGCCCTTGATGCGGCAATGCAACAAAAATAACAAAGGCGCCCAAGGCGCCTTTGAAACACCTTTCAGATCAATGGGTTGATCAGGCAGTGGGGCCGCGGTAACGGCACCCCGACGTGCAGGTTTCGTGCACGGTGATCTCGCTCAGCGCCGGCAGGCCGGGCTTGAGCTCGTTCCAGATCCACACCGCCAGGTTCTCGCTGGTCGGGTTCTCCAGGCCGGGGATGTCGTTGAGGTAGTGATGGTCCAGGCGATCGTAGATCGGCTGGAAGGCCGCCTTCACGTCACCGAAATCCATGATCCAGCCGGTCTGCGCACCCGGCTCGCCCTCGACCTTCAGTTCCACCCGGAACGAGTGGCCGTGCAGGCGCGCGCACTTGTGCCCCGGCGGTACGTTGGGGAGGCGGTGCGCCGCCTCGAGCATGAAGACTTTGAAGATTTCCATGGCGCAATTGTACGCCGCAGGTGGCCGGCCATCCTGAGCGGATGCCGGGCTCTCGTGAAGTAACTCTTTCCATCCGGATGAAGAGATGATAGTTTCTCTTATATCCGTATGAAGAGATGTTATTGGCCGGACCCGGGCCAGGCATGGACTACTGCGGAACTTCATCGCCCTTACCACCTCCCCCACATCGTCATGCCCAAGCACACCCTGCTCGTGGCGGCCCTGGCCGTCGCTCTGGCCGCGCCTTTGTCCGCCGCCGCCGAAACCTCCGCCGACGCCAGTGGCGAAGCCAGCACCCTGGCCGCCGTGCGTGTCACCGGTTCCAACATCAAGCGCACCGATACCGAGGCCTCCAACCCGGTGCAGGTGATCGGCCGCCAGCAGCTGGAACAGACCGGCAAGGCCACCGTGGCCGATGTGCTGCGTTCGATCTCGGCCAACACCGGCAACGCCAGCAACGAAACCACCAACAACGGCTGGGCCTCCGGCTCGGCCGGCATCGGCCTGCGCGGCCTGTCGCAGAAGAACACGCTGGTGCTGCTCAACGGCCGCCGCCTGGCCAACTACGGCTTCCCGGCCGGTGGCCTGTCCGATACGTTCGTTGATCTCAACGCGCTGCCGCTGGTCGCGGTCGAGCGCATCGAAGTGCTCAAGGACGGCGCCTCGGCGGTGTACGGTTCCGACGCCGTGGCCGGCGTGGTCAACATCATCACCCGGCAGAACTTCGAAGGCGCCGAGATCGGCGGCAGCTTCGGCGGTGCCGACCAGGGCGGCCTGCACGAGCAGAACATGAAGTTCGTCGGCGGCCTTGGTGATCTCGACACCGATGGCTACAACATCCTCTTCAGCCTGCAGGGTTACAACCGCGAACGTCTGGACCAGGACGAACGCAACCTGACCAGGAGCGGCATCTACACCGACAAGCCCGGCGGCCGCTGGAACGGCTGGTCGGCCAAGGGCGCGCGCTACCTGGTCAACGGCGTGTCGGTGCCGATGCTCGACGCCAACGGCAACTGCCCGGTCGGTACCACCCGCGTCGCCAGCGCGCCGATCGACGGCCTGGCCGGCGACACCTGCGGCTTCAACCAGGCCCCGTTCACCACGCTGATCCCCTCGACCAAGCGCTACCAGGCCTATGCCAACGGTACCTTCCGCCTGAACGACAACGTCGAAGCCTTCGGCGAAGTGCTGTACAGCCAGATCAAGAGTGCCGCGTGGTTCGGCAGCAGCCCGTTCTTCACCCTGGAGAGCGGCCGCTTCGCATTGAACGCCAACAGTGGCCTGGCCGAACCGGTGTCGTCGCTGCTGCCGGCCAACAATCCGTACAACCCGTACGGCCGTGCGATCCCAATCGAATACACCTTCTTCGACCTCGGCGGCACGATCAAGACCAACCGTTCCACCGCCTATCGCGGCGTGTTCGGCCTGCGTGGCACCACTGCGAACTGGGACTGGGAAGTGGCTGCATTCGGCGCACGCAGCAGCGAGCGTGAGAGCGTGTCCGGCGGCTTCGCCAATCGCTGGGCGCTGGCCGATGCGCTGGCCACCGGCAGCTACAACCTGCTGAATCCGGCGGCCACGCCGCAGTCGGTACGTGATTCGATCAACATCGCCACGCTGCGCCCGGCCGAGTCCAAGCTGCAGGGCGTCGACGCGAAGATTTCCGGCAGCCTGGGCCACACCTGGGCCGGCGAGATCGGCTTCGCCGCCGGTGCCGAGTGGCGCCGCGAGAAGCTCGATTCCAACAACCCGTGGCAGATCGATGCCGGCCTGCAGGTGCGCCCGGCCATCGCCGAAGTACATGGCCAGCGCCAGGTCAGTGCCGCCTACGCCGAAGTGAACGTGCCGCTGGCCTCGACCCTGGAACTGTCCGCCGCCGCGCGTGCCGATCACTACGATGATTTCGGCGATGCGTTCTCGCCGAAGATCGGCCTGCGCTGGCAGCCGCTCGATTTCCTGCTGGTGCGTGCCTCGGCGTCGAAGGGCTTCCGTGCACCGTCGCTGTCGGAGAACTCCAACAGCACCAGCATCGCCTACGGCAGCGTGGCCGACCCGCGTGATCCGGACGTGCCGGGCTCGCGCCAGAACCCGACCTTCTTCACCGTTGGCAACAACGCACTGAAGCCCGAGCGCACCAAGAGCGTGAACTTCGGCGTGGTGCTGTCGCCATGGGCCAACACCAACCTGAGCGTGGACTACTACCGCATCCAGCTGGACAACCTGGTAGGCACCAACAACACCCAGACCCTGGTCAACGACAACGTGGCCGGCGCCGTGCAGCGCGACGAGCGCGGCAAGCTGCAGGCCGTCTACAACCGCTACCAGAACCTGAGCGAGCTGAAGACATCGGGCATCGACGTCGAGCTGCGCCAGCGCATCCCGACCGCTGCGCTCGGCGACTTCACCGTGTCCTCCGCCTACACCCACGTGCGCGACTACCGTCGCCCGACCGTGGTCGGCGGCCCGCTGGTCGACTACGCCGGCAGCAACCTCGGCGCGACCCTGCCCAAGGACAAGGCCACCACCACCCTGGACTGGAAATACGGCGACTTCAACGCCGCGGTGACCTGGTACTACACCAGCAGCTACCGCCAGGAGGCCAGCACCGCCGCCAAGGCCGTGCAGCAGCGCGTCGGCAGCTACAGCCAGTACGACCTGTACCTGGCCTACACCGGCATCGACAAGCTGACGGTGTACGCCAAGGTGCAGAACCTGGCCGACAGGACGCCGCCGTACGATGCCTCGTTCCCGGGCATCCGCGCGCCGTACGACTTCAGCCAGTACGACCTGCGCGGCCGCTACTTCACGCTGGGCTTCGACTACCGCTTCTGATCCACCCGCTGCGACCGGTCTCCCCAGGGGACCGGTCGCGCGACCGCCTGCCGTTGTGTTCCAGGGGAGTCACCGTGTCCTTGCATCGTCGTGCCGTTCTTCCGTTGCTGCTTGCCGCCGCCACCGCACTGTTCCAGCCGCAGCCGGTACAGGCACAGAGCACCTACTTCTTTCCGCAGGCTGCCGATGCAGCGGCGTTCGATACCGCCGTGCCCACGCCGGAGCAGTTCCTCGGCTATCCGATCGGCAGCCGTTACACCCGGCACGACCAGCTGGTGGCGTACTTCCAGGAACTGGCCCGGCGCTCGGACAGGATCAGCGTGCGCGAGATCGGCCGCAGCTATGAGGGCCGCCCGCTGTTGATCGCCACTGTCACTGCCGCAGGCAACCACGCGCGGTTGGAACAGATCCGCCAGCAGCACGCGACCCTGGCCGATCCGGCGCAGCCGCGCAGTGCGGCGGGCGACAGCCCGGTGGTGGTGTGGCTGGGATACAGCGTGCATGGCAACGAGACCTCCAGTGCCGAGGCGGCGATGCTGACGGCTTACTACCTGGTGGCCAACCGCAGCGCCGAAACCCAGCAGTGGCTGCAGCAGGCGGTGGTGCTGTTCGACCCGGCGCAGAATCCGGACGGTCGCGATCGTGCCGCCAACTGGCACAACGCGTGGGCCTCCGATCCGGCCTCGGCCGACCCGGCCGACAAGGAGCACGTCGAACCGTTCCCGCAAGGGCGCACCAACCACTACTTCACCGATCTCAACCGCGACTGGCTGGCCCTGACCCAGCAGGACTCGCGGCCGAAGGTGGAGGTGTTCCACCAGTGGTACCCGAACGTGCAGATCGACTTCCACGAAATGGGCAAGGACAGCACCTACTACTTCGAGCCCTCGCCGAAGAGCATGCACAGTCCGCTGATTCCCGCGGCGTCGTACGAATTCAACAAGACCCTGGCCAGGTACCACGCGCAGGCGCTGGATGCGCTGGGCTCGCTGTACTACACCGGCGAGAACTTCGACAACTTCTCGCCGGTATACGGCTCGACCTACCCGGACTTCCATGGTGCCGTCGGCGTGACCGTCGAACAGGCCAGCTCGCGCGGCCGCGTGCAGGAATCGGTGAATGGCCTGCTGACGTTCCCGTTCACCATCCGCAACCAGGTCGCCACCGGGCTGGGCACCGTGCGCGGCGCAGTGACCGAGCGCAGCGGCCTGTTCGACCTGCAGAAGCAGTTCTTCCAGAGCGCGCTGAAGCAGGCCGCACAGCAGCCGGTGAAGAGCTTCGTGTTCGGTGATGCGCATGATCCGGCACTGACCCGCCGCCTGCTGGAACTGTTGGTGCTGCATCGCATCGACGTGCGCGCGCTGGATCGTGCCGTCACTGTCGATGGCCAGCGCTTCGATGCCGGCAGCGCCTACGTTGTGCCGGTCCAACAGGCGCAGTTCCGCCTGGTGCATTCGATCTTTGCCGAGACGCCGCCGATCAAGGGTGATGTGTTCTACGGCAGCACCAGCTATGCAATCGCACCGGCCTACGGCGTGGCCTTCGCCGGTAGCCGCAGCCGTATCGAAGGCGGTGCACGCGTGACCGCGCTGCCGGCGGCGCAGGGCGCGGTGCTGGGCAGCCAGGCCGGGTTCGCCTACGCGATCGACTGGCGCGACTACAACGCCGGGCGCGCGCTGGCCGCACTGCAGGGCAAGGGCGTGAGCGCACGTGCGGCATTCCAGCCGTTCACCACCGCGACCGCGCAGGGCGAGGTCAGCTTCGCCGCCGGCAGCCTGGTGATTCCGGTGGCCGGGCAATCGCTGCAGGGCGCAGCGCTGCTTGAGGCAGTGAGGTCGGCCGCGCGCGAGGCGGGTGTGCAGGTGCACGCACTGCCCAGCGGCCGCAGCCGCGAAGGCATCGACCTCGGCAGTGACGGCGTCAAGGCGCTGCGCAAGCCCACGGTCGCGCTGGTGATGGGCGAGGGCGTGGCCGCCACCGAGATCGGTTCGGCGTGGTTCCTGCTCGACCAGCAGCTGCACCTGCCTGCCAGCAAGCTGGACCCGCAGCAGCTGGGCAAGGTGCCGCTGGACCGCTACACCACGATCGTGCTGTCCGGCGGCACCTACACCGGCATCGATGCCACGGCGGTGGCCGCACTGAAGCGCTGGGTGCAGGCCGGAGGTTCACTGGTGACCTACGGCAGCGCCTCGAAGTGGGCGATCGAACAGAAGCTGGCCGACGGCGAGAAGCTCGGCAAGGAAGAAGAGACTGCCGACGAGAGCCGCCGTGCGTTCGGCGACCAGCGCGACATCGCTGCGATCGAGCGGGTCAGCGGCAACATCCTCAGTGCCGACGTGGATACCAGCCATCCGTTGGCGTTCGGCGTGCCGCGCCGGCAACTGGCGATCAACAAGGAAAACACGGTGACGCTGCAGCCGAGTGCGAACCCGTTCTCGACGGTGGTACGCATCGACGCGCCGCCGCGGGTGAACGGTTACTTGTCCGAGCGCAACCGCACGCGGGTGGCGGGCAGCGCGTGGCTGCTGGTGTCGGCGCAGGGGCAGGGTAACGTGGTGCTGTTCGCCGATGATCCGGCGCATCGCAAGTACTGGCATGGCACGGACCGGCTGCTGATCAACGCGATCTTCTTCGGGAATCTGGTAAATCCGGCGAAAGCGCGGGGTTGAGGTGTTTGGCGCCGAGTTTCTGTTGTGCTTGGGAGGCAGGGGGCCTCAGCCAGGACACGCCGTAAACCCATCCATGGGGGCTCGATGGCGCCATCCTTGGCGCCAACGGTCCTGGCTGAGGCCCCCTGCCTCCCATGAAAGTTTCCTGCGGGCGCGGACGCATCAGACCCCAAGGCGGGAGCAAGGGCAAATACAAAAGCAAAAGCAAAAGCAAAGCCAGGAATTGCGACTTCGGCTTTTGCCTTTGAATTTGAATTTGAATTTGAATTTGATCTTTCTTCTCCCGGCTACCCGGCGGGACAAGAAGGCGCAGGCAATGCTTGAAGCGGATGGGCATGGGGGCAGCGCAGAACCGTTGGCGCCATGGATGGCGCCATCGAGCTTACATGGACGTATTTACAGCGTGTTCTGCGCTGCCCCCATGTCCATCCGCCCTCGGTACTGCCACCGCGTGCTTTGTCACCCGGTAGCCAGCAACAAAAAAGGACGGCGCGTCAGCGCCGTCCCTCGGTAAGAAGCCCCCGCGCAGCGGGAAGCACCCTCCCTGTCAGCTGGGATCAGCCGGCGCGACCGCCGCCGTTGCCACCCTGGCCGCGACCACGGCCGCCACCATTGCCGCCACCGCCACGGCGCTGGCCCTGACCCGCGCCCGCACGCTGCTGGCCGTTGCCGCCGCCCTCGCGACGGCCACCACCGGCCTTCTTCGGGCCGGCATGCGCATGGCGCGGCGCATCGCCGTGCGGACGGCGTGCGTGGCTCTTGCGCGGCGCGCGCTCACCGGTATCGTGCTCGGCCTTGCCCGGCGCACTGTTGCCCCAGCGGATCGGCGTCTGCAGCTCGAAGCCCGGCACATCGCGGATGTCCATGTCGCGGCCCAGCAGGCGCACGATCGCGCGCAGCAGCTTCACTTCATCCTGCGCCACCAGCGAAATCGCCTGGCCGGTCGCGCCGTTGCGGCCGGTGCGGCCGATGCGGTGCACGTAGTCCTCGGCCACCATCGGCAGGTCGAAGTTGATCACCTTCGGCAGCTCGTTGATGTCGATGCCGCGCGCGGCGATGTCGGTGGCCACCAGCACGGTCACGCGGCCGGCCTTGAAGTCACCCAGCGCACGCAGGCGCTGGCCCTGGCTCTTGTTGCCGTGGATCGCCGCGGTCTTGATGCCCGACTTTTCCAGGAACGTGGCCAGCTTGTCGCTGCCATGCTTGGTGCGGGCGAACACCAGGGTCTGCTCGCGGCTGTCCTGCGCCAGCAGGTGCAGCAGCAGGTCGCGCTTGCGGCCGGCGTCGACCGGATGCACGCGGTGGGTGATGGTTTCGGCCACGGTGTTCTTCGGCGTTACCTGGATCTGTTCCGGGTTGCGCATGAACTCCAGCGCCAGCTGGCGGATGTTGTCCTCGAAGGTGGCCGAGAACAGCAGGGTCTGGCGGTTCTGCTTCGGCAGCTTGGCCAGGATGCGCTTGATCGACGGCAGGAAGCCCATGTCGAGCATGCGGTCGGCTTCGTCCAGGATCAGCACTTCAATGCCGGACAGGTCGACGCTGCGACGCTCAAGGTGGTCGATCAGGCGGCCCGGGCAGGCCACCAGCAGGTCCACGCCACGGCGCAGGATGTCCAGCTGGTTGCCCATGCCGACGCCGCCGTAGATGCAGGCGCTGGGGATGCGCAGGTACTTGCTGTAGCCACGCAGGCTGTCATGCACCTGGGTGGCCAGCTCGCGGGTCGGGGCCAGGATCAGCGCGCGCGGCTTGCGCGGGCCGGCACGTACCTCCTGCGAGGCGGTGCCCAGGTGCTGCAGCAGCGGCAGGCCGAACGCGGCGGTCTTGCCGGTGCCGGTCTGTGCGCCGGCCAGCAGGTCGCGACCGGCCAGCGCCAGCGGGATCGCCTGCTGCTGGATCGGGGTCGGGTTTTCGTAGCCCTGCTCGGCGAGCGCGCGCAGCAGGAAGGGCGCCAGGCCCAGCGATTCAAAAGACATTGAGTTTGCTCCAAGTACAAGAAACGCCTGTCCGAGCGGACAGACGGGGGCAGATCAAACTGATCGGCTGACTCGGAGCGTTCCCGTGAACCGCGCTGCGAGAATTGGGTGCAGCCGGCACGAAGCGCAGGCTGGAATGCGTGACGAACGGCGTCGGAGTGGGGGCGGGCGAAGAGGGCGGACCCTGGTCGCCGGCGATCCCGGAGGGAAACGGACGGCCGCTGCAGACCCTGCAAGTCTAAACGATGTTCGAGACTTCGCGCAAAAAGGCCTGTTCAGGTAGGGCGTCTCTGCAGGGCTTGCAGCCCTGCACCCGCGGAGGCCAGAGCCACGTCAACGTCAAAAGCTGGCTTCCTGAGGGTTGGCGGGGTGGGTCCGGTTGAGGGGGGCGCCGTAAACCCATCCATGGGGGCTTGGTCGCGGCATCCATGCCGCTCACACCCCCTCAACCGGACCCACCCCGCCTTCGACAGTTTTTCGCGATCTGTCGAATCTCATTCGATTTATTTCGATATCTGACGGATTTCGACGATGAATGATGGGGATGTTAGATCCGTCATCGGGAAACTGTCGGGGGTAGGGCGGTGTGGGTGGGCAGGACCGTTGGCGCCATGGATGGCGCCATCGAGCCCCCATGGACGGGTTTACGGCGTGTCCTGCCGGCCCACACCGCCCCGCCCAACCAGCAGAAAGCCAGAGCCGCTTTTGACGTTGCCGTTGCTGTTGCATTGAGCAGGTGCAGGGCTGCAAGCCCTGCCGAACCCCCCACTACGGTAGGGTGGGCCGATGCCGCGCTGCAGCTTGGCGTCGCCGCAGATTTGATTACACTTGAAACTTGTTTGCCCACGACTCCGGACACCCACCCATGAAGCTTGGTTCTTTGAAGGAAGGCGGCCGCGACGGCACCCTGATCGTCGTCTCGCGTGACCTGCGCCACGGCGTGCGCGCCACCGGCATTGCCGCCACCCTGCAGCAGGCCCTGGAGGACTGGAGCCACATCGCACCGCGCCTGAACGCCCTGTACGAATCGCTCAATGCCGGCGATGCCGATGGCGTGTTCGACCTCGACCCGCAGGCACTGGCCGCGCCGATGCCGCGCGCCTATGAGTTCGTCGATGGCAGCGCCTACCTGCCGCACGTCGAGCGCGTGCGCCGTGCCCGTGGCGCCGAGGTGCCGGAGAGCTTCTACACCGACCCGCTGATGTACCAGGCCACCAGCGCCGGCTTCTACGGCCCGCGCGATGCGGTCAAGGTGGTCAGCGAGGACTACGGCATCGACCTGGAAGCGGAGATCGTGGTGATCACCGACGACGTGCCGATGGCGGCGACCCCGGAACAGGCAGCCGGTCATATCCAGTTGGTCGGCCTGGTCAACGATGTCTCGCTGCGCAACCTGATCCCGGGCGAGCTGGCCAAGGGTTTCGGCTTCCTGCAGTCCAAGCCGCGCTCGGCGCTGTCGCCGGTGTTCGTCACCCCTGACGAGCTGGGTGCCGCGTGGCAGGACAGCAAGGTGCACCTGCCGCTGCTGACCCACATCAACGGCCAGTGGTTCGGTGCGCCGGAAGCGGGCGTGGACATGCAGTTCAATTTCGCCCAGCTGGTTTCGCATGCGGCCAAGACCCGTCCGCTGGTCGCCGGCACCATCGTCGGCTCGGGCACCATCGCCAACGAGGACACCAGCAAGGGTGCGTCGTGCTTCGCCGAGCAGCGCGTGGTCGAAACCCTGCGCGACGGCAAGCCGAGCACGCCGTTCATGTCGTTCGGCGACGTGGTCCGCATCGAGATGCTCGATGCCGCCGGTAACAGCATCTTCGGTGCGATCGAGCAGCGCATCGAACAGGCGGCCAGGCCCTGAGCATGGAGGCGGCCATGGAGATCCCGGTCGACGACGGCATCGAGCTGTACACCTACTGGCGATCCAGCGCCGCCTACCGCGTGCGCATCGGCCTGGAGCTGAAGGGCCTGGCCTGGGAGGCCCGGCCGGTGCATCTGGTGCGCGACGGTGGCGAGCAGCACCGGGATGCCTATCGGGCGCTCAACCCGCAGCAGCAGGTGCCGACCCTGCTGCATGAGGGGCATGTGCTGACCCAGTCGCTGGCGATCCTCGAATACCTGGACGAGCGCTTTCCGCAGGTACCGCTGCTGCCGGCCGACGCCGCCGGCCGCGCGCGGGTGCGGGCGCTGGCCCAGCTGGTGGCCTGCGACATCCACCCGATCAACAACCTGCGGGTGATGCAGTACCTGGAGCGCGATCTGCAGGTGCCGGCCGATGCGCGCACGCAGTGGACCCTGCACTGGATCGCCGAGGGCTTCGCGGCGATGGAAGCCCTGCTGGTCAACAGCCGTGACACCGGCGCCTTCTGCCATGGTGACCGTCCCGGCCTGGCCGATATCTGCCTGCTGCCGCAGCTGTACAACGCCCACCGCTTCGGCCTGGACCTGGCACCGTACCCGACCCTGCGCCGCATCGAAGCGGCCTGCCAGGCAGTGGATGCCTTCGACCGCGCACGCCCGGAAAACCAGCCCGACGCCGCCTGAAAAAAAGGGGACGGAGGGGATTAAGTCGCATATGCACTTACGACTTAATCCCCTCCGTCCCCTTTCTGCCGCAAACGGGCCAGGTCATCGCGGAACACCCGGTAGGCTTCCTCGCGGCGCGCATCGTCGGCCTGCCGCAACACCCATGCCGGGTGCACCGTGGCGTAGCCGCGCGTGCCGTCCTCGAGGGTGTGCCAGCGTCCGCGGTCGCGTGCGAGGTCGAAATCACGACCGAATACCGAGGCTGCGGCTGTCGCGCCGAGGCACACGATCACCTGGGGCCGCACGCGTGCGATCTCACCCATCAGCCAGGGGCGGCAGGCCTGGATGTGGCGGCTTTCCGGCCGCTTGTGCAGCCGCACCTTGCCGCGCCGCTCATGGTGGAAGTGCTTCACCGCGTTGGTGAGGTACAGCTGGGCGCGATCGATTCCCAGTTCCGCCAGTGCGCGGTCCAGCACCTGGCCGGCAGGTCCTGCGAACGGCTGCCCGCGCAGATCCTCGGTATCACCGGGCTGCTCGCCGATCACCATCACCCGCGCATCGGCAGGCCCCTGCCCGAACACGGTCTGCGTGGCCTGCTCCCATAGCGGGCACTGGCGGCAGGCACTGGCCTGTCCGCGCAGATTGTCCAGGCTGCTGGCATCGGCTGCCGGCGCCGCAGCGTTCGCACGCGGGGGAATCCTGCGTTGCGGTGCCTGTGCCGGCCGGTCATGCATTTCCTGCACGCGGTCGGCCGCGTCGCGCACCAGGCGTGGCAGCAACTGTGCTTCAGGCAGGTGGCGCCAGTACTTGGCCGGCATCTCCTGCATCATCATCCGTGTGTTGAGTCGCGCCGGATTGAAGATGCTGGCGTAGTAGGTCTGCCACAGCGACTCCCGTGCATCCTCGGCCGGGGCATCTTCGCGCCGTGCACCGGGGCCGAAGGCAAGCGCCTGCCCATCCCAGGCGACGCTGCGCGAAGGGGTCAGGATCGCCCAGCGCATGCCGGTGAAGCGGCGCGCGAAGAACGGCGCGACCCGGTCGACGATGTGGTGTTGCGGCTCGAACCAGGCGATGAACGCATCGGGCTGGCCAGGTACCTCGCGGAAGCGCACGAATGCCTTCATCTTGTGCGTGTCACGGCGGACGGCCTGGGCGAGGGCTGTCGCGCGCAGGACATCGGCGTCGGCGGGGTTGCCCAGCACTGATCGCTCGCCATGGGCGATGCGCCACAGCAGGCGATACAGCACGGCCAGGCGCTGGGGATCGCGATGGCACAGGCAGGTGGCCGCCAGCTCCAGGAAGTCACGTGGAACGTTGGGTGCACCGGCATCGGCAAGCATCGGGGCCTGCTGCACGGCCGGCGCATCCAGCAGCGACGTGTCACTCCCTTCCAGCCAGTCCAGCTGCGGCGGGGCAACGCCGCGCAGCAACGCTTCGCGCGCAGCATCGCGCCAGGCCTGCAGCGACCACGGCGGATCCACCCGCAGCGACCAACGCTGCGCGTCAGGACGCAGACGGGGCATCGAAAAGCGAACCCTGGCGCGGCGGCGGGGCCAGCTGCGCGCGCAGCGCCGCCGGATCATCCAGTGCTTTGCGCGGGTGATGGTCGGCCAGCAGCACGAACGGCAGCAGCTTGCTCATCGGTGCCTTCAGGCGCGCGATGTCGGCCACGCGCAGCCGCCCGTGGCGGCGTGCCATCAGCACGCGCTTGACGTTGCGCACGCCAAGGCCGGGCACGCGCAGCAGCATTTCCTTCGGTGCCCGGTTCAGATCGACCGGAAAGCGCTCGGGATGGCGGATCGCCCAGGCCATCTTGGGGTCGATATCCAGGTCGAGCATGCCGTCCTGGGTGGTGTCGGTAATCTCCTCCACACCGTAACCGTAGAAGCGCAGCAGCCAGTCTGCCTGGTAAAGGCGATGTTCGCGCTGCAGCGGTGGCGGCTGCAGTGGCAGCTGCCGGCTGGCGTCCGGAATCGGGCTGAACGCGGAGTAGTAGACCCGGCGCATGCGGTAGTTGCCGTACAGACTGTCGGCGCTGGCCAGGATCTGCTGGTCGTTTGCCCCGTCCGCGCCGACGATCATCTGGGTGCTCTGCCCGGCCGGTGCGAAACGGGGAGGGCGCGGGCGAGCGCTGCGGCTGGCCGTCGGCGCCACCGCTGCGGGGGACTTGCGAGCCTCCTTGGCTTCCTCGATGCGCCAGCGCAGTTCGCCCATCGCGCCACGGATCGAGTGCACCGTCTTCTCCGGTGCCAAGGCGCTCAGGCCGGCTTCGGTCGGCAGTTCCACGTTGATGGACAGGCGGTCCGCATAGCGCCCGGCACTGGCCAGCAGTTCCGGCGAGGCCTCGGGAATGGTCTTGAGGTGGATGTAGCCGGCGTAGCGGTGTTCTTCGCGCAGCTGCCGGGCCACTTCCACCATCTGCTCCATGGTGTAGTCCGCATTGCGGATGATGCCGCTGGACAGGAACAGGCCCTCGATGTAGTTGCGCTTGTAGAAGTCCAGGGTGAGCGTGACCACCTCGTCCACGCTGAAACGCGCGCGTGCCACGTTGCTGGAGACCCGGTTCACGCAATAGGCGCAGTCGTAAATGCAGAAGTTGGTCAGCAGGATCTTCAGCAACGAAACGCAGCGGCCGTCGGGCGTGTAGCTGTGGCAGATGCCCATGCCCTCGGTACTGCCGATACGGCCACTGGCGCGCGAATCGCGTTTGCCCGAGCCGCTGGAGGCGCAGGACGCGTCGTATTTGGCGGCGTCGGCCAGAATGGCCAGCTTGCGGATGGTTTCCATTGAGGAAACCTACGGATGAGGGGTCTCATTGGATGAGACCGCCCATGAACGCTTCAGAAAAAAGGGGACGGAGGGGATTAAGTCGCAAATGCACTTACGACTTAATCCCCTCCGTCCCCTTTTTCGTGGGGTCAGAAGCCGTGGGTGATGCTGGGTGCGCCGGCCGAGAAATCGGCGTACGGGTCGTGCTCGCCGCTGCTGCCTTCGGACAAACGGAACTTCAGGGCCAGGCCATCGCGCGAGTCGGCCGCGCGCAGCGCTTCCTCCTGCTCGATGATGCCCGCCTTGGCCAGCCGGAACAGGCACTGGTCGAAGCTCTCCATGCCTTCTTCCAGCGAGCCTTCCATCGCCGCCTTGATCTCGTGCACCTGGCCGCGACGCAACAGGTCGCGGATCATCGGCGTATTGATCAGCACCTCGGTGGCCGGCAGGCGACGGCCCTCCTTGTTCTTCACCAGGCGCTGGCTGATCACCGCACGCAGGTTCAGCGCCAGGTTCATCAGCACGTTCTTGTGCGCGCTTTCCGGGAAGAAGTTGAGGATGCGCTCGATGGTCTGGTCGGCGTTGTTGGAGTGCAGGGTGGCCAGGCACAGGTGCCCGGTCTCGGCGAAGGCGATCGCCGCCTCCATCGTTTCCGCATCCAGGATTTCGCCGATCAGGATCACGTCCGGCGCTTCACGCATCGCGTTCTTCAGCGCGTTGTGGAAGGCGTGGGTGTCCAGGCCGACCTCGCGCTGGTTGACGATCGACATCTTGTGCTTGTGCAGGTACTCGATCGGATCCTCGATGGTGAGGATGTGACCGGTGGTGGTGCTGTTGCGGTGGTCGATCATCGACGCCAGCGAGGTGGACTTGCCGGAACCGGTGGACCCCACCACCAGCACCAGCCCGCGCGGGGTCATGATGACGTCCTTCAGCACCTGCGGCAGGTTCAGCTCCTCGATGCTCGGGATACGGCTGCGGATGGCGCGGATGACCATGCCGACCTCGCCCCGCTGCTTGAACACGTTGACGCGGAAGCGCCCGGCATCGGGCAGGGCGATGGCCATGTTGAGCTCCAGCTCGCGCTCGAACTGCGGCACCTGGCCTTCGTCCATCAGCGAGTAGGCGATTTTCTTGACCATGCCCGGCGGCAGGCCGGTGTTGCCCAGCGGATAGAGCTTCCCCTCGATCTTGATGTAGACCGGTGCCCCGGTGGTCAGAAACATGTCCGAAGCGTTCTTTTCGGTCATCAGCTTCAGGAAGTAGCCGATATCCATTGCGAATTTTCCCCAACGAAACGGCCGACGCCCGTTGCCAGCACGGTGTCGGCTTGACGACAATGGCCGTGAACCGACAACCGGTACGGCCTCCCCAATGAAACGACTTAGCTTCGCACGAATGCGCCATGGCCTGTATGTGATGGCGTTTGCATTCGCACTGTCTGCCCCCGCCTGGGCGCAGGACGCCGCCCTGGAACTGGCGCAGGCCCGGCAGGCGGTCGACAAGGCCACCCAGGCCGACGCCGACCAGTACGCCCCGGACCTGATCGGTCTGGCCCGGCAGGGGCTGGAGCAGGCCCAGCGCGCCGCCGGCGACCGCCGCGAACGGAAGAACGCCCCGGCGATGGCCCTGCGCGCCGCCGCCGATGCCGACCTGGCACGCGTCCGCAGCGAGGAAGCCACCGTCAGCGCGCAGCTGCAGCTGCGCCGCAACGAGGTCAACCAGCTGCAACGCCAGCTGTCGACCGGGGAGGACCGCCGGTGAAGCCGATGACCGCCGCAACCCTGGCCGCGCTGCTGGCGCTGCCGACCCTGGCCGTGGCCGCCGACAACCCGATGGTGGCGCAGCTGAGCCAGCGCCTGATGGCCATCCAGGCCAACCCGGATACCGCTGAGCTGGGCGCCTTCGAGCGCATGCAGGCGCAGCAGGCCATCGCGACCCTGGACAAGGCCAAGCGCCGTGACCAGGAGCTGGCCACCTACCTGGCCGAGCGCCGGGTGGAGATTGCCGAGACCGCGGTGCGCACTGCGCTGGCCGCCCGCGAGGTCGACCGCCTGGAGCGCACCCGCAGCGACCTGCTGATCGAGGCCAGCCGCCGCGATGCCGCCCGTGCCCGCCAGGAAGCCGAACAGCTGCGCATGCAGGCGCAGATGCAGGCCGAGGAAGCCGAACGCCTGCGCCAGGCCGCCGAGGCCGAAACCCTGGCCCGCCAGGACGCCGAAAACGCCCTGACCAGCGTGGCCGGCAAGCAGCAGCAGCGCCTCAGCGCCGCCCAGCAGAACGCCGCCAAGCTGGCCCGCGAGGAGGCCGAGCTGGTGTCGGGCCAGAAGCTGCCGGGTTCGAAGTTCGATGCGCGCGGTGAGGTCTTCACCTTCGGGGGCGACGCGTTCGCTGCAGGTGCGTCCAGCCTGTCTGGCGGCGCCCGCAACCAGGCCAAGGCGCTCGCCGAGTACCTGAACATCGGCAAGAAGGGCCGCCTGCGCATCGAGGCCTACGACAGTGCCAACGGCGTGGGCCAGAAGCGTGCCGAAGCGCTGCGCGACGCCCTGGTCGCGGGTGGTGTCGCCAGCAACCGGATCCAGGTCAGCGGCAAGAAGGCAGCCTCCACCCGGGCCCGTTCGGCCGAGGTCATCATCGCGCCGTAATGCATTGATATTGTTTGTTTTTCGTTGCAATGAGCATTCAGCCTGAACCCCGCCCCGGCGGGGTTCGGTCTTTTTGTCGCAGGGGTCTTGTACCCCGCCCTGAGCAGGCGTAGGGTCAATCGTCCGGGACGCAATGCCGCGGACCGGACGATGGGAGGGCCGGGCCGATGCAAGCAGGGCGCGAACCGCAGCAGATCGACGTGCGCAGGCCAGTGCCGCAGGTCGTTGCAGGCGTCCAGGTGGCCATCGACCGGCACTCCTCCATGAACAACGCCCCGTGCCTTGCGGCCGGGGCGTTCGTGTATCTGTCGAAGGAGGTCCATCATGTTTGAAGATCAGCCCCAGAGCGAGATCGACGCCCGTCGCGCGCGTGATCCGGAGTTCAGGGCACTCCATGACCAGCACCGCAAGTTGAACAAGAAGTGCATGGACGCGGAGTTGGGTGTACTCCCGATCGATGATGTCACCCTGGGTCGCATGAAGCGTGAGAAGCTGCTGGCCAAGCAACGCCTTCTGCGAATGTACGAAACACCGCTCCCAACGACGTCCCCCACGCTTTGACGCACCCCGTCGCGCCCGGAACGGCGTGACCCGGCCATCGATGGCCCCGCCGGGCGCTTCTGCCCCGGCATCGCGGCACCGCCGATGAGGCGGCCGCGCCAAGGCACCACAGGCGGTGGTGCCTTGGTCTCCAGGCACCACTCACCGATGCGGGCGGTACCGGTCTCCTCGTCGATCCGGGGCCGCCCGCATCCCTTTACGGGGCCGGCGGGCGGCATCTCCGCGCCGACCTGACATTCAGCGCCATCCGTCGGATAATCATCGGTCCGGCCCTGCGTGGCGCGAATCGAAAGTCCTCCGAATGCCCATCCATTCTTCCGTCCTCGAACTCATCGGCCAGACCCCGATCGTCAAGGCCCAGCGCCTGGACACCGGCGTCTGCGAGCTCTACCTGAAGCTGGAGAGCGCCAACCCGGGCGGATCGATCAAGGATCGCATCGGCCTGTCGATGATCGAGGCGGCGGAGCAGCGTGGTGACCTGAAGCCGGGCGCGACCCTGGTTGAAGGTACCGCCGGCAACACCGGCCTGGGCCTGGCGCTGGTGGCACAGCAGAAGGGCTACAAGCTGATCCTCGTCGTTCCCGACAAGATGAGCCGCGAGAAGATCTTCAACCTGAAGGCGATGGGCGCTGAAGTGCGCCTGACCCGTTCAGACGTCGCCAAGGGCCATCCGGAGTACTACCAGGACCTGGCCAAGACCATCGCCGAGCAGACCCCGGGCGCCTACTTCATCAACCAGTTCGGCAACCCGGACAACCCGGCCGCGCATGAGTTCGGCACCGGCCCGGAAATCCTCGAGCAGATGGGCGGTGACCTCGACGCCATCGTGTTCGGCTGCGGCAGCTCCGGCACCATGACCGGCCTGTCGCGCGCGTTCGCCAAGCTGTCGCCGAAGACCGAGCTGGTGCTGGCCGATCCGGTCGGCTCGATCCTGGCCGAATACATCAACGACGGCGTGCTCAACGACAAGTCGGGCAGCTGGCTGGTGGAAGGCATCGGCGAGGACTTCCTGCCCTCGATCTCCGACTTCAGCCGCGTCAAGAAGGCTTATGCGATCAGCGATGCCGAGAGCTTCCACACCGCGCGCGAACTGCTGGGCAAGGAAGGCATCCTGGGCGGTTCGTCCACCGGCACCCTGCTGGCGGCGGCGCTGAAGTACTGCAAGGAGCAGACCACGCCGAAGAGGGTGCTGGTGCTGGTCTGCGATACCGGCAACAAGTACCTGTCGAAGATGTACAACGACTACTGGATGCTGGACAACGGCTTCCTGCAGCGCCCGCAGCACGGCGACCTGCGCGACCTGATCCTGCGCCCGTACGGCCAGCGCGACACCGTGGTGATCGGCCCGAACGACCTGCTGACCACCGCCTACCAGCGCATGAAGCTGTACGACGTCTCGCAGCTGCCGGTGATGGACGGCGAGAAGCTGGTCGGCATCGTCGACGAAAGCGACGTGCTGCTGCATGTCTATGGCGACGAGGCGCGCTTCCGCGACACCGTGGCCACCGCGATGGTCAGCAAGCTGGACCGGCTGGACGTGAAGTCGCCGATCGAGGCCCTGCTGCCGGTGTTCGACCGCGGCCAGGTGGCGATCGTGATGGACGGCGACGCCTTCCTCGGCCTGATCACCCGCATCGACCTGCTGAATTATCTGCGTCGGCGCGTTCAGTAAGGCGTTTATCGCCGCAGATCGCTGCTGAATCCCGGTTTATCCGCGTCAAAGCTCGTTAAGGCCGCGCTGATAGACTCCCGCTCCTTCGACGGCGCCGGTCATCGGCGCCAATCAGGAAACGACATGTCCAACGCTTCTTCCCCGGACCGCGCGCTGGCCCTGGCCACGCTGGCCATCCACGGCGGCCAGTCGCCCGACCCCAGCACCGGCGCGGTGATGCCGCCGATCTACGCCACTTCGACCTATGCCCAGTCCAGCCCGGGCGAGCATCAGGGCTTCGAGTACTCGCGTACCCACAACCCGACCCGGTTCGCCTATGAGCGTTGCGTGGCCTCGCTGGAAGGCGGTACCCGCGGCTTTGCCTTCGCTTCGGGCATGGCGGCCAGCTCGACCGTGATCGAGCTGCTCGACGCTGGCAGCCACGTGGTGGCGATGGACGACATCTACGGCGGCAGCTTCCGCCTGTTCGAGCGCGTGCGTCGCCGCACCGCCGGGCTGGACTTCAGCTTCGTCGACCTCACCGATCTGGCGGCATTCGAAGCCTCCATCACGTCGAAGACGAAGATGGTCTGGATCGAGACCCCGACCAACCCGATGCTGAAGATCGTCGACATCGCCGCGGTCGCCGCCATCGCCAAGCGCCATGGCCTGATCGTAGTGGTCGACAACACCTTCGCCTCGCCGATGCTGCAGCGTCCGCTGGAACTGGGTGCGGACCTGGTCCTGCATTCGGCCACCAAGTATCTCAATGGCCACTCGGACATGGTCGGTGGCATGGTCGTGGTCGGCGACAACGCCGAACTGGCCGAGCAGATGGCCTTCCTGCAGAACTCGGTGGGGGGCGTGCAGGGCCCCTTCGACAGCTTCCTGGCCCTGCGCGGCCTGAAGACCCTGCCGCTGCGCATGAAGGCACACTGCGCCAACGCGCTGGCGCTGGCCCAATGGCTGGAAAAGCACCCGGCGGTGGAGAAGGTGATCTACCCGGGCCTGGCCTCGCACCCGCAGCATGAACTGGCCGGCAAGCAGATGGCCGGCTACGGCGGCATCGTCTCGATCGTGCTCAAGGGCGGGTTCGAGGCGGCCAAGCGCTTCTGCGAGAAGACCGAACTGTTCACCCTGGCCGAGTCGCTGGGCGGTGTTGAAAGCCTGGTCAACCATCCGGCGGTGATGACCCATGCCTCGATTCCGGTCGCGCGCCGCGAACAGCTGGGCATCAGCGATGCGCTGGTGCGGCTGAGCGTGGGCGTGGAGGAGCTGGGGGATCTGCAGGTGGATCTGGAGAGGGCACTTCAGTGACCGTCGGATTGTCCATGGTGTCTGACGCATGAGTGCCTCGAATCTGGCTGGTCTCATCTTCCAGCTCACCCGGCGTGAAGTCAGTGGCCGCTACAAGGGCTCAGTGCTCGGCTTGTTCTGGTCCTTCGTCAATCCGCTGTTGATGCTCAGCGTATACACGTTGTTCTTCTCGGTGATCCTGAAAGTTCGCTGGGGCGATCAGCCACAGCGTCAGGCGGATTTTGCGATCCTGTTGTTCGTCGGCCTGATCCTCCATGGATTCATCGCCGAATGCATCAACCGCGCGCCGGGATTGATCACGGGAAACGTCAACTACGTCAAGAAGGTCGTGTTCCCGATCGGCATTCTGCCGATCGTTTCCTGTTCATCGGCGCTGTTCCATTGGTTCATCAGTCTGAGCGTTCTGGCGCTTGCACTGGTGTTCGTCGGGAACGGTGTTCCGGTCACTTTTCCGTTGATTCTGGTAGTGATGGTCCCCCTGGTGCTGTATGCGCTGGGCATCAGCTGGATACTGGCGTCTGTGGGCGTTTACCTGAGGGACGTCAACCAGGTGGTGGGTGTTTTCTCGCAGATCCTGCTGTTCATTTCGCCAGTGTTCTTCCCGGTCACCAAGATTCCCGAGTACATCCGCCCGCTCTTCCTGGCCAATCCGCTTACGACGATCATCGAGCAGGCCCGTGCCGTCGCGGTGTTCGGTCAGCTGCCGGACTGGTGGCAGCTGGCGGGGCAGTTTGCTGCCGCGTCTGTGGTCTGCCTGCTGGGAATGGTCTGGTTCCGTCGCACCAAGTGTGGATTCGCTGATGTCCTTTAAGAAGGAGCTTGCACGATGAGTCGCCTGAAGCAATGGCTTCTTCGCCAGCGTTTCTTCTATGTGCTTATGGGGCTGAAGTACTACCTCGGCAACAATGTCGTTGCCCGCTTTCCGATCGAATGTGTTCGCCGGTTCTATCTGACCCGCGTGCTCAAGGTGGCGATCGGCAAGGACACGCACGTCAGCATGCGCTGGTTCGTCACTGGTTATCCGGTGCGCGCGCACGTCAGCATCGGTGACAACTGCGTGATCAACCGGGAGGTGTATCTGGATGGCCGGGTAGGCGTGGTTGTTGGAAACAACGTCAATGTTTCCTTCCAGACCTGCATCCTCAGCCTGCACCATGACCACAACGCACCGACCTTTCCCGCGATTGGCGGCGTGGTCACCATCCAGGACCATGCCTGGATCGGTGCCCGCGCCACCTTGTTGCCGGGCGTGACCATCGGCGAAGGTGCCGTGGTTGCGGCGGGTGCGGTCGTGGCACGCGACGTGGCACCGTATGAGGTGGTGGGTGGCGTACCCGCCCGAAAGATCGGTGAACGCAACCGGGATATCCAGTACCTCACCAGGTTCTCACCGTATTTTGATTCGGATATCTTCGATGAAACCGCAGGTTAAGAAACAAGTCCTCGTGTTCATGCTGGCGCCTTCGCTGCCGGCGGTGACGGGGGGCGACATCTATGCGGTGAACGCAGTTCTGCCGTTCGCCGAGGAGATCGACTACCACCTGTTCTGCTACGTCGGCGGCGACGCCGACCGACGCAAAGTCGAGCAGCATCGCGCGCTCTACGACAAAGTGTTCCGGTCGGTCCATCTCGAGCCTCGTCCGAAGATGCCGTTCGAGCTGCCCAAGGTGCAGCGAGCCCTGTCGATGGCGCGGCAGGCACTGCAGGGTCTGCCTTTCATCGATGCCAGCTACTACAGCCGCAGTGCCGTTGCGGCTGCACGTCGCATCGTCCGGGAACAGGGCATCGATGCGATCGAGGTCAACTCGACCCATCTGGCGTTCTTCCGTCGATTCTTGCCACAGGTGCCGGGCATCCTGCTGAGCCACAACATCGAAGCTGACATTTTTCCGTTCTGGATGCCGGCAGGCCTGACCGGATGGAAGCTGCGTTTCATGGAATGGGTTGCCAACCGAAGCCGGCGAGCCGCGAAGGCTGTCGAGATCGACAATGCCTTCGGGTTCTCGGCGATGACCTTCATCTCTCGCCATGACATGTCGCGGGTTACCGACAAGGTCCCGCGCTACCTCATGCCGCTGCACTTTCCGTTGGGTACCACGCGTTTTGAAGACAAGCCGGATGATGTCTTCCACGTACTGTGGATGGGAGGCTTTGGCTGGTACCCGAATGCGGAGGCGGTGACCTGGTTTGCTGAGAAGATCCATCCGCTGCTGGCAGGCCAGTTGCAGGAGCGGAAGATTGTTCTGCACTTCTGCGGCGGCAATCCTCCGGAGGCGCTGCAGGCATTGCATGACGGCCGCAACGTTCTCGTGCATGGCTTCGTCGACGACCTGCAATCGCTGCTGGACAAAGCGCATCTGCTGATGGTGCCACTGCTGTCCGGCGGCGGCATCCGCGTCAAGATCGTCGAGGCGATGTCTGCCGGTATCCCGGTACTCAGCACCAGCAAGGGGTGCGAGGGCATCGGCGCGACCGACGGCGTGGACATCCTGGTGCGTGATGACGCAGAAGGGTTTGCCCGTACATTGCTGGAATGCGCGCAGGACCGAGCGCGACTGGCAGCTCTGTCGGCGGCAGGGCAGGATCTCATGGCGCGCGAGTATTCACAGCAGGCAAGCCTGGACGCCAAGCGAGCCGCCTATCGGCATGCGGGGGTGATGTGATGCAGGCAGTAGATACGCCGTTGACGGCTGCGCCGGTGGTTTCGGTACGTGGTGTCGGCAAGGTCTTCCGCATTTTCGACCGTCCGGCGCAGCGCCTGTTGCAGCCGGCAGCAAACCGGCTCCGGCGCCTGGTGGGCATGCAGCCGCAGCCGGCGCGCGTGTTCCATGCGTTGGACGACATCAACTTCGACATCGCGCCGGGCGAAACTGTTGGAATCATCGGCCGCAATGGCAGCGGCAAGTCGACGCTGCTGCAGATCCTGGTCGGTACGTTGCAGGCCAATACCGGCAGCGTGACCGTCAACGGGCGGGTATCGGCGCTGCTGGAACTGGGCGCTGGTTTCAACCCGGAATTCAGCGGGCGCGACAACGTCTACCTGGCAGGTGCCATCATCGGCCTGGGTTCGGCGGACATGACCCGCCTCATGCCTGAAATTGAAAAATTCGCCGATATCGGTGAATTCATCGACCAGCCTGTCAAGACCTACTCTTCGGGCATGTTCGTACGGCTCGCGTTCGCCGTGGCGATCCACGTGTCACCCGATATCCTGGTTGTGGATGAAGCGTTGGCAGTGGGCGACACCGCCTTCCAGACCAAGTGCCTTACCCGCATTCGCAAGATGCAGTCTGAAGGCGTCAGCATCATCCTGGTTACCCACTCCACCAATACCCTGCTGGAATACTGCGACCGGGGCATCTACCTGCGTCGCGGACGGGTCGTGCTGGACGGACCGTGCCGCGAGGTTGTCAAGAAGTATGCCGACGACCTGGTGGACGAAGAAGGCGGAGCCGTGATCTATGCGGACGAGGCCCTTGCCAGCTTGCAGGACGATGGCCTGCCTGCAGACGCTGCGGCATTGCCGGCAAGCGAAATCACCGGCGTGGAGATTCTCGACCTGCAGGGGCAGCCAAGGACGACGTTCGGCCATGGCGAACAAGTACTGGTGAAGGTCGCCATCCATGTACGCCGGCGTATCGAGCAGCCCTGCTATGGAATTCAGTTGAAGAGCGTGGATGACATCGCCCTGTGGGCTGGCACCACCCAGAACATGAGCCTTTCGCCGCTGCCGACGGAACCGGGCGATTATGTTTTCGACTGGCAGTTGACGTTGAATGTCACCGGCAACCGCTATGTGCTGGCACTGGGCATCGGTGACCTCGACACGGGCGAGTACCACCGTCACTCACGCGTGCCCTACGCGGGCCATGTGGATGTATTGCCTCAGCCCCATTCCGGTCATGGCTGGCTTGCTCCCGCCCCTCGCTTCACCGCACCAGTGAGAACTGCATGATGACGCACTCCAAGCCAGTATTCAGGGCCCTGGTCGTGGGTTTCTATGGGGCACCCAACGTGGGCGACGAGGTGCTGCTGGACCTGCTGGTCCGTCGCATCCGCGAACTGGGCGGCGAGCCGGTGGTTGCCAGCATCGATCCCTCGTTGACCCGCCGCATGCATGGTGTGGATGCCGTGCAGTTTGCCAATGTCGGGGACATCGCTCGTGCATTGATGCATTGCGACGTACTGGTGATGGGGGGCGGCGGCATCTTCCAGGACCATCATCCCTTCAACCTCGATGCGGTGTACCTCCCTTATGCGAACGACATTTCCGGCTATGCACGGCCGATGCTGCTCGCGCGGCAACTGGGAGTGCCGACAATCGTATGGGGGCAGGGGGTTGGGCCGCTGAGTTCAGAGGGCGCACGCACCCTGGTGCGCGAGTTGTTCCAGCATGCGGCCGCCGTATCCGTGCGGGATGAATCATCCAAGGCACTGCTGCGCCAGATCGGCGTGGATCGGGATATCCTCGTTGCCGCCGATCCGGGATGGTTGTTCCGCCGCTATCACCCATTGCCGGCGCAACAGGCCGCGCACGATGCAGGCCAGCCGCAGAACAAGGTACTGGCGGTGGTGGTGCGTGAATGGGACAAGGGGCAGTGGAAAACGTCCCTGGTGGAGGCGTTGCGCACCGCAGTTCCTGCAGGATGGCGGATCCAATGGGTGGCGTTCCAGGCCCATACCGAAGGCAGTGGCGCGACGTCCGACCTGCCCTTGATCGAATCGCTGCGCCAGCAGCTACCCGGGCGCAGCAATGATGAACTGATCGCACCGGCAACAACGGATGCGACCTGGCAGACAATCGCCAGCGCTGACGCGGTGCTGTCCATGCGCCTGCATGCCAGTATCCTTGCCCTGCTGGCGGGGAAGCCCACCGCAGGCCTTGAGTACGACGACAAGCTGTCGCATGCCCATGCGATGGCCGGAATGCCGTCGATTCTGAGGCTGTCGACCGACGATGGCCCGGAGCGCTTCGTGCAGGCGATCGAATCGCTGGTCACCGAAGCCTGGCGGCCGGATCCGCAGGTGGTGGACAGCCTGGAAGTGTCCGCCAGCGCGCACCTGCAGCTGCTCGACGGCTGCTCCTCCCTGCCGCCGGTGCCCCTTCGCTTCGACGCAACCTCCACAGACTGGTTGTCACTGTGGTTGCAACAGGCACTGGTCGAGCTTGAACAGACCCGGCAGCAGAGCCAACGCGCCCACGATCTACTGCTGTTCCGGGACCATCAGCTTGCCGAGCAGACGACGCAGAACACAAACCTGACGCAGCAACTTGTCGAGAAGCAAAAGAAGATGAATGAAGACATGGTCCGCCTGGATGCGGCTCAAGGCCAGCTGCAGGAGAATGCGCAGGCATTGCAGCAGATCAGGCAGGAAAGTGCGCAGGCACTGGAGCAGATCAAGGAGGAAAGTGCGCAGGCACTGCAGCAGGTCAAGGAGGAAAGTGCGCAGATGCTGCAGCAGATCCAGCAGCAGTTGGCAGGCAAGCAGGCCTATATTGATGACAAGGAGGTCTACATTGCGATCCTGCAGCAGCAAATCGAACAGGTGCAGGCCGAGCTGGCGCGCAGCCGTCAGGAGACCGCAGATGCGCTGAATCTCTGGCGTCGCCTGCGTAGGTTCCTGCAGTTGCTTCGCCGCGACCTGGTGCGCCTGCTGGCCGCCCCCTTCAAGTTGGCTTCGGTCTGGAGGCGGCACGGGTTGAAGGTCGCACTGCAACAGATCCCGCGACGCATGAAGACGCTGGGTGTTCCTCAGACCGCTGCCACGCAACAGATGGCGGAACCGCCACCGCCGATGGTGCGACCGGTTCGCCGCGAACGCCTGCTGGTGATAGCCAACACGTTGACCACCGACGGCTGGCCCAACCGGGCGATGCACTTCGCGAAGGCGGGCGATCGTGCCGGCTTCTTCGTGCGCATCACTGCGGTGGATGGAAGTGCCTGGCCGGACGATGGCAGCGGCCTGCCGGCGCGTCTCGCTGTCGATGCGCACGCCTGGCTGCAGGAAGTGCGTGCCGAGGGTACTCGCGTTCTGCTTGCCGATGCATCGCCGGAGGCGCTGGGCCTGGCCCGGTCGGCACGTGAACGCGGTGCCGAAGTGATCGTCGACCTCGCTGCACTCGGTGCGGATTCTCTCTCCGCGGAACTGCGCGTCCTTACTGATCGCGTTGTCACCGGAACCCCGGAGCAGAAGGTCGATGGCCTGCCGTCGCGCTTCCTGGGCGCGGCTGGAGACAATGAAATCTTCGACTCCTACCGCAGTCATGGGCTGCCGCAGGCATATGAGGACGGGCGACAACATGTCCTGTTCGTTGTCCTCGGCGGAGACGGCGACGCCTGGCTTGATGCCGCGCTGAAGGCGTCCCCCGATCTCGTTTTCCATGTCACGGGAATGAACGTGGATGGCCGCGACAGCCGCCAGGTACGTGCCCTCGATTGGTCGTGGCAGCCGCAGCAGATGGCTCCGCTGATCGCCGGCGCGCATGCGGTTGTCATCGTCGGCGGGGCCGGGGACCGCACGCGCCTTGCCGACCTGTCAATGGCGGCGCTGCTGCTGGAGAAGCCGGTGTTTGTCGATGCGCTGCCGTCATTCGCACCGTCGCCCAACCTGCATCGGGTGGATGCCGTGCAGCTTTCCGCACAGCTGGCCGGCGCCACTGCGTCGGAAGACTACGCATTCATCGCCCGCCACGCCTGGCTGGGCCATGTCGAGCAGTTGATGCAACCGGAGTATCCGCTGTCGGTAAGCGTGGTTGTGCTGATCCACAACAACCGCCGCATCATTGAGCGCTGCGTGAGCACGTTGCTGGAGCACGCCGGGGAATGGCTGCAGGAAATCGTGGTTGTCGATAACCAGTCCAGCGATGGCGGCGCCGAACTGGTTGAATCGCTGTACGCAGGGCATGCCAAGGTGAAGCTTGTGCGCAACAGTGAGAATGGATGCTCCTCGGGTCGCAACCTGGGCGTCAAGCATTCCACCGGCCGTTATATTGCGTTCTTCGACTCCGACCAGTGGTTGACCTCTCCGTCCTGCTTCAGTGAAGCCGTGAACATCCTGGCGGCCAACCCCGGTGTCGGCACCATCGGCTGGAATGCAGGATGGTTCGACGCCACGCGTGATGACCTGGGTGGACCCATCTCCGACTACCTTCCCAATCGCGGCATGAACAACGAGGCCCGCATCAAGGGATACCGCGATGACGTGGGTTTCCTGGGGACCAGCTGCATGTTCATTGCCCGTGACCTGTTCGAGCGTCTGGAAGGCTTCGATGTGTTCTACGACCCTACGTGCTTCGAAGACACGGACATCTGCTTCCAGGTGAAGAAGGCTGGTTATTCGGTGGCGTTCCGTGACCTGGCCGGTGTCCGTCACCAGCCGCACCAGACTACCGGCGCCAGCGAGGGCAGCGAGCGCTACAAGCAGCTGTTCAACCGCAACGCAGCCTACTTCCGCGACAAGTGGAAGGGGTATCCGGAGTTCTTCGTGGACCTCAAGTCCTGGCATTGAGCGAGGCAGAGACGGCAATGGGGTGGGGCAAGGTCAAGCGACGGCTGCTGGAAGCCATGCTGATGTTCGGCCCTGGGTTGTACAGTCGCTGGTCGATGTCACGGTCCACAGGAACACCCGCGGAGGTTCCGTCGACGGAACGCCCGCGGGTGCTCCTCGTGGACCATGATTTTCCCGAGATTGACCGTGATGCGGGATCGCGCGCGATCTCATGCTTCGCTGACCTGTTGGTCGATGCCGGCATGGAGGTCGTCTTCTGGTCGGCAACGATTGAGCCCTCCGCAGCTGGGAGAGCTGCCCTTGAAGGGAGAGGCATCACCCCATTGAGTCGACGGGAAACGGGGGCACTGGACGGATGGTTGGCGACGTTCGGAGGAAGTTTCATCGGGTCGGTGTCAAGCCGCCCACTGATCGCGGCTATGTATCTACCGGTCCTGCGCGCGGCGATTGCCGGTACTCATCTCTATTACGGGCACGACATCCACTATCTGCGGTTGCAGTTGATGCGTGCTACGTCCAAGGCCACCCTTGCCGATCATTGGCAGTGTCTGTTGATGAGAGTGGTGGAACAGCGAGCGTGGAGAAATGCCGACGTAGTTCTGTATCCCTCTAAAGATGAGGCTGAAACAGTGAACCGTTACCTTGCTGATCGCGGCTTGGCCGGGAACGGCGAGATGTTTCCGCTGTGGACCGTGGATGCAGGATCCATGCAGCACACGCCCGGCCCGGGCAAAAGATCGGGATTGCTGTTCGTTGGCAGCATGGCGCATGCACCAAACGCAGATGGTCTGGACTGGTTTCTGCACAAGGTGCTGCCCTTGCTTCAGCGGGGGGGACAGGCGCCGGTCCTCACCGTGGTGGGCTCCGGTATGGAGAACTACCGTGTGCCCCAGCATGCCTCTGACACGGTGCGTATTCTCGGTCGCATCGATGATGCTGCATTGGAGCGCTGTTACGCGTCTACGCGCCTGGTCATCGCGCCGTTGCGTTTCGGCGGCGGGGTCAAGGGGAAGGTGATCGAGGCAATAGGGCAGGGTGTTCCAATCATCTTGACCGGTGCGGCCGCGCAGGGCCTGGCTGGAGTCGAGGATATACTGCCGACTACCGATGACCCGTCGAAGTTTGCTGCTGCCATCCAGGCGCTGGATCAAGACGACCAGGCTTGGTCAGCCGCGTCTACCAAGGCGCGCCTGTTCCTGGCGGAACACTATGACCATCGTCAATTCGTGCAAAGGCTCAGGCACCTGCTGCTGCATTCCTGATCGGGAGTGAAGTCCTGTGATGCACGAGACTGTCCATGGGGCAATGTGCCCTATCGCTCGCTGGATCGGCTGCAGGTAGCCGCGCGGGCCTGCCCAACCATGCCGTTGGCTCACAAAGGATTGGCTTGGCCATCATCCAGTCGAGTAGCATTCCGCACGGGATACGACGTCTTCAGGGCAGTCAAAGAGCCGATTGGGCCCGTTCACGGCCATCGGTACCTCGGCCTGGATGATGCTAGGCCGGTCAAATTCAGTTGGGCGAATCTGGAGTTAGGGGAAGATATGGATTGGAGTAACTTGGCTGGGCGGGCGCGGTCGCAGCTGCACTCGATGTGCACTGATGCCCCGAGCCATGGCGGATTCAAGATGGTGGCTGCGCTTCTGTCCATGCTGCTCGTGGCATCCGCTTATAGCCAACTATCGAATCTGCATGTGTTCGGTCACGATGAAGTTCACTACAACCACTATTTCCAGCTGAAGCTGTTGCAGGATGGCCGGTGGCTGAACTACATCTTCAAGGATGTGCTTGTCAGTATTGACGCGTCGGCTTGGTTCGCCGCGTATATCGCCGCACATCTTTTGCTGGTCTATCGCATTGCGCGCCGCGCAGGCCTGTCGGTTGCACTGGCACTGATCATTTCGGCCGTCGTTTCGATCTCTCCGCCAGTCGTGGAACAAAGCATGTGGCCGGCCACTGCGTTCTCGGCAGTTGCAGTCCTGATCCTGGCCGAGGTGGTCACGCGGCGAGTGGCGATAGCACCGGTTGCGGTCTATGCGGCGCTCGGGATCCTTCTGTTCGGGACGATGCAGAGCTACTACTTCCTGGTCCCGCTCCTGTTCATCGGCGAATTCGCGTCCGAACAGCGGAGTGCTCGAGATCGATGGAGGTTGTGGTTGCAACACACGCTCAGCTGGGTGGGAGGGGCGGTACTCGGCGCTTTGGTCATGTCGATGATGCTGCTGCTGCTGGCAGGGCATTTCGGTCCGCAGGTGGATGACTGGCGATCGCCACATCCGGCCAAGGATCTTCCCTCTTTATGGCAGAACGTAAGCTACGTCATTGGATCATTCGGGAAGTGTGTAGCTTCCATTGGCAAGGCCTCGAACCTGGATGGTTGGTTGCTGTTGGCAACCGTGCTGCTGCTCGTTCCATTCGCCGTTCGCCGGAAGGGTTCAATCCAGATCCTGTTGACGCTCGCAATGGTCGCTGCGGCGTTCCACGCATTCTCTATTCCGTTGGCACCAGTAATTACCACGCGCAGCCTGATCGCGCTGGTACTTGGACTGGCGCTGTTTTTCGGCCTTCTTGGAGGCGGGAATCGTATCTCACGGGCGGTCGTATTCCTCCTCCTGCTGGCGGGCGGTATTGGATTCCAGGCACAGGCCCGTACGTTCCTCCAGACCCAGGTGGAAACGACCTCCTTCCTGTTTGAGAAGATCCACACGCTATTGCCATTGCCGGCAGACCGGTATTCAGTACTGGCGGTTTCCGGCCGCATGCCGGGTGGCAAAGAGCCAGCTGCCACTTTCAACAACGAATACTTGATGAATTCGGTGGTGGTGGCTACCGGGGCCAGGAGTTTTGTTGATTGCCGGACGCACGAGGCAGAAGTGTGCGCGATGGCGGTGGAAGGTGACGCCGTGAATGAAACCGGGCTGGGTGAAGGGCGACTGAGGCTCTTCCAGGATGCAAAGGGTGGCGCGGTCATCGTCTATAGCGATGACTGATCAGGCGCCGCCAGTGCGTCCGGCCCGACGTAGATCGCAGCGGCTCCCGTGCAAGGAGGTCATCGCCATTTCCTTGCTGGGGCAGCATCGTGGTGGTTTGCCGCGCTGATCTCTATCCCGCCTCGCCGGACTTTTCTCCGGCGAGGCCAGTGATACGGAGGCGACCCCATCCAGGTCCCTCCATGCAGATCATTCAGATCTGCTTCCGGTAATGTGCGTACGCTGCAACGAGCATGTCCTCGTCATTGCGTGTGGGATGCCAATCCAGAACTTCCTGCGTAGGTGCAATGTCGACCACGTAGTTGATGTCGGCGATCTGATACTGCTCCCGATGCAGCAGCGGTTTGCCCAGCTTTTCCAGAAGCGACAGGGTCATCTTCAACGGCTTGGCGGGTACCGGCACTACAATCGAGCGCGAGCCGATACGCTTGATCGTATTGCGCAGCAACTGGCGAACTGGTGGTGCATCGCCCGATCCCAAGCTCAGTGCGACGGCGGGGAATCCCTTCTCGACCGCAGCAAGAATTGCGCTGACGACATCCTCCACGGCGATCATCTGGTAGCGGTTCCGACCGCTGCCGATGGTTGGCACGGGAAGGCCAAGGTCCATCAGCCGGAACAGCTTGATCAGGATGCCAAAGCGTCCGGGGCCCACAATCATGCGTGGACGCAGGACGGTAATCAGGTAGCCCTCGGTTCGTGCTTGTTCGCACAGTTGTTCCGACGCCGCTTTGCTGCGTCCATACGGCCCCAACGGGTTGCGTCGGTGCGTTGGAGGTACAGGCAGCGATTCCGGCAGCCCGTACACCATGTCCGTGCTGGTATAGATCAAGCGTGGCTGGCGCAGTTTACGCATCCACTTCAGTACATTGGCTGTACCGGTAACGTTGACCTCGGCGAACCAGGCGTCCTGCTCTTTTGCCGGCACGGCGTTATGGAATTGCCTTGCCGCAAGATGGTGGACGACATCACCTTCATCCAATGGCACGCGCGACAGCGCCGCAGTATCCAGAATATCCAGCTGGTGATGGACGACCCTGCCGGAGAATTCTGCAGGCAGAGGCAGCAGGTCAACGGTCTGAACCTGCTGGCCCTGTGCAAGGAGGGTCCGGACGAGATGCGATCCGGTGAAGCCTGAGCCACCAATGACAATATGCTTGGTCACGGCTCAGCCCCCACGCGCGACGAGAACGACGCCAGCACAGATCAGCGCGATTCCAGCCAGCTTCATTACGCTGACCGGTTCACGGAAGAACAGATATGCAGCACCAACGACAATCACGTATCCCACGCTCAGGAAGGGGTAAGCGAAACTCACCTGGACCTTGGAGAGGACGTACATCCAAAGCACGATGCTGATCGCATAGCACGACAGTCCGCTGAAGACCCACGGATTGAGGACAACGCGGATGGCGCCCTGTGCGAGCTCAAGCACGCCCTGGTTGGTCACCAGCGAAACATTTGGCATGCCTTTGCGAAGGAAAAGCTGCGCACTCGCATTGAGGGCTACGGAGAACAGAATGAGTGGGATGAATTTGAGATACATGCGATCAACTTTGGAATGATGAGGAGGCATTACCAGTGGCGTGTCGCCGCCATTACGATGATCAGCCCGGCGAGGCCGACGCCCTGGCTGACGCGGTCGCGCGCTGCGAACACGATGGGGTCATCATGCATGTCGCCCCGGTGGGCGACAAACCAGGCACGGCTGATCCAGTACAGCAGCACAGGACAGAGCAGCCAGAGCACTTGGGGCGTGGCGTACAGTCTGAGGCTGTCAGGGCTGTTGATGTAGAGGGCGAAGACCAGAACGCCGATGTAGCCCGCAGCTGTCCCGAATGACTGCACCAGCGGCAGATCGGCCACGGAGTATCCGCGACCGGAGGCTTTCTGCTTTCCCTGCGTTGCAGCCGCGGTTAGTTCGGTATAGCGCTTGAGAAGGGCAAGGCTGAGGAAAATGAACATCGAGAACGCGAGCAGCCAGAATGACCGTGGCGAATCGATTGCAAAAGCGCCGCCGATGATCCGCACGGTGTAAAGCGCCGCCAACACCACGACATCGATCATCACGATGCGCTTGAGCGTGAACGAATAGGCCAGGGTCGTGATGAAGTAGATCAGCAGGACCAGTGCAAACGCAGGACTTGTCCACAGCGCCAGTGCGAAACCGGCCAGTGTCAACAAGGGGGTGGCGACCAGGCCATGAAACAGGGGCAAGGTCCCGGCCGCGAATGGTCGCTTCCGCTTCCGTGGATGCTGCCGGTCTGGCGCCAGATCCAGCAGGTCGTTCAGCAGGTAAACGCCGGATGCGCACAGGCCGAAGGCAAGGAAGGCGAGCGCCGCGTTTACTACGGCTTCTGGTTCGAACAGACGGTGCGCGGTAAGCAGTGGAACCAGTACCAGAAGGTTCTTCAGCCACTGGTACAGCCGCAGGGCCTTGATCCAGGTGCGGAGCCCTCCGGGCTGTCCAGGCAGGTGGTCGATCAACCGGGTTTGCGCGCGGGCCTGGTTTGCCAGCGATCCGGTGGCGTTGACGACGACAGCACCTGCGGCGTGCTTCCAGACCGGCAGGTCAACGCGGTGGTTGCCAAGATAGTCGAACCCCCGTTCCCCATAGCGCTCGACAAGGGCTTCAGCCTTGGCGTGCCCGGCCAGATTGCGGGCCCCATCGCTGGCGATGACCTCGTCAAAAACGCCGAGATGATCGGCGATCGGCTGGACCAACAGCCGGTCCGAGGCGGTGCACAGGACACGCGGACGCTGCGGTGTCGCGCGCAGCATGGCCACGACACGCTCATCGTATGGCAGGGTTTCAACCTGCAAGGCCACCCGGGAAGCGAGCTGGCGCTTAACATAGGCCTTGCCGCGCAGCAGCCAGAACGGTACCAGCAAAGCAAACAGCGGGTTGCGCGCCAGCAGGGCCAGCAGTGATTCGTACAGCAGGTCGCTACGCAGCAGCGTCCCGTCCAGATCGACGCACAGGGCTGCTCCCGGCGTCAACTCACCGGATCCAGCCGGTACATCATTGTGATGCGACATATGCCGCAGTTCCCCTCATCCAATAGTGCGGGGAGTATACGAGGGGGAGTTACATTGCGACAGATTCAGGTACCAGCGCGGGGGCGTGAAGGCAGCGCATCCCGGGACAGGCTGGAGCAGCCGGTTGAGCCGTCGCAGCCGGGGCCAAGTGCAGGCGGTGCAGGGTAATCAGCTCGCAGTCCTCCGTAGCGCAGGTCGTTTGTCCAGGCACCAGCGTCAAGGTGAGCTGCCCGCCGGCGGCGCTGGACAGGCCTGCCAGGTCGACGGGGTATTCACGCGTCCCTGCTTCGATCTGAAGCAAGCCGAGCGGGGCGTCGTTGGCCAGCACCGTGAGCTCGCGAGGTGACTGCGCCGACAGTGAAAGGACTGCCTGCAGCCGGGCGGGCTCGGATGGCAGGCGCAGTCGTAGCGAGGCGGCCGCGCCACGAACGCTGCGCCCTTGGGGAGAGGGACCGTGCCAGCCACAGGAAATGAAACGATTGCTGGCATCGGCGCTGAAATCCACCGACGATCCCACAGGCAGTGCCTCGTAGGCAGGCAGCAGGGTATAGCCATCCAGTCGCACCGCAGCGTCTGGCGATACGCCGACACGGACTTCAGCCAGGGGCAGGTCTTCAGGGAATACATACCTGGCTTCCAGCATCGTCCCGTCACGTCCATCGGCCGTGTCCAGCAGCGCATGGCGGTCGTAGGTCTGTGCCCCGTAACTGGCAACGACGTCGGCCCAGGCACCGTTGGCGGGGTGGGCCACGCCCTGCAGGCTGAGGGTGTAGTTGCCTGCGCACAGATCCTGGTAGGCGCCATAGGCCAAGGTCCCTTCCGCACCCTGCGAGAACAGCTTTCCATCCATCACTTCACCGACGATCGTATGGCTCGCATCGAAGTGGGTGCGGATGATGAAATCGTTGCGCAGCTGGGATGCCGGGGGCGCTTCGCGTGCAGCCTGCAGCAGTTCCGGCACCAACGCGCCGGCCTTGAGCGATTGTTGTGACACCACGCGAGCCGTTCCGTCAGCGCTCCCCCACAGGCACCACTCATCGGCGGGCTGTCGTTCGTCGAACGCAAAGCAACGATCAATGTAGAGGACCTGCTGGGAATCACCGCCGGCCAGAAGGTGGCCAGAGCGGATGCCGTTCGTGCCAAGCTGGGCAATTCGGCCGCGGTCATCGGCAGCGATGGCCAAGGGCGGAGTCAGCGTCTGCTTACCCAACTGGATGACGCCATCCACCAACTGCAGGTGATCGTCGATCCGGCCCAGCTCCCATAGCGTGCTGGAATAGGCCATGAAACCTGGCAGGTGGTCCTCGCTGGCATCTGGTTCCCGACCGGGTCGGACACTCAATGAAGTACCTGCGCCCTTCACGGAAAGCTGTGAGCGGCCAAAGCCGAGTGCCACTCCCCCTTGCAGGGCATCAAGCAGTGAGGCGCCGGTATCGAGGGTGGTCGCGGGTCGATCAACCTGCCTCGCGCGCAGGTCGCTGCCGAACATGAGAAGAAGGTTGCTGCGATCAGCATCTCGCAACAGGTCGGCAATGTCGTTGGGCAGGGCCAGATGGTCCGATGCAACAACAATGATTGTATTGCGAGCGTAGGGACTGGCGCGGATGCGGCGTACGAAATCAGCAACCAGTCGGTCCGAGCAATGGATTGCGTCGAGCATCGGCCTGCGCTGGCCAAGCCCCTCATAGGCGACATCGAGGCAGGCATGGGGGATGTGTCCGCTTGGATGATGTGTATCCAGAGTCAGGCCGACGAGGGCGAAAGGCGTGGTCTGCTGCGAGAGCGCAGCGAAGCGGTCCCAGAGCGCATCCAACAGGACATCATCGTGGACGCCCCATGGCGAGAAACGGTTGTCGCCCAGCTTCAGGCTCTTGAAATAGGAGCGATCGCGTACCGTGCCGAAGCCGTGGCTGGCGAGGAACTGTCCCTTTCCAGCGAAATCAGAAGCGGCGCCACCGATGAACTCGACGTCGTATCCGCGCTCGCGCAGGTGATCGGTCAGGCAGTACGCGCCAGGCAGGAAGCGGCCGATGCTTGCATAGCCATTGGCGTCCTGGCTGAGGGAAAGGGGGACGCCGCACAGGGAACTGACCATGCCGGCGATCGTCCACGTGCCGCCTTCGCGCGAGTCCACGTGCCGGAAATCCACGGCCTCGCTGCGCAGCTTGTTCAACTCTGGCGCAAGGCCAGGGAATCGCGACTCATCGAGATAGGTGCGCTCGAAGCTTTCGGCGTAGAGAATCACCACGTTGCGGTGATTCCCGAGCGGGGCGTCGGGACGTACGTACTGGTCCCCTTGTGCCGGTGCAAGACGTGCCTGCCGATCCTGGCGTACCAGTGTCGCGACGTCGTAGACGATCGGATTGAAAACCAGCGTCGCCAGCAGAGAAGCCGCGAACAGGGGACCGGCGGGTGCCCACCTCCGTGCCGAATGCAGGCGGGGCATGAAAGCGAGGGCCAGGCATGCCACCAGTGCTGCCGAAAGCAGGCCGATGGGCAAGCTGAAATCAGCGGCGCCTGCGCCGCGCATGCCTGCGCGCAGATGATAGATCACGGCGTAATCGATGCCGTTGACACTGAGTGCATCAATGAAAAGCCAGATCGCCAGCAGTGCTCCGCAGAGCGCAGTGACCAGCAGCTTCCATCGCTGTCCATGTGTGCAATGTCGCGCAAGCAACGCGAGCATTCCGATCCATGCCGCAAAAAACAGGCATTTCATCGCCATCTGCATTCTCTCCCTCCGGTTGGAGCGATGGGAGGGGAAATGCTACAGAATCAAGACAGCGCAAAAGGCGTGTTGCAATATGCCGACATGTTTTGACGAGTGGCAGGGTGGGCAATGTCTGCCCACCCTGCGAGTTGCTACGCAGGTTTCGACTACAGCGCCTTTTCCAGCTCCGGCAGGATTGCAAACAGATCGCCCACCAGGCCGATATCGGCAATCTCGAAGATCGGCGAATCCGGATCCTTGTTGATCGCGACGATCGTGCCGGCATCCTTGATACCGGTCAGGTGCTGGATGGCGCCACTGATGCCGACGGCCACGTAAAGTTCCGGCGCGATGATCTTGCCGGTCTGGCCGACCTGCAGGTCGCTGGGCACGTAGCCGGCATCAACCGCAGCGCGCGAGGCACCGACGGCGGCACCGAGCTTGTCGGCCAGCTGGAAGATGACCTTGAAGTTCTCTTCCGAACCGACACCACGGCCACCGGAGACCACGCGCTTGGCGCTCTGCAGGTCCGGGCGGTCGCTGGCACCAGCGGCGAGGCCGACGAAGCGGGTGTGGGTCGGCAGGGCAGCATCGACGCTGGCCGCTTCGATGGTGGCGCTGCCGCCCTGGGCGGCTTCCGGCCACGAGGCGGCACGCACGGTGGCAACCACGATCTGGTCGGCCGGGGCTTCCACGGTGATGATCGCGTTGCCGGCGTAGATCGGGCGCTTGAAGGTGTGGCTGCCTTCAACGCTCATCAGGTCGGAAACCTGGTTGACGCCCAGCAGGGCGGCCACGCACGGCATCAGGTCCTTGCCGAAGGTGGTCGACGGGCCGAACACGTGGGTGTAACCCTTGGCCAGCTGCGCGATCTGCGGTGCCAGCACCTGGGCGATGGCCTGCGCGTTGGCAGCGTTGGCCACGGTCAGGACCTTGGCGACGCCAGCGATCTTCGCGGCCTCGGCAGCCACGGCAGCCGGATCGGCGGCCAGCACCAGCACGTCGATGCTGGCGCCGCTGATGGCGGCAGCAGCGCTGACGGTCTTGGCGGTGGCGGCGTTGAGCTTGCCGTCGTGGTGCTCGGCGATGACGAGAATCCTGCTCATTACAGCAACCCCTTCTGCTTGAGTGCGGCAACCAGTTCGGCCGCGTCCTTGACCATCACACCCTTGCTGCGCTTGGACGGCGCGGCGTACTGGGTGGTCTTGAAGGTGTCGGCGGCTTCAACGCCGAGGTCGGCCAGCTGCAGGGTCTCCAGCGGCTTGGCCTTGGCCTTCATGATGTCCGGCAGCTTGATGAAGCGCGGCTCGTTCAGGCGCAGGTCGGTGGTGACCACGGCCGGCAGATCGACTTCCAGCGTTTCCAGGCCGGCGTCGACTTCGCGGGTCACCGTGGCCTTGCCGTCGGCAATGTCCAGCTTGCTGGCGAAGGTCGCCTGCGGGCGCCCCCACAGCGTGGCCAGCATCTGGCCGGTCTGGTTGGCGTCGTCGTCGATCGCCTGCTTGCCCAGGATCACCAGGTCCGGCTGTTCCTTCTCGATCAGCTTGAGCAGGGTGCGCGCGGCGGTCAGCGGCTGGATGGCCTGGTCGGTGACCACATGGACGGCGCGGTTGGCGCCCATGGCCAGGCCGTTGCGCAGGTGCGCCTGGGCATCGGCCGGGGCGATGGTGGCGACCACGACTTCGCTGGCGATGCCCTTGTCGCGCAGGCGCAGGGCCTCTTCCAGGGCGATTTCATCGAAGGGGTTGGGGGACAGCTTGACGCCGTCGGTGACCACGCCGGAACCGTCCGGCTTGACCTGAATGCGGACGTTGTAGTCCACCACGCGCTTGTACGCGACGAGGATTTTCATCTGGTACGGGGTCCTTCAATAACGGAGAGAACGTCCGGTCCTCGCACAGCAACCGGTTCGGGGGTGGGACCCCGATTCTAACTGGCCTTTGTCGACCATGCGAATGCGTATGGTGAAACGGCGTCCTGTATCCACGTCGCCTGAGTGGCTACTCTAGCGGCCGGTTCCGCTGCCCCGCCACATGCCTTCATTGACCTCGCCCCCTCCATACCGCCTGCTGCTGGCGATTGCCGTTGCTGGTGTGGCCATGCGCCTGCTGTTCGTGCAATGGATCCCCTTGCAGCCCGTTGCCGATTTCGGCCGCTATCTGGAGGTTGCCAGCAGCGTTGCCAGCGGTGGCGGCTTCCGGATTTCAGGCATTCCCTATGTGTCCCAGCCTCCGTTGTACCCCGGAGTGCTCGGCGCCTGGTTCATGCTCACCGGCGTGAACGTGGGCGCGGGCAAGATTCTCAATGTCCTGCTCTGGGCCGGCACGCTGGTTTCGTGGATCGTTCTGGGGGTGCGCCTCCAGCTGCGCCCGGCCTGGCAGGTTGCCTCTCTGGCAGTGCTGGCATTCCATCCGGCGCTGGTCGCCTACAGCAATGTACTGGGTACCGAATCGCTGTCACTGTTCCTTGCCGTGTTCGGCATGCTTGTGGCGGTCGTGCGTTTTCCGGGCCGATGGCTGCTGCTGGGAGCCGTGCTGGCACTTACCGCGTTGAACCGGCCACAGATGCTGCCGTTGCCGGGAGCCGTGGCACTGGCGTTGCTCCTGCGTGATGGGATGCGCATCGCCACCTGGCGGCGGATCAGCATGGTGGTGCTGGGTTTTCTGCTGGTACTGGGGCCGTGGACCCTGCGCAACGCAGTTCTTTTCGGCCAGTTTGTGCCCGTCAGTGCAAACAGCGGGTATGTGCTGATGGTCAACAACAACGATGCCAATGCGCATGGCGGGTGGATGCCCTTGAAGGATGTCCCGCTCCAGGCTGACGACAAGGCCCGGTTCGCCGATGCTGGATTTCCCCAAGGGTTCTTCAGCGGAGAAAGCGAGGACTGGAAGCTCCGCCACTGGACGCCTGCGGCCGACGTGATTGGCTCAGCAATTGGCCGCCGTTGGATTTCCGAACACCCCGGCCGCTTCCTGGAGTTGGCGCTGCTGCGCGTGCGCGGATCGTTCGATGTCGGCAGCCTCCTGCATTGGCCGTTCCTGGAGAGAGGCGGTGCTCCGGTGTGGCTGGGTAGGTTGACGCTGGCACTCAACATTGCGTTGACGGCCTGGACGATGGTTGCGCTGCTGCGCATCTGCCTCCACCTGCGCCGCTGGCAGCCCGTTCATTGGCTTGCCGTGGCCACACTTGGCCTGGGAATGGTGTCGATCCTGCTGTTCGAGGGGCAGGGACGCTACCTCCTGCCACTGGTCCCAGGGGCGCTGTTCATCATTGCCGCCGCGGGCAGGCTACGCTTGCCCAGCCGGATCAACGCTTGATATCCCGTGGTCCTCCGAACCCTTCGCTGCAGACACGTCCCAACCCGTACCAATCAGGAGAACAGGTAGTGCCCACATGGCTTGTCACCGGCGGTGCCGGATTCATTGGCGGTAACTTCGTTCTCGAAGCGGTCGCCCGTGGCATCAAGGTCGTCAATCTCGACGCACTGACCTACGCCGGCAACCTGAAGACCCTGGCCAGCCTGGACGGCAACCCGCGGCATGTGTTCGTGCAGGGCGATATCGGCGACAGCGCGCTGGTCGCCCGCCTGCTGACCGAGCACCAGCCCGATGCAGTGCTGAACTTCGCCGCCGAAAGCCACGTGGACCGTTCCATCGACGGCCCAGGCGCCTTCATCCAGACCAATGTGGTGGGCACCCTGGGTTTGCTTGAAGCGGTACGCGACTACTGGAAGGCGCTGCCGGCCGGACAAGGGGCGGCCTTCCGCTTCCTGCATGTGTCCACCGATGAGGTGTATGGCACCCTGGGCGAGACCGGCAGGTTCAGTGAAACCACCCCGTACGCCCCGAATTCGCCGTACTCGGCGTCGAAGGCCGCTTCGGACCACCTGGTGCGTGCGTTCCACCACACCTACGGGCTGCCGGTGCTGACCACCAACTGCTCCAACAACTACGGCCCGTATCACTTCCCCGAGAAGCTGATCCCGCTGGTGATCGCCAAGGCGCTGGCTGGCGAACCGCTGCCGGTGTACGGCGATGGCAAGCAGGTGCGCGACTGGCTGTTCGTGTCCGACCACTGCGAAGCGATCCGCACCGTGCTGGCCAAGGGCCAGGTCGGCGAGACCTACAACGTCGGCGGCAACTCGGAAAAGCAGAACATCGAAGTGGTGCAGGCGATCTGCGCACTGCTGGACCAGCGCCGTCCGCGCGAGGACGGCAAGCCGCGCAGCAGCCAGATCACCTATGTCACCGACCGTCCTGGCCATGACCGCCGCTACGCGATCGATGCTTCCAAGCTGAAGAACGAGCTGGGCTGGGAACCGGCCTACACCTTCGAGCAGGGCATCACCTTCACCGTCGACTGGTACCTGGACAACCAGGACTGGGTCAACGGCGTGCTCGACGGCAGCTACCGCCTGCAGCGCATCGGCACCACGGACTGAACCCAGGAGACACCATGACCCAGCGCAAGGGCATCATCCTCGCCGGTGGCTCCGGCACCCGCCTATATCCAATCACCAAGGGTGTCAGCAAGCAGCTGCTGCCGGTGTATGACAAGCCGATGATCTACTACCCGCTCAGCGTACTGATGCTGGCGGGCATCCGCGAAGTGCTGATCATCAACACCCCGCACGAGCAGGCGCTGTTCCAGCAGCTGCTGGGCGACGGTTCGCAGTGGGGAATGGACATCCAGTACGCGGTGCAGCCGAGCCCAGATGGCCTGGCCCAGGCCTACCTGATCGGCCGCGACTTCGTGGCTGGCAAGCCGAGCTGCCTGGTGCTGGGCGACAACATCTTCCACGGCCACGGCCTGCGCGAGGTGCTCAAGCGTGCTGACGAGCGCGTGCACGGCTCGACCGTGTTCGGGTATTGGGTCAATGACCCGGAACGGTATGGCGTGGCCGAGTTCGACCAGGGCGGCAAGGTGATCGATCTGGTGGAGAAGCCGGAAAAGCCGCGCTCCAACTATGCGGTGACCGGCCTGTACTTCTATGACGGCAAGGCCTGCGATTACGCGGCCGAATTGAAGCCGTCACCGCGTGGCGAACTGGAGATCACCGATCTCAACAAGCGTTACCTGGCCGAAGGCGACCTGCACCTGGAGGCGCTCGGCCGTGGCTATGCGTGGCTGGATACCGGTACCCACCAGTCGCTGCTGGAAGCATCCAACTTCATCGAGACGATCCAGACCCGTCAGGGCCTGCAGGTCTGCTGTCCCGAGGAAATCGCGTTCGGCAAGGGCTGGATCAACGCTGGACAATTGGAAGCGCTGGCCGCGCCGTTGATCAAGAACAGCTACGGTGAATACCTGCATAAGCTCGCCGTGCGTGGAGTCGTTCCATGAAAGTGATTGAAACCCGGTTGCCCGGCTGCGTGGTGATCGAGCCGGCGGTGTTCGGCGATGCCCGCGGTTATTTCTTCGAAACCTGGAATGCCGAGCGCTTCGCCGCGCTGGGCCTGCCGGACCGTTTCGTGCAGAGCAACGTGTCGACGTCCGCACAGGGCGTGCTGCGCGGCCTGCATTACCAGTGGCCGCGGCCGCAGGGCAAGCTGGTCAGCGTGCTGGAAGGCGAGGTCTACGACGTGGCCGTGGATATCCGCTGCGGTTCGCCGACCTTCTGCCAGTGGGAAGCGGTGGTGCTGAGCGCGGAGAACAAGAAGCAGTTCTGGATTCCGGAGGGCTTTGCCCATGGCTTTGCCGTGTTGTCCGAGCGTGCGGTGTTCAGCTACCTGTGCACCGAGGTTTATCTGAAGGACTTCGATGCAGGTGTCCGCTGGAACGACGCCGACATCGCGGTGGACTGGCCGGTGAGCACACCAACGCTGTCGGCCAAGGACGAGAACGCGCCGTTCCTCAAGGACATTGCTGAAGATCGCCTGCCGGTCTACGTGCCATGACCGTGCTGGTGTTCGGTGGCAACGGGCAGGTGGGCCAGGAGTTGCTGCGCGCGCTGGCGCCGCTGGGGAAGGTGATTGCAACCACGCGCAGCGGCCAACTGCCCGACGGAAGTACCTGTGAAACGGCCGATTTCGGCCAGCCCGACAGCCTGCCGGCATTGCTGGACCGCGTGCAGCCATTGGTAGTGGTCAATGCGGCGGCTTACACCGCTGTTGATCACGCCGAACAGGACGTCGATGCGGCCTTCGCCGCCAACGCGCAGGCACCAGGCGTGATCGCGCGCTGGTGTGCGGCGCATGGCGTGCCGTTCGTGCATTACTCCACCGACTACGTGTTCGACGGCCAGGGCAGCGCGCCCTACCGCGAGGACCAGCCGACCGCACCGCTCGGCGTGTATGGCACGAGCAAGCGCGATGGCGAGGACGCGGTGCGTGCGGCCGGTGGCCGCCATCTGATCTTTCGCACGGCGTGGGTGTATGCCTCGCACGGCGCGAACTTCCTGCGCACCATGCTGCGCGTGGGCGCCGAGCGCGATGCGTTGCGGGTGGTGGCCGACCAGATCGGTACACCGACGCCGGCCGCGTTGATCGCCGATGTCACCGCGCAGGCACTGCAGCATCCTGGGCAGTTGTCGGGTACCTGGCACCTGACCGCCAGCGGCCGGACCAGCTGGCATGGCTTTGCCGAGGCCATATTTGCCGAGGCGTTGGCCAGCGGCGTGTTGGCCAAGGTGCCGACGGTCGAGGCGATTCCCAGTTCCGAGTATCCGACCCCGGCCAGGCGCCCGGCCTGGTCGGTGCTGGACAACCGCAAGCTGCAGCAGGATTTCGGCGTCGTGCTGCCGAGCTGGCAGGATGGCCTGAAGCGGGTGATGGCGGAGCTGGCCTGACGGCCGTAGCGCCGGGCCAAGCCCGGCGACGCAGCGCTGCCGGGCCGATCAGGAACGGGTCAGAGCCCGTTGCGCAGCAACGGGATCCGACCCCGGGCAAACCTCAGCTGCGCCCGTAGGTATCCTCGAACCGCACGATGTCATCCTCGCCCAGGTAGCTGCCGGACTGCACTTCGATCAGTTCCAGCGGCAGCTTGCCCGGGTTGCGCAGGCGGTGGGTCACGCCCAGCGGAATATAGGTGCTCTGGTTCTCGCTGAGCAGGATCACCTCGTCACCACGGGTCACTTCAGCGGTGCCGCTGACCACGATCCAGTGTTCGGCGCGATGGTGATGCATCTGCAGGCTCAGCGTGCCGCCGGGCTTGACCGTGATCCGCTTGACCTGGAAGCGCTCGCCGTTGTCGATCGAATCGTAGGCACCCCACGGGCGATAGACCTTGCGGTGCCAGGTGGCCTCGCTGCGGCCTTCGGCCTTCAGCTGCGCCACTACGGTCTTGACCTCCTGCATGCGATCGGCCTTGCCGACCAGCACCGCGTCGTCGGTTTCCACCACTACCACGTCATCCAGCCCGACCAGCGCCACCAGGCGCTGTGCGTAGGCATAGGTGTTGCGGCAGTCGATGGCAATCACGTCGCCCTGGTGGGCGTTGCCATCGCCGTCCTGCTGCGAGACATCGCGCAGCGCGGTCCACGAGCCGACATCGTTCCAGCCGGCATCCAGTGGAATCACCACGGCATCGGCGGTCTTCTCCATCACCGCATAGTCGATCGAATCGGACGGAACGGCAGTGAAGGCCTCCTTGTCCAGGCGGGTGAAATCGGCATCGCGACGCGCCTGCTGCCAGGCCTGGCGGCTGCCGGCGAGCATGGCGGGCTGGAAGCGTTCCAGCTCCTGCAGGTAGCGCGAGGCCTTGAACAGGAACATGCCGCTGTTCCAGTAGTACTGGCCGCTGCTGACGTAGCGGGTGGCGGTGCCCAGGTCGGGCTTCTCGACGAAGCGCTCGACCGCGCGCAGGCCCTGGCCATCGGCGGCCTTGATATAGCCGTAGCCGGTTTCCGGGCCGGTCGGCACGATGCCGAAGGTCACCAGCTTTCCGGCTTCGGCAGCAGCGGCGGCGGCCTGGACGGCGCTGCGGAATGCAGTCTCGTTGTTGATCACATGATCGGAGGGCAGCACCAGCAGCAGCGCGTCGCCGCCGTCGCGGGTGGCTTCCAGCGCGGCCACCGCGATCGCCGGTGCCGTGTTGCGGCCGACCGGCTCAAGGATGATCGCGGCTGGCTCGGCGCCAACCTGCTGCAGCTGCTCGGCGGCAACAAAGCGGTGTTCCTCGTTGGCAATCACCAACGGGCCGCGTGCGGCAATCGGCGCCACCCGCTGCCAGGTGGCCTGCAGCATCGTCTGTTCGCTGGCCAGCGGAAGGAACTGCTTGGGATAGGCTTCGCGCGAAAGCGGCCACAGACGGGTACCGGAGCCACCGGACAGGATGACAGGCTGGATAGTGCTCATGGCCTTCCTTTGATTATTTCTGCAGCAGGGAGGAAATCTCGTCGGTACGCGCCTGCATCAATGCAGCGTCTCCCCGCGATTCCACATTCAGGCGCAGCAGCGGTTCAGTGTTGGAGCTGCGCAGGTTGAAGCGCCAGTCGCCGAAATCGGCGCTGACGCCATCGGTGTAGTCCAGCGCGGGCGACTGCGCGGCGAAGTGTTCCATCACGCGTGTGACCGCAGCCTTGGCATCGGCAACCTTGAAGTTGATCTCACCGCTGCAAGGGTAGGCGGCCATGCGGTCTTCAACCCAGTCGGCCAGCGAGCGGCCGCTTTCGGAGACCAGCTGGGCGATCAGCAGCCACGGAATCATGCCCGAGTCGGCATACGCGAACTCGCGGAAGTAGTGGTGGGCGCTCATCTCGCCGCCGTACACGGCATCCTCCGCGCGCATCTTTTCCTTGATGAAGGCGTGGCCACTCTTGCACAGCACTGGCACGCCACCGGCCTGTTCGACCATCTCCACGGTGTTCCAGACCAGGCGGGGGTCATGCACGACCTTGCCACCCGGATGGTGGGCGAGGATTGCCTTGGCCAGCAGGCCGACCAGGTAGTAGCCCTCGATGAAGCGGCCGTTGTGGTCGAAGAAGAAACAGCGGTCGAAATCGCCATCCCACGCAATGCCGAAGTCCGCGCCATGTTCGCGCACGGCGTCGGCGGTGGCGGCGCGGTTTTCCGGCAACAGTGGATTGGGAATGCCGTTGGGGAAGCTGCCGTCCGGTTCGTGGCAGATGCGGATGAACTCGAACGGCAGGTGCGGTGCCAGCAGGTCGACGATGGCACCGGCGCCGCCGTTGCCGGCGTTGACAACGATCTGCAGTGGCTTGAGCTTGCTGGTGTCAACGTAGCTCAGCAGGTGCTGGATGTAGGCGCTCTTGTCATGCTGGGCGATCTGGCCGGCGCAAGGCGGCTGTGCCGCGGATGAATCGGCGGCGACCGCATCGGAGATCGCGAACAGGCCGGTATCGGAGCTGATCGGCCGGGCGTTCTCCTTGACCAGCTTCATGCCGTTGTAATCCATTGGATTGTGGCTGGCAGTGACCATCACCCCGCCGGCAGCCCCCAGGTGATCGGTCTGGAAATAGACCTCCTCGGTGCCACACAGGCCGATGTCGATGACTTCGCGGCCGGCACCGCGCAGGCCGGCCGCCAGCGCGTCCTGCAGCGCGGGGCTGGTCAGGCGGACGTCGTGGCCCAGCACCACCGGGCCCGGAGCGAGCTGTGCATTCAGGGCCGTGCCGATCCGGCGTGCCAGGTCTTCGTTCAGTTCTTCCGGCACGCGGCCGCGGATGTCATAGGCCTTGAAGGCGGGCAGGGGCATCGGTCAGATCCAATGTGAGCTTAGCCACTGATTGTAGCCTTTGTCCTGTATGGGAATCGTTTCCATTCCGCAACTCCCGGTGATTGGCTGGGGGTATCGGGTACGCGGGGGCGCCCGTACCGCTTGGCAAGCGGGTAAACGGCCGCTGGCTGGGCGATCACGGCCAGGCCAGCCTGCGTCAAGTGGCCGGGAGCCAGCAGCAGCCCCAGGAGTTCCTGCCACTGGCAGCCAAACGCGATCACGCCGTTGCTGGCGTACTTGACGTGGCGGAGCAGGACCGGCGGGCGATGGCCGGACGCGGACAGCTGCAGGGATGACGCAGGCTTGTGGCGCGGTTGCTTCCCCCCGCCAGGAACTTCTGGCCGAGCATTTCACCCTGGCGACGCGCCTGTCGCCGCATGGCTGCGTGCCGCGACATCTGACAGGCAGCGTTCACCCTTTTCCAGCGGCCACGCGTCCGTCCCGCGAAGCAGGCCCTCTTCGTTGCAGGTCCGGGCCATCAGTGCGGGCGAGCCGGGCGCCGCGCCCACCACCGGCAGGAGAAACCCCCATGCAACGCAGCCCTTGGCGATGCCTCGGCAATGCTGCGGCGCATCCAGCTCTTTCGTTGCCTCCGGCTAGAATGCGGTCATCCTCAACGTGCAGGGCAGTAGAGCAATGCAGCAATCGACTTCCGGCGGAAAGCGCGGCAAGCGCTTCGCCAGTGCGACGGAGGCCCTGCAGGGGGTGGTCGCCGATGGACAGACCCTGGCCGTGGGCGGCTTTGGCCTGTGTGGCATTCCCGAGGCGCTGATCGCTGCGCTGCGCGACAGTGGCGTCAAGGGCCTGACCGTGATCTCCAACAATGCCGGTGTCGATGGCTTCGGACTGGGCCAGCTGCTGGAAACCCGGCAGATCAAGAAAATGATTTCGTCCTACGTGGGCGAGAACAAGGAATTCGAACGGCAGTTTCTGGCTGGTGAGCTGGAGCTGGAGTTCAACCCGCAGGGCACACTGGCCGAGCGCCTGCGTGCCGGTGGTGCGGGTATTCCGGCGTTCTTCACTGCCACCGGCTATGGCACGGTGGTTGCCGAGGGCAAGGAAACCCGCGAGTTCGACGGCAAGCACTACGTGATGGAGACGGCGCTGCGCGCCGATGTGGCACTGGTCAAGGCCTGGAAGGCCGACGAGGCCGGCAACCTGGTGTTCCGCAAGACCGCACGCAACTTCAACCCGGCCTGTGCGATGGCCGGCAAGGTCTGCATCGTGGAAGTGGAGGAGGTGGTGCCGGTCGGTGCCATCGACCCGGACCAGGTGCACCTGCCAGGCATCTATGTGCACCGCATCGTGCACAACGCGCATCCTGAGAAGCGAATCGAACAGCGCACCATCCGCGCGGAGGGCAACTGACATGGCGTGGACCCGTGACGAGATGGCGGCACGCGCCGCCCAGGAGCTGATCGATGGCGCCTACGTGAACCTGGGCATCGGCCTGCCGACGCTGGTTGCCAATCACATTCCCGAAGGCGTGGATGTGTGGCTGCAGTCGGAGAACGGCCTGCTCGGCATCGGCCCGTTCCCGACCGACGCTGAAGTCGACGCGGACCTGATCAATGCCGGCAAGCAGACGGTTACGGCGCGTGCCGGTGCCAGCTACTTCGGCAGCCACGACAGCTTCGCGATGATCCGCGGTGGCCATGTGAACCTGGCCATCCTTGGCGCCATGCAGGTCACCGACCAGGGTGACCTGGCCAACTGGATGGTGCCCGGCAAGATGGTCAAGGGCATGGGCGGGGCAATGGACCTGGTCGCCGGCGTGCAGCGCGTTGTGGTGCTGATGGAGCACACTGCCAAGAACGGCGAGCACAAGATCCTGGCCGAATGCACGCTGCCGTTGACCGGCGTGGGCGTGGTCGACCGCATCATCACCGATCTGGCGGTGTTCGACGTGACTGACAAGGGCCTGTTGCTGGTGGAGGCCGCGCCGGGTGTCAGCGATGAAGAACTGAAGGAAAAGACCGGCGTCGCGTTCCGGCGCTGAGGTCAACGATGTTGTCGCGCAGCGCCAGCCTCAGGGTTGGCGTTGTGGGCTTGCGACGACGTAGCCGGCGTTGGCAACAAGGTCCGGCAGCAACTGCATGACCGGATCAAGTGCATTGTCGTTGTCCAGCTCACTGGGATAGCAGTGCGCATCCAGCAGTGACCGCAACGCCGACGCCCGCAGCCACATCGTGCCTGCTGTCTGCGGCGTAGGGGCGTCGGCCATCCCAAGCCGCGCCGCCCAGCGGAGATGACGGCGTGTAACGGCGACGGCCTCCGGAGTGGATGCCGCGAACATGCCCAGCGCAGGTTGCTCATCGAACTGTTGAAGCACAGCGTCGAGATCCGCCGTTCCTGGTAGCTGCGGTCTTGCCTCGCCGCTTCCGCGGAGGTCCAGCCAGCAGGCCAGCAACGATGGATCCGGACCAAAAGCCTCCAGGACCTGCACGATGCTGGACAGGGCATTGCCCGCATGGCCGATGATATCGACCGCAGCGTCATGAGGGCGCTGCGCCATTGGAATGAAAACACGGTAGCTCACGCCCAGGCCGCTGGCGGCCTCGCAAGCTGTAGCGATCAGCCCGGGATCATCAATGAGAATCAGCAGGCAGGCCCGCAGGGGGCCGGCGGGCGAAGCCGGGGACAGCGCTTGGCGCGTCGCGTCAAGCCAGGCATGCCCAAGCCGGGCATCCGGTTCCAGCACCGCGCCTTCGGCCCATTCGTTCCAGGCATTGATGAAGACCATGCGTTGGCGCGCAGGCGCCAGGGCCAGGCGTTCATGGATCGTGGTGCGCAACCAGTCGCGGTAGCCACGGGGTGAGGCGTGCAGGTACACGCGGCCGCGGCCGGAACGACGCGCCTCGTTGTCCCAGCCCGGGTTCACGCCAGGATAGAGCGGATAATCCGGCAGTGGCCGCGCTGCGATTTCTGCAGCCAGTTCGCGCCAGTCGCGTACATCGCCATTGAAGGCAGGATTGAGCAGCCACTGCTGTGCCGACAACGAGCGCGGGTTACTCATGTTCGGCGGGAATTCGACGGCGGCATCAAAGCCGATATCGCGCGGATCCGGTCGCTCGAAGCCTTGGACGTAGGCCAGGTGGATCTCGCCCACGCCGTTGTCGCGGCACCAGCGGCGCCAGCGCTCGGCAGTCGCCCGGGCGTCGGGCAGCAGGTTCGGGCGATAGACCAGCAGCATCGGCCGACCCTCGACCTTCAATGCACGGCGGTCGCGCAGGTAGGGCGCGACATGTGCGATGAAGGCCAGATCGTCCTCTGCGCTGTGCTGCTGGCCGATCAGGATGTCGTCGTCGCGGCCGTCCCAGCGTCGTGCCCAGTTCTCGTTGGCCCAGCACAGGCAGAACGGCAGGTCGATGCTGTCATCGGCCAGCCATTGACGCAGCGGGTCCTCCATCAGGGTGCGGCCGCTGAACCAATAGTAGTAGAAGCAGAATGCGCCGATGCCGTACTCCGCAGCCAAGCGTGCCTGGTCACGCATCACCTGCGGGTTGCGCAGGTCATAAAAGCCGAGGTCGGCCGGCAGGCGGGGTTGGATGTGACCCTCGAACTGCGGCAGGGCGCGGGTGACGTTGCGCCACTCGGTAAAGCCCTTGCCCCACCAGGCGTCGTTCTCCGGGAAGGTATGGAACTGCGGCAGGTAGAAAGCGACCAGCGTCGCCGGCATGGGTGACGGCAATGCTCCCTCACGCCATGGCACGTGGCCGATCGCCGGTTCATCGGCACGCCAGCGCAGCTGGGCACTGGCGCGCGCGCCCCCCTCATCCTGCTGCCCCTTGGGGGGCGGCGGCACCCAGTCGCCATGCCGTGCCAACAGCCGGGTGCGCAACCGGTCGCGCTGCGCCTGCGGCAACGGCAAGGCCCGGAACACGGCGCGCAGCAACGGGAACAGCGACTGGCGCAGGCTCATCGGGCGAGGCCTCGCGACAGCGGGCGGTAGGACGGGATCAGCATCTGGGCAACGGTCATGGCGCCATTTTCGGTGCTGGCGGCCATGACGGCAAACGGCGGCGTGCTAGCGTGTGACCATGCTGTTCCCCCACGACCTGCCCGATGCCGATGTCCTGCACCTGCCGGGATGGCTGGCTGCGGCCGAGGCCGACCAGCTCCTGTATTCGCTGCAGGCCGAAGTGCCCTGGGAAACCCATCGCATCCGCATGTTCGGCAACTGGGTGGACTCGCCGCGGCTGAGCTGCTGGATCGGCGACCCGCAGGCCCGCTATCGCTATTCCGGTGCCGAGTTCGTGCCGCGCCCCTGGCCACCGGTGTTGCAGGCCATGCGCGGGCGCCTGGAAGCCGAAGGCCACGGCCGCTTCAACAGCGTGCTGCTGAACCGCTACCGCGGTGGCGGTGACTACATGGGCTGGCACAGCGATGACGAGCCGGAGCTGGGTCCGGCCCCGGTGATCGCTTCGCTGAGCCTGGGCGCGGCGCGCCGATTCCTGCTGCGACGCCGCGACGACCCGGCACGCAAGGCTGAATTCGTGCTGGGCCACGGCGACCTGCTGCTGATGGCCGGACAGACCCAGCGCTTCTACCAGCACGCGCTGCCGAAGATGGCGCGGGTTCACGGCGAGCGGATCAACCTGACCTTCCGTTGGATTTCGCCGCGTTGACGAAGAAGGGGTCAGGTCCCTTTCCGGCCGGAAAGGGATCTGAGCCCGTAACCACGCGCCCGGCGAATGCTGCGATCAGCGCGCAACGGTCGGCTGGTCGGCCTGCCCGCTCTGCAGCGTCCAGCCCACCACGTCCTGCGCCAGCTGCTGCAGGCCACGCTCGAACGCGGCGGTCACCGCCGGTACGTCGGTGCTGCCGACCGGCTGCGCCTGGCGGAAGGTGCGGTCAGCGACCACACGCTGGTCGGCGACATGGATCAGCTTGGCGTTGACCTCGATCACCACGGTGGGCGTGGCCTGGCCCTGGTAATCCGATTCGAAGCGGCGCACATCGGTGGACAGCTTGTAGTCGGCGCGGATGCCGGCGGTGCTGCGGGCCACGCCGCGGATGCGGCCGGAATCCTCGAAGCCACGCAGCAGGGTGTCTTCGATCATGTCGGTGGCCGGTTGCGCCCAGCTGGCACCCTTGTAGATCTCAAGCTGCGACGGTGTCGGCCGCACATTGATGCGCGGGCTGTCGACCATGCGCGCGGCGCTGGGCTTGGCCAGTACCAGCTGCCAGCTGGCCTGCGGCCACGCCGGGTCCGCCTTGACCTGCACGGACGGCGAGTACAGCGTCACCGCGGTTTTCTCGCTGCTGCCGAGGATGGAGCAGCCCCCCAGCAGGGTGACCATCGAAGCGGCCAGCAGCAGGCGCGGAAGGGTGGTCGGGCTCATTTGGGTTCGAACTCCTTCGGTGCGTCGCGGCCCAGCAGGTAGCGCGCGGGGTTGTTCTCGAGGCGGTCGCTGACCCGGCGCAGGTCGCGGATCAGGCCGCGCAGTTCGGTCAGCGTCGGGCCCAGCTGGCCGAGGCCATCGTTGGCGAAGCTGTTGATCGCGGCGCGGTTCTCGCCAAGGATCGAATCGGCGTTGCCGGCGGCCGAGTCGAGCTTGGCCAGGGTCGCGTCGAGCTTGTCGATGATGCCGGGCAGCTGCTGCACCAGGTTCCTGTCCAGGCGCTCGATGGTGCCGTTGGTGGTCTTCAGCGTGGTGTCCAGGCTGCGGGCGGCATCGCGCGCGCTGAGCAGCAGCGCCTGCGTGCCCTGGTCACGGTCGGCCAGGCCGCCGCTGATCGTCTCCAGGTTGGCCAGCGTCGCGTTGATCGAGGCCACGTTGCGGTCGCTGAGGATCTGGTCCATGCGCTCGACGATGCGGTTGGCGACGTCGGTGATGTTCTGCAGCGCAGAGGGCGTGGTCGGGATGATCGGTGCCGGGTCCTTGTTGACCGTGGTCAGCGCCGGCGACTGCGGCGTGCCGCCGCTGAGCTGGATGATCGACGGGCCGGTCAGGCTGGTGATCGCCAGCTTGGCGCGGGTATCGGTCTTGACCGGCGTGTTGGAGTTCAGGCGGATGCGCGCGACTACCTGGCGCGGGTCGTCCGGCACCAGGTTCAGTTCGGTGATCGAGCCCACCGCGATGCCGTTGTACTGCACCGGGCTGCCCACCGACAGGCCGGTCACCGCTTCGCGGAACACCACGCGGTACTCCTGCCAGGTACGGTCGGAGGAGTATTTGGCGGCCCACAGGCCAAAGGCCAGCAGGGCCAGGCCGGTGATCAGGGTGAACGCGCCGATCAGCACGTAGTTGGCTTTGGTTTCCATGGCTCAGGCACTCTCGATCTGTTCGCCACGCGCGGCGCGCGCGCGGGGTCCGTGGAAGTATTCCTGGATCCACGGATGATCCAGTTTCTCGATGTCAGGCAAGGGTGCGTTGGCCACCACCTTGCGGTCGGCGATCACCGCGACCCGGTCGCAGATCGCGTACAGCGTGTCCAGGTCGTGGGTGATCAGGAACACGGTCAGCCCCAGCGCTTCCTGCAGGGTCTTGATCAGGCGGTCGAACGCGGCCGCGCCGATCGGGTCGAGGCCGGCGGTGGGTTCGTCCAGGAACAGCAATGGCGGATCCAGCGCCAGTGCCCGGGCCAGGCCGGCGCGCTTGCGCATGCCGCCGGACAGCTGTGAGGGCAGCTTGTTGATCGCATCGGCGGGCAGGCCGGCCAGCTTCACTTTCAGCAGCGCCAGTTCGTAGTGCCAGCGCTCGGGCAGCTCGCGATGGTGTTCCTTCAGCGGCACCTGCACGTTCTCGCCCACGGTCAGCGAGGAGAACAGGGCGCCATCCTGGAACAACACGCCGGTGTTGCGCTCGATGTGCAGCCGGCTCTCGGCGTCGTCGGCACGCGCGTCGCGGCCGAGTACTTCGATCTGCCCGGCATCGGGCACGCGCAGGCCCAGGATCGAGCGCATCAGCACCGATTTGCCGGTACCGGAGCCGCCGACCACGCCCAGGATTTCGCCGCGACGCACATCCAGGTCCAGGTCTTCGTGCACGGTCTGGCTGCCGAAGCGGTTGACCAGGCCACGCACGCGGATGGCCAGTTCGTGGCCCTGGTCGTCGCGCATGTCGATGGAGTCGGGGAGGGCGGATGTGCTCATGTCACCAGTCCATGTGCATGAACCACAACGCCGCGAAGGCGTCGATGATGATCACCAGCGAGATCGTCTGCACCACGCTGGAGGTGGTGCGCTCGCCGACCGACTGCGCGGTGCCCTCGACCTTCAGTCCTTCCAGGCAGCCGATCAGGCCGATCACCAGCGCGAACACGGGTGCCTTGGACAGGCCGACCAGCAGGTGCCGCACTTCCATCGTCTCGTGCATGCGCGCGATGTACATCTGCGGCGGGATGTCGAGGTCGAACGCGCCGACGGTGATGCCGCCGGCCAGGCCCGCGATCATCGCGATGAAGGTCAGCAAGGGCAGGGTGACCAGCAGCGCCAGCAGTCGCGGCAGCACCAGCAGGTCGACCGGGTCCAGGCCCAGCGTGCGCATTGCATCGATCTCCTCGCGTGCCTTCATCGCACCAATCTGCGCGGTGAACGCACTGGCGGTGCGGCCGGCCAGCACGATCGCGGTCAGCAGTACCGCGAACTCGCGCAGGAAGGCGATGTTGACCAGCTCGACCACATAGATCTCGGCGCCGAAGTCGCGCAGGATGGTCGAGCCGAGGAATGCGATCACCGCACCCACCAGGTAGGACAGCAGCGCCACCAGCGGTACCGCATCCAGCCCCACCTGCTCCATCTGGTGCACGGTGGCGGTCAGCCGGAAGCGGCGGGGTTCCTTGACCAGCCGGGCCGCCTTGACCAGGTTCTCGCCGAGGAAACTGCACAGCGCCTTGATGTTGTGGCCAGTGGCGTGGACGCTGACACCCAGCCGTTCCAGCGCGGCCAGCACGCCGAAATCGCGCTTGGGCTTGGGGCGGTCGTCGGCCACTTCCTCGATGGTGCACACCAGCGCCTGGTGGTCCGCGCGGAACTGCAGTGCGTCTTCGTGCAGATCGGCACGGTGGGCCACGCGCAGCACCTGCAGCACGCCGGCCGAATCCAGCTGCTCGATGCCGGTGGCATCGATGCCGGTCAGCTTGTCGGGAACGCCGTGCAGGACCTCGGCCGCGGCCAGCGCGGTCTTCAAGGTCCAGGTGCCGGACAGGTGGATCAGGCCCGGGTCATGGGCATCCTGTTGGAGCTGGGGGGCGAGGTTCGGGGTGACGTGGGCCATTCGGGTCGCAGCATAACCGTTCTGTATCGGGCTTCGCGTCGAACTCGGATGAATTTCTCCGGTGGGCCCCAGCGTAGGTAATACTACGGCGCATGTCCGCAGACGCTCACACGATCCCCACGCCCCAGGCCACCTACGCACAGCGCGTGGCCTTTGTTTCCGAGATCGCCGGACGCCTGCACAGCTATGGCACCACGGCCCAGCGCCTGGAAACGGCGGTGGTGGCACTGGCCCGCCAGCTCGATCTGGATTGTGAACCGTGGTCGAATCCCACCGGTATCATCCTCAGCTTCAGCGATCCGGCGCAGGCGATCGGCTCCAGCGACATCACCCGCGTGATCCGCCTGGCGCCCGGTGAGAACGACCTGCACAAGCTCAGCGTCGCCGACCATATCGCCGAAGAAGTGTCCAACGGGCGGATGAGCATCGCCCAGGGCCATACCGCGCTGCGCCAGCTGGACAAGGATCCGGGCCGGCGCGGCAAGCTGCGCACCATCCTGTCATTCACCCTCGGCGCGGCCGGCGTGGCCGGCATGTGGAAGCTGCCGTGGCTGGACATCGCCACCGCCGGTGTCATCGGCCTGATGATCGGCCTGCTCGGCATGGTCACCGACCGCCGCCCGGCCACCCGCGAAGCGGCCGAGGCGCTGGCGGCGCTGCTGGCCGGCATGGTCGCCACCCTGGTGGCGTCCTTCATTGGCGCGCTCAACCTCAATACGGTGATCATCGCCTCGCTGGTGGTGCTGCTGCCCGGCATGTCACTGACCAATGCGGTCAATGAGCTGGCCAGCCAGCACTGGGTGTCGGGCACCGCGCGCTTTGCCGGCGCGCTGACCACCATCATGAAGCTCAGCGTCGGCGCGATGATCGCGGTGACCCTGGCCGACGTGCTCGGGCTGGATCCGGTGATCCGCGCCGCGCGGCCGCAGGGGCCGTGGGTGGAGTGGGGTTCGCTGCTGACCGCGGCCTTTGCGTTCGCGATGCTGTTCAAGGCCAACCGGCGCGATTACCCGTGGGTGATCGCCGCCTCGGTGGCCGGTTATGCGATCTCCAAGTTCGGCGGCCATGCCTGGGGGGCGCCGGCCGGCATCTTCCTGTCGGCGATGCTGCTGACCGCGGGCGGCAATCTGTTCGGTCGCCTGGTCGGGCGTCCGGGCGCGATCATCCGCCTGCCCGGCATCATCATGATGGTGCCCGGCAGCACCAGCCTGCGCGGCGTGCTGACCCTGGTCCAGCAACAGGATGTCGGCGCCGGCCAGAGCGTGTTCCTCACCGTGCTCAACGTGGTGATGGCGCTGGTCGCCGGCCTGCTGTTCGGCAACCTGCTGATGCCCGCTCGCAAGACCCTGTGATGATGTCGGTGGGTGTGGACCCCGGTCCACACACCCGAGAATGAAAAACGCCGGCGTCCGCCGGCGTCTTTCGTTCCAACCTGATCCCGGCCTCAGGCCTTCTTGATCAGGAAATCTTCCGGCTTCTTGTTGCCCTTGGCGGTCAGTTCAGCCATCCAGCGCGGCTGCTTGCCACGGCCGGTCCAGGTTTCCTTCGGATTGGCCGGGTTGCGGTACTTCGGTGCAACCTTGCCCAGCTTGCGGCCGGCGGTCTTCGACGGGGCCTTGGCGGCCGGGGCGGCCTTGCGGGCACGCGTGGCCGGGGCGCTGCCGAACAGTTCTTCGATGGTGTAACCCTCGGTCTTGGCCAGCTTGGTCAGCTGGGCCCGGACCTTGGTGATCGGCCGGCGCTTGGCGACGATGGTCTGCTGCTTCTTGGCGGTACGGATCAGGGCGCCCAGCTCGCGTGCTGACAGGCCGGTCAGGTCAATGCTCATTTACGGTTACTCCGGAAACTAATGTGTGGACGGGACAAGCCAGTCCATGGCGTCGGCGGACAGAATAGAGATGAATTAATCACAGCACAAATGCAGGCGGGTCATGGCGTGGCGGCATGCAGACGCCGTCGCGGTGATTTTGACCGGATTATGTCCGCTGCAATATCGGGGAAGGGCGCGGGCAAGAAAAAAGACCGGGGCAGGCCCCGGTCTTTTCCTGATCAGCCCTGCAGACGCTGCAGCAGGGAGGCCTTGTCCAGGTTCTCCGCGTCGCTGGCGCGGCGCGAGCGGTACTCGTAGGTGCCAGCGGCCAGGCCGCGTTCGCTGACCACCACGCGATGCGGAATACCGATCAGCTCCATGTCGGCGAACATCGCGCCCGGGCGCAGGCCGCGGTCGTCGAGTGCAGCGTCCAGGCCCGCGTCGCGCAGCTCCTGCAGCAGGTTGGCAGCGGCGTCGGCCACGGCCGCATCGCCCTTCGGGTTGATCACGCACACCACCACCTGCCACGGCGCCATCGCGTCCGGCCAGATGATGCCGGCATCGTCATGGTTCTGTTCGATCGCGGCAGCCACCACGCGCGAGATGCCGATGCCGTAGCACCCCATCGCCATCACCGCGGCCTTGCCGTTCTCGTCCAGCACGGTGGCATCCAGCGCTTCGGCGTACTTGCGGCCGAGCTGGAACACATGGCCGACTTCGATGCCACGTGCGATCTTCAGTTCACCGCCGTCCACGGCACGGTCGCCGGCCCGCACGTTGCGGATGTCGGCCACTTCCGGTTCCGGCAGGTCGCGGCCCCAGTTGACGCCGGCCAGGTGGAAACCGGCTTCGTTGGCGCCGACGACGAAGTCGGCCATCGCCGCCACTTCGCGATCGGCGACCACGCGGATGGCCTTGGCCGGCGCGACCGGGCCAAGGAAGCCCGGCACGCTGCCCAGGTGCTCGGCGATTTCCGCCTCGCTGGCGAAGCGCTGCTCGTCCAGGCCGGCGACCTTGGCCAGCTTGATCTCGTTGACCTCATGGTCGCCACGCACCAGCGCCAGCACGAACTGCTGTGCCTTGCCTTCGCCGGCGATCAGCGCCACCGACTTCACCGTGCGCTGCAGGTCGATGCCGAGCAGCGCCGCGACGTCCTCGCAGGTCTTCTGGGTGGGGGTATCCACCTTGCGCATCGTTTCGGTGGCGGCCGCACGCGGCGCCGGGTCGGCGGCAATCGCCGCTTCCATGTTGGCTGCGTAGTCCGAGCCGGTGGAGAACACCAGCGCGTCCTCGCCGGAATCGGCGATGACGTGGAATTCCTGCGACGCATCACCGCCGATGGCACCGGAGTCCGCCTGCACCATGCGGAAATCCAGGCCGAGGCGGGTGAAGATGCGGCTGTAGGCCGACTTCATGTTCTCGTATTCGCGCACCAGGCACTCATCGTGCAGGTGGAACGAATAGGCGTCCTTCATCAGGAACTCGCGCGAACGCATCACGCCGAAGCGCGGGCGGATCTCGTCGCGGAACTTGGTCTGCACCTGGTAGAAGTTCACCGGCAGCTGCTTGTAGCTGGACAGCTCGCTGCGCGCGAAGTCGCAGGCGGCTTCTTCGGCGGTCGGGCTGTAGCAGAACACCTGGTCCTTGCGGTCCTTGATCTTCAGCAGCTGCGGGCCGAACTTCTGCCAGCGGCCGGTCTGCTCCCACAGTTCCTTCGGCTGGATGGTCGGGATCTGGAATTCCACGGCACCGGCCCGGTCCATTTCCTCGCGCACGATGCGCTCGACCTTGCGCAGCACGCGCAGGCCCAGCGGCGACCAGGTGTACAGGCCCGATGCCAGCTTGCGGATCATGCCCGCGCGCAGCATCAGCCGATGGCTGGTCAGCTCGGCGTCGCTGGGGGTTTCCTTGGTGGTATGCAGGTGGAACTGGGAGAGGCGCATCGTCGGCTTCGGATAACGGCAGAGACCTCTATTCTGCCAGCCCGGCCGGGGGGAGGGGTATCGGCCTTGCCATCACCATCGGTGTCCTGCATCACCTGGCCACCACCGTCCAGCAGGGCCAGGTTGGCCCGGGCCGTGCTGCACTGCCCAGGGACCGGCGCGGCCGGGGTCTCGGTGCTGGCTGCGGCCTGCGGGGTGCGGGCCTGTTCGCGGGTCTCGAACTTCTTGCCCGCCGGCGGGGTCTCCGAATACTGGGTTACGCCATGGGCGTCCTTCCATTTGTAGACGGGGCCGGCCAAGGCGTTGGCACTGGCCAACAGCAGCAGGCATCCAAGGCAGGACAGGGCACGCATGGCAGACTCCACGGAATGGGCGCAGAACGCCGATTGCAGCATTGGCGCCGACCGCTGGCAAGTCGATTAAACTGGATTCCATGGACCCGATCACACCGCCGCCGCGCTCGCGCACGATTTACCTGCTGCCCAACCTGTTCACCACCGCCGGCCTGTTCGCCGGTTTCTACGCGATCATCGCCGCGGCCAACGGGGATTTCGTTAATGCCAGCATCGCCGTGTTCGTGGCGGCGGTGATGGATGGACTGGACGGGCGCGTGGCGCGCCTGACCGGTACCAGCAGCGAATTCGGCGTGCAGTACGACTCGCTGGCCGACCTGGTCAGCTTCGGCATGGCCCCGGCGCTGGTGATGTACCACTGGTCGCTGTCGTGGCTGAAGTTCGACGATCCGCTGCTCGGCCGCGTCGGCTGGGCCGTGGCCTTCCTGTATGCGGCCTGCGCGGCGCTGCGCCTGGCCCGCTTCAATACCCAGGTAGCGGTGGTCGACAAGCGCTGGTTCGTCGGCCTGGCCAGCCCGGCAGCAGCGGGCCTGATGATGTCCTTCGTCTGGGCGTTCGCCGATGGCAACCTGGGCTGGGACGGCAACCAGCTGCGGTACGTGGCGCTGGCGGTGACGATCATCGCTGCGCTGCTGATGGTCAGCCGCATCCGCTTCTGGAGCTTCAAGGGTGGCGCTGCCAAGGGCACCCGTTCGGACCGCGTGCCGTTCCTGGTGCTGGCACTGGTGCCGGTGGCGATCGCCATTGCGGTCATCGACCTGCCGCGCGTGCTGTTCGCGGTCGGCATCCTGTACGCCTTGTCCGGCCCGGTGATGTGGGCCGTGCAGCGCCTGCGCAAGAAGCCCGAGGCCGCGTGAGCCAGGACCTGCCCGTGCTGTGGTCACCGGCCCAGCAGGCCTGGCTGCAGGCCATGGGCTACACCGTCTATCACGATGGCCAGCTGGCTGCCGAGCTGGATGCCGCGCTGCAGTTGAGCGTGGCCGAAGCCGAGGCCAGCGTCGCCCCGCCGGAACCGGTGCGGGCCCCCGTGCCGTCGCGCGAACAGCATGCCGGGGTGGCGCCCGCAGCCCGCCCGGAACGGCCGGCACCGCCGCGCCGCGAAACGCCGGTCAGTGCCCCGGATACCGTGCCGGCGGCTGAGCGCCCGATGCCCAGCGGCAACGCGCGCCAGCCGGTGGTCCGCCTGCCGGATCGCCTGCAGATCGCGCTGCTGCGTGCGTCCGGCTGCAACCCGAACGACCCGGCTACGCAGCGGTTGATGGACAGCTGGCCGCTGGACCAGCTGCGCCACGACCCGGCCGCCAAGCGTGCGCTGTGGCCGCAGCTGCGTGCCCTGCGCAAGCGGGGCACGCCATGAGCGCGGTCACCCGGCCCGGCCCGGTCAGCCTGCGTGCGTTGCGCGAGAGCGACCTCAATGCGGTAATGGCGATCGAACTGCGCGGCTACCCTTTTCCCTGGACCCGCGGCATCTTCATCGACTGCCTGCGTGCCGGCTATCCCGGCCTGGCGATGGAGCGCGATGGCCTGCTGGTCGGCTATGGCGTGCTCAGCATCGCCGCCGATGAAGCGCACGTGCTGAACATCTGCATCGATCCGCTGGCACAGTCGCGCGGGCTGGGCCGCCAGCTGCTGCGCGCGCTGGTGCAGCTGGCCGCCGACCGTGGCGCACAGCGCGTCTTCCTGGAAGTGCGTCCGTCCAATACGCCGGCGCTGGCGCTGTATCACAGCGAAGGATTCAACGAGATCGGCCGCCGCCCGCGCTACTACCCGGCTGCACAGGGCCGCGAGGATGCGGTCGTGATGGCGATCGAGCTGGTCGACGGCGATCTGCAGGAAATGCCGCCGCTGTAACGCAGACGGGTTGCCGGCCAGCGGCCGGCACTACCGATGCGTCGCTCACGCCAGCCGCAACGCCAGCACGCCGCCCACGATGAGCGACGCTGCCAGCCAGCGCGTGCGCGGCACCCGCTCGCGCAGCAGGAACACCGAGATCAGCAGCGCGAACAGGATCGAGGATTCGCGCAGCGCCGAGATCATTGCCACCGGCGCCTGGGTCATGGCCCACAACGCCATCGCATAGGAGGCGGTGGTGCCGACGCCACCGGCCAGTCCCAGCGGCCAATGCTGCCGCGCATAGTCCAGTACCGCGCCGCCGCGCGTATACAACGCCCACAGCGGCAGCGGGATGCCCGACAGCAGGAACAACCACAACGTGTAGCTGAGCGCGCTGCCGGACTGGCGCGCACCCTGCGCATCGACCAGCGTGTAGGTGGCGATCATCGCCGCTGTCAGCAGCGGCAGGCGCAGCTGGCCGCCGCGCGCACCCAGTGCCATGCACAGGATGCCGGTGCTCACCAGCACCACGCCCAGCCACGCTGCGGCGGGCAATGGCTCACCGAGCAGGGTGCCGGCCAGTGCGACCAGGATCGGCGCGCTGCCACGCATCAGCGGGTAGGCCAGGCTCATGTCGACCTGCTGGTAACAACGCGCGACCAGCCCGTAGTAGGTCACCTGCAGCAGCACCGACGCAGCCAGCCAGGGCCAGCTGTGCGCGGCCGGGAAGGGCAGGAAGGGCAGGGCGGCGGCCGACAGCAACGCGGCACTGCCGGTCACCAGCACGGTACCGAGGAACTTGTCCGGGCCGCGCTTGACGATCGCATTCCAGCTGGCATGCAGCGCCGCGGCAGCGAGGACGAGCAGGAAGATGGAAAGCGGCATCCGCCGATGATGCCATGCGGGGCAAATGGAAACGCCGGGCATCGCCCGGCGTTTCCGATTCCGCTTCGGTGGGTGCCAACCTCTCCCGCCGTGGTAGGTGCCAACCTCTCCCGCCGTGGCAGGTGCCAACCTCCCCTGCCGTGGCAGGTGCCAACCTTGGTTGGCACGCACCAGAGCGCGGCGTTACAGCTTCGCGCGCTGCTCGCGCAGGCCGGCCAGCTGGGTGTTCCAGTCGACCAGGCGCACGCGCTCCTGATCGACCACCGCCGGTGGCACCTTGTCGGTGAACCTGGCCAGCTTGGTTTCGCTCTTTTCCTGCTCGCCTTCCACGCGCTTGATCTCCTTGTCCAGGCGCGCGCGCTCGGCATCGAGATCGACCAGGCCTTCCAGCGGCACCAGCAGCTTCAGCTCGCCCACGATCGCGGCGGCCGCCGGCGGTGCGCTTTCGCCCTCGGCCAACCACTGGATGCTGTCCAGCTTCAGCAGGAACGACAGCGAGGCGCTGAAGCGTTCGATGCGCACGCGGTCCTGCTCCAGGCCGGCCTGCAGCCGCAGCGGCACCTGCCTGGACGGCGCGACGTTCAATTCGCTGCGCACGCGACGCACCGCACTGATCACCGCCTTCAGCCATTCCACGTCGGCCTCGGCCTGGGCGAAATCACCGGCGAATTCGGCGGCGGTCGGATACGGCCGCAGCGACAGCGTGGTTTCGGCCAGGCCCAGGCGCGGGGCCAGCTGCTGCCACAGCTGTTCGGTGATGAACGGGGTGAGTGGGTGCAGCAGGCGCAGCAGCGCTTCCAGCACGTACAGCAGGGTGTGGCGGGTGCTTTCGGCATCAGCCGCGTCGGCACCGTTCAGTGCCGGCTTGCTCAGCTCCAGGAACCAGTCGCAGAACGCGTTCCAGGCGAACTCGTACAGGCACTGCGCCAGCAGGTCGAAGCGGTACGCGGCGAAATGGCCCTGCGCTTCGGCGGTGGTGGCGGCCAGGCGCGAAAGGATCCAGCGCTCGGCATCGGTGCGCGGGGTCGGCACGCCGGTGAACGCCGCACCTTCGGTGTTCATCAGCGCGAAGCGGCTGGCGTTCCACAGCTTGTTGCAGAAGTTCTTGTAGCCCTCGGCGCGGTTCATGTCGAACTTGATGTCGCGGCCGTGGGTGGCCAGCGCGGCGATGGTGAAGCGCAGCGCATCGGCACCGTGGGCAGCAATGCCGTCCGGGAATTCCTTGCGGGTGGCCTTCTCGATCTTCTCCACCATCTTCGGCTGCATCAGGCCGCCGGTGCGCTTGGCGACCAGGTCGTCGATGGTGATGCCGTCGATGATGTCCAGCGGGTCGAGCACGTTGCCCTTGCTCTTGGACATCTTCTGGCCCTGGCCGTCGCGGATCAGGCCGGTGAAGTAGACGTCCTTGAACGGGATCTTCCCGACCAGGTTGTCGGTGGCCATGATCATGCGCGCCACCCAGAAGAAGATGATGTCGAAGCCGGTGATCAACACCGACGACGGCAGGTAACGATCGAAGCCGCGCTCGGCCATGGCCTGTTCGTTCGGCCAGCCCAGGGTGGAGAACGGCCACAGCTGCGAGGAGAACCAGGTCTCCAGCACGTCGCTTTCCTGGTTCAGCACCACCTCGCTGCCCAGGTTGTGCTTGGCCCGCACTTCCTCTTCGCTGCGACCGACGTAGCAGCTGCCGGTGGCGGCATCGAACCACGCCGGGATGCGGTGGCCCCACCACAGCTGGCGGCTGATGCACCAGTCCTGGATGTTGTTCATCCAGTGGCGGTAGGTGTTGATCCAGTTCGGCGGCACGAAGGCAATGCTTCCGTCCTCGACCAGTTCCAGGCCACGCTTGGCCAGGTCGTCCATCTTCACGAACCACTGGTCGGTCAGGTACGGCTCGATCACCTGGCCGGTTCGGTCGCCACGCGGCACCTGCAGCTTGTGCGCCTTGGTCTCGACCAGGATGCCCAGGTCTTCCAGCTCGGCCAGCACGGCCTTGCGTGCTTCATAGCGGTCCAGGCCCCGGAAGCGTTCCGGCGCGTTCTCGTTCAGCGCCGCCACCGGGGTGAACAGGTTGATCATCGGCAGGCTGTGGCGCACGCCCACTTCATAGTCGTTGAAATCATGTGCAGGGGTGACCTTGACCACGCCGGTGCCGAACGCGCGGTCCACGTAGTCGTCGGCGATCACCGGCACGCGCCGGCCGGTCAACGGCAGCACCACGTTCCTGCCGATCAGGTGCGCGTAACGCTCGTCTTCCGGGTGCACCATCACCGCGGTATCGCCCAGCAGCGTTTCCGGGCGGGTGGTGGCGACGACCAGGTAGTCGCGGGTTTCGCGCAGGGTTTCCACGCCGTCGGCATCGCGCTCGACGTGCTCGTAGCTCAGGCCGTCATCCAGCGTGTAGGCGATCGACCACAGGAAGCCGTCTTCCTCGGCGCTCTCCACTTCCAGGTCGGAAATGGCGGTCTTCAGCACCGGGTCCCAGTTCACCAGGCGCTGGCCGCGGTAGATCAGGCCCTGCTCGTACCAGCGCACGAAGGCCTCGTTGACCGCCGCCGATGGCTGCGGGTCCATGGTGAAAGTGCTGCGCGACCAGTCGGCGGAGGTGCCGAGGCGGCGCATCTGGCGTTCGATGGTGTCGCCGGACTGCTGCTTCCACTCCCAGACCTTGCCGATGAAGCCTTCGCGGCCCAGCGAATCGCGGGTCTCGCCCTTGCCTTCCAGCGCGAGGTTGCGGCTGACCACCATTTCGGTGGCGATGCCGGCATGGTCGGTACCGACCTGCCACAGCGTGTCGTAGCCGCGCATGCGGTGGTAGCGCACCAGCGCATCCATCAGGGTCTGCTGGAAGGCATGGCCCATGTGCAGGGTGCCGGTCACGTTCGGCGGTGGCAGCAGGATGGTGTACGGCTCGCCCGTGCCGGACGGCTTGAAGTGGCCGGCCTTCTCCCAGGCCTCGTAGAGGTCGGTCTCGAAGGACGTCGGGTCGTAGCTGGAGGCGAGTTGGGTCATGCGGGGGAACCGGTAATCAAGGCGGAAGGGAGATCAGCGCGACCCGAGGGCGCGGCGGATCTTCTGGTCGGTGTGGTACTGGCTGACCGCGTAGGCGGGCAGCCAGCCGATCAGGGTGATCTGCAGGATCAGGCAGACGATCCCGGCCAGCGGCCGGCCGATGGTGAAGAAGGACAGCCAGGGAAGAATCAGGGCGATCAGCAGGCGCATCAAGGGGTCCTCGCCGGGCTCACATGTCGTGCTTGTTGAGGTCGTAACCGGCGGCCTTGTACTGGCGCCAGCGCTCGCGCAGCGGTTCGCGCGCTTCCGGATCGGCCGGAACCACTTCCAGCACACGCTCGCACTGGCCCAGCCAGGGCTCATCGCGCAGGTTGATCACCAGCGGGCGTGCCGGCGCGTCGGTGCCGGGTACGGCGATCAGCACCAGGGCCTCTTCCTCGTCCATGTCTTCGCCGGCAATCTGGTGCGGGATGTAGGCATCGTTGTCGAACGCCCACAGCAGCTCGTCCAGTTCCTCGGCCTGGGCCTGGTCACGGGCCAGCACCAGGGTGAACAGCCCGGCGTCGTTGGCCTTGCGCGCCAGTTCGCAGACCAGGCGCAACGGCTCGGTCAGGAAGCGGGGCTTGGCGATCAGGTAGAAGTCGGCGCGGGGCATGGCAGGGTCCGGGTCAGGCAAGGGCCCGGCAGTGCCGGGCGAGGCCCCGGCCGGCGTCTGCCGGCCAGGGTCGGGTACGGCATCAGGCGCGGGCGACCTGGTCCAGCAGCCACTGGCTCAGCAGGCCGACCGGGCGGCCGGTGGCCATGCCACGCTTGCCTTCATCGCTGGCGACGCCTGCGATGTCCAGGTGGGCCCAGCGCTGGCCTTCGGTGAAGCGCGACAGGAAGCAGCCGGCGGTGATCGCGCCGGCCCAGCGGCCGCCGATGTTGTAGACGTCGGCGAAGGTCGAATCCAGCATCGGCTGGTACTCGTCCCACAGCGGCAGGCGCCAGGCGCGGTCGAACACGTGCTCGCCGGCGGCCAGCAGCTCGTTGGCCAGGTCGTCGTGCTTGCTCATCAGGCCGGCGGTCTGGTGGCCCAGGGCGACCATGCAGGCACCGGTCAGGGTGGCGACGTCGACCAGCGCGGCCGGCTCGAAGCGCTGTGCGTAGGTCAGCGCGTCGCACAGGATCAGGCGGCCTTCGGCGTCGGTGTTGCCGACTTCGATGGTCTTGCCCGACATCGAGGTGATCACGTCGGAAGGACGGTAGGCGTTGCCGTCGATGGCGTTTTCCACCGCCGGCACCACCACCACCAGGTTCAGCGGCAGCTTGGCCTTGACCGCCGCGACGAAGGTGCCGATGACGTTGGCGCCGCCGCACATGTCGTACTTCATCTCTTCGATGCCGCCTTGGGTCTTCAGGTTGACGCCACCGGTATCGAAGGTGATGCCCTTGCCGACCAGCACGTAGGGCTTGGCGTCGCCGCCATTGTTCCACTTCAGCACGACCAGACGCGGGCGGTTGGCCGAACCGCGGGCCACGGCCAGCAGCGAGCCCATGCCCAGCGCTTCCATCTGGTGCTCGTCGAGGATCTCGGCTTCGGCACCCTCGTGCTCGCCGGCGAACTTCACGCCCACGTCGGCCAGATAGGCCGGGGTGCAATAGTTCGGCGGCAGGTTGCCCAGCTCGCGGGCGAACTCGACACCGGCGGCGATGGCCTGGCCCTGGGCCAGGGCCTGGGCGTCGTCACCGGCCACGGCCAGCTGGGCCAGGCCGGCATCGTCGGCCTTCTTCTTGCCCAGGGTGGCGGTGTAGCGGTAGGCGGCGTGATCGGCGGCGATCACTGCCTGGCGGATCGCCCAGGCCGCGTCGCGGTCCTTGATGGCCAGTTCGGACAGGGTGAACAGCGCGCTGCGGACGGCGCCGGCCTTCAGCGCGCGCACCGCGTCGCCCACGGCCTTCAGGTACTGCGGCACGCCGAAGCGGGCGGCGTCGCCGAGGCCGACCACCAGCACGCGCGGCGCGGTCACGCCCGGCAGGTCGTGCAGCAGGGTGGTCGCACCGGTCTTGCCGGACAGGTCGCCACGCTGGGCCAGGGCGGCCAGGCGGCCACCGCTGGCGGCGTCCAGGGCCTGCGCGGCCGGGGTCAGGGTATGGTCGGCATACGCGCCGACCACCAGGCAATCAACGGTGGCGGCGGCCGGAGCAACGTGGTTCAGGGTGAATTCGAGGGCCATTGAGCAGATTCCATTGGCGAGTCCGTACAATCGCAGGCCGTTTACGCCCAGACAGTAGACTGGGCGGCACCGCGAACGAACCCCAGAGTTTAAACCACCGCCCCATGCTGAAGCTCGACCGATACCTGCTGGGCGATTTCGTCCAGAGTTTCCTGGCTACCCTGATCGTCCTGCTGGTGGTCAGCGTGGGCGGCGTGCTGGTGGACATCCTCGGCAACATCGCCGACGGACGCCTGCCGGCCAAGCTGCTGTTCTCCCAGCTGGGCCTGCAGTTCATCGCCTACCTGCCGCTGATCCTGCCGCTGGCGCTGATGCTGGGCCTGCTGCTGGCGGTGGCCCGGCTCTACCGCGACTCGGAGATGGCGGTCATCACCGCCATTGGCGTGGGGCCCAAGCGGCTGCTGCGGCCACTGCTGATGCTGGTGGTGCCGGTGGTGCTGCTGGTCGGCGCCTGCTCGCTGTGGCTGGGCCCGTGGGCCGGCCGGATGGCCGAGCAGATGATCATCGAGGCCAACCGCAGCGTGCTGATGGCCGGCCTGGAGCCGGGCCGCTTCACCCCGCTGCCCAATGGCGGCGTGGTGTACCTGTCCTCGATCTCGCCCGATGGCACCCAGCTGGGCAAGGTGTTCCTGCAGCGCCAGAAGGATGACCGCCTGGAAGTCGTGTCCGCCAATGGTGGCCGCATGTTCTTCGAGGGCACCCGCCAGCGCTTCCTGGAGCTGGATGATGGCCACCAGGTGGAAGGCCCGGTGGCCGGCGCGCTGGATTACCGGCTGGCGACCTTTGCCCGCAACGACGTGGCCCTGCCCGACGGTGCACAGACCCGCACCGAGGACGACCCGGAACTGATGCCGACCCTGCAGCTGATCGGCGATGAGCGCCCCCAGGCGCAGGCGCAGCTGCACCGCCGCCTGGCACCGCCGCTGATCGCGCTGGCCTTCGCCCTGCTGACCGTGCCGCTGGGTCGCAGCTCGCCGCGCCAGCAGCGCTACGGCCGCATGATGCTGGCCCTGATGGCCTACATGGTGGGCACCAACCTGATGTTCATCGGCAGTGGCTGGATCGCCAACGGCAAGATTCCGGCCGCGCTCGGCCTGTGGTGGTTGACCGTGCCGCTGCTGGCGCTGGCGATCTGGATGTATGCACGTGATGGCCGCCTGGGCCGCTCGAAGGGAGCCCGCGCATGAGGCTGCGCCCGATGCGTTTCGATCTGTACCTGGGCCAGTCGGTGTTCACCACGGTGCTGCTGACCTGGGCGGTGCTGGTCGGCCTGGACGTGGTGATGGCGTTCTCCGGCGAGTTCAAGGACATCGGCAAGAACGGCTACACCCTGGGCCATGCCGCCGCCTGGGTGCTGTACACGGTGCCGCGCCGCGCCTACACGATGTTCCCGACCGCCGCGGTGATCGGCGCGCTGATGGGTCTGGGCCAGCTGGCCGCGACCTCGGAGCTGACCGCACTGCGTGCGCTGGGCCTGTCGCGCAAGCGCCTGAGCGTGTCGGTGGCGATCGCGCTGTCGCTGCTGACCGCAGTGATGGTGCTCAGCGCCGAGACGCTGGGCCCGTGGGGGCAGGACCGTGCCGATGCATTGAAGGCCAGTGCCAAGTGGGGGCGGGACATCTCCACCACCCGCTACTCCGGCCTATGGGCACGCGAAGGCGACACCTTCCTCAACGCCCAGAGCGGCGAGGAACAGCTGGTGGGCGACAAGGGCACGCGGCTGATCCTGCGTGACGTGCGGCTGTACCGGATCGCCGAAGACGGCAATATCGCCTCGTTGACCCATGCCGCCACCGCCGAGCACGACAAGGACGGTTGGGTGCTGACCGGGGTGCGTCGCGACACCTTCGGCGAGCGCTCGGCCACCCGCCAGGAAGTGGCGCGTGAGCCGTGGAACTCGAAGCTGGATCCGGCGGCGCTGGCCACCGGCATCGCCAAGCCGCGAAACCTCAGCGTGGCCGAGCTGAGCACCAGCATTGCCTACCGCCAGCGCAACGGGCTGGATGCGCGCGATTTCGAGGATGTGTACTGGAGCCGCTGGTTCTACCCGGTGAACGTGCTGGCGCTGTGCCTGGCCGCGGTGCCGTTCGCGTTCGGGTCGCTGCGTAGCGGCGGCATGGGCAAGCGCCTGTTCCTGGGCATCCTGTTTGCACTGGGCTTCTGGCTGCTGCAGCTGTTCTTCGGCCGCATGGCCGGTGCGCTGAAGTTCGATTACCGCATTGCCTATGCGCTGCCGCCGATCGTCATGCTGGCCGTGTCCGGACTGTTGTTCCGGCGCAAGTCGGGCTGATTCTGGTAGCGCGGGGCCATGCCCGGCGCTACCGGGGCAATCCACCGCTTCGGCATCCGTGCCAGGACCACCAGCATCCCGGCCCAGCGTGCTGGATTCTGTAGAGCCGAGCCCATGCTCGGCTGCTTTTTGCGCACCGCCTGCCAGCCGAGCATGGGCTCGGCTCTACAGATCGTGCATCACCGCTTGGGCATGCGCACCAGGCGGGTGCCGCTGGCGCGGTCGTGCCAGGTCAGGCGTTGGGGGTCGACCCAGGCCCACCAGAATCCCAGGCCGCCCAGCAGCAGCGACAGCGTCCCCACCGCGAAGCGCAGCCACAGCTGGCCGTGCCGCAACGGCGTGCCATCGCGCGACTGCAGTTTCAGCCGCCACGGCCGCATGCCCAGCGTCTGCCCGCCGCGGCGCCAGCTGGCCGTGGCATACCACCCCGTGATCGCCCAGCACACCGCCCACAGCAGCCACTGCCAAGCGCTGAACGGTGCGATGTTCTCGCGCTGCGCGTGGCCGCTGAAGGTGTAGGCGAGGGTGAACAGCGTGCCGGCCAGCATCCACAGCGCCAGCACCGGCAGCGCGTCGTAGACCATCGCCAGCATGCGCCAGGGCAGCAGCGCGCGCGGACGGGGCGTTTCGGTAGCGGCCGCAGGGGCCGTGTCGGTGGCAGGGCGGGACATGCGCCGAGGATACGCAAAGCTGGCCGTGCCCGCAGTGGCCCTCGTATCCTGCATGCATGGCCCTTGTTTCCACCCCCGCCGAACGCCGCCAGCTGGTCCAGCAACTGCCCGAGCTGCGCGCCGACGACAGTGTGCGCATCCAGCGCTTCCTCGATGCGATCTGGGCCGAGAACGGCCTGGCCCGCGCCACCCTGGACAGCTATCGCCGCGACCTGGAAGGGCTGGCGCGTTGGATGGATGGACGCGACGGTGGCCTGGCCGGCATCGAACGTCCCGGGCTGTTCGACTACCTGGTCTGGCGCACCCGCCACGGCTGGTCGCCGCGCAGCAACGCGCGCCTGCTGTCGGCGCTGCGGGCGTTCTTTGCCGATGGCGTGCGCCGTGGCGAACGCAGCGAAGATCCCAGTGCGCTGCTCGACCCCCCGAAGCTGCCGCGGCTGTTGCCCAAGGCGCTGGCCGAGAGCCAGATCGATGCGCTGCTGGCGGCACCGGACATCGACAGCCCGCTGGGCCTGCGCGACCGCGCCATGCTGGAACTGATGTATGCCGCCGGCCTGCGCGTGAGCGAGCTGGTGCTGCTGCCGGCCACGGCGGTCAACCTGCGCCAGGGCGTGTTGCGGGTCACCGGCAAGGGCAGCAAGGAGCGGCTGGTGCCGCTGGGCGAGGAATCGCAGCACTGGCTGGAGCGTTACCTGCAGCAGTCGCGCCCGCTGCTGGTCGGCAAGGGCAAGGTGCATGCCCTGGCGGATGGTCAGACCCCGTTGTTCATCGAGCCGACGCTGCATGCGCTGACCCGGCAGGCGTTCTGGCACCTGGTCAAGCGCCACGCGCAGGTGGCCGGCATCGACCCGGCGCGGATCAGCCCGCATGGCCTGCGCCACAGCTTCGCCACCCATCTGCTCAACCGCGGTGCCGACCTGCGCGCGCTGCAGATGCTGCTCGGCCACAGTTCCTTGTCGACCACCCAGATCTACACCCTGGTAGCGCGCGAGCATCTGCAGAAGCTGCACGCCCGCCACCATCCGCGCGGCTGAGCGCCGGGCTGAATCGCTGCCCGGGGCCGTGCCGGGCGTCGCGGCCCGGTACCGGCGGCTGTGTCAGAATCCGGAGTCTTCTTCTGCTGCGGATCGCTCCATGCTCCGATTTGCCATCGCCGCCGTGTTCGGTGCGCTCAGCCTGACCGCCTGCGCCCAGCCGGCTCCGCCGGCCGCCAAGGCGCCTGCTGCCGCTGCGGCCAAGGCCAGCCCGGCCGCCAACGCGCCGGCCGACCAGGCGGTACGTGCCGCGTTGACCGCGCTCAATCCGGGTTTCCAGGTCGATTACATCGGTGCCGCGCCGTTCCCCGGCTTCCGCGAGGTCGTCGTTTCCGGCCAGCTGCTGTACGTGTCCGATGACGGCCGCTACCTGTTCCAGTCGCAGCCTTACGACACCCGCGCCAAGGGCCCGGCCAACAGCGAGGGCCTGCTTGGTTACCGCCGGGGCCTGCTGGCCAAGGCCAACCACGGCGATCGCATCGTGTTCGCGGCGCCGAACGCCAAGTACACCATCAGCGTGTTCACCGACATCGAGTGTGGTTACTGCCGCAAGCTGCACCAGGACATCGCCGAACTCAACCGCAACGGCATCACCGTCGAGTACCTGGCGTTTCCGCGCATGGGCCTGGGCAGCAAGGACTACACCGACATGATCTCGGTCTGGTGTGCAGCGGATCGTCGCCAGGCGCTGACCAACGCCAAGCGCGGTGGCAGCGTGCCGGCCAGGAACTGCACCAACCCGGTGGCGATGCAGTACGCGCTGGGCCAGCAGCTGGGCGTGAATGGAACGCCGGCGATCTTCGCGCCGGATGGCACCCAGCTGGGCGGCTACCTGCCGCCGGCGCAGCTGCGTGCCGCGCTGGAGAAGCTGTCGGCCAAGCGCTGATCGTCGCTGGTCTTTTTCTGTAGAGCCGAGCCCATGCTCGGCTGCGGAAACAGCAGCCGAGCATGGGCTCGGCTCTACAGGCAGGAAGCCAGGGATGCGTGTCGCATCCCCGGCCTTTTGCTTACTTCAGGCCATCACTGACCGCCTTGGTCAGCGTGCCCTGCGCATCGTCACCGCTGAACTCCCAGACGAACGCGCCGCCCAGGCCCTGGGTCTTCACGTAACCCATCTTGCGGGTGATGTTGGCCGGGGTGTCGAAGCTCCACAGCGTGCTGCCGTTGTAGATCCAGGTGGCACCGGCGGTGTTGTCGGTGTAGCCCGGCCACGCCAGGTTCTTCAGCACCTTCCAGTCCTCGATGCCGGCTTCATACGTACCCGGGGCGGCGCCGGTCGCGGTCTGGTACAGGCCGTTGTTGGCGTTGGCCACACCCGTCCAGCCACGCCCGTAGTAGCCAATGCCCAGGTTGAGCTTGGCGGCGGGCACGCCACGGCTGATGAAGGCCTCGATGGCGTCGTTGCTGTTGTACAGCTTCTGGTCGCCGGTGGACGGATCATTCGGCGAATCGAACAGCGCCGACTGGTGATTGGTCTTCGTATCCCACGCGCCGTGGAAGTCGTAGGTCATCACGTTGATGTAGTCCAGGTACGGGTGGTAGGCGGCCGGATCGGTGACACGGATCTTGTCGATGCCGGCACCCACCGCCACCGTCAGCAACAGGCCTGGCCGCACCGCATCGAGCTGGCGGCGGAACTCGGCCATCAGCGCGGTGAAGTTGGCGTTGTCTTCCGGCTTGCCGCATTCGATGCCACAGGCCACCGGGTATTCCCAGTCGATGTCGATGCCGTCGAACACGCCCAGCGCGGCACCGGCACCGCCGGCACCGTCGGTCACCGGCAGGTTGCCCTTGATGTAGGCGTCGATGCACGAGGCGACGAAGGCCTGGCGGTTTTCCGGGCGCGCTGCGCTGGAGAAGCCGCGCGACCAGGTCCAGCCACCCAGCGAGATCAGCACCTTCATGCCCGGGTATTTGGCCTTGAGCTGCTTGAGCTGGTTCCAGTTGCCGCGCAGCGGCTGGTCCCAGGTATCGGCACTGCCGCTGACGCTCTCGGCGGCACTGAAGGCCTTGGTGTAGTCGGCGAAGGCATCGCCACCGGCACCGCTGTTCGGATCCGACGGCTGGGTGATGCCGACTTCGCATCGGTTGTTGCGCACGTTGCCGAACGCGTAGTTGATGTGGGTCAGGCGTGCGGCCGAGCCGCTGCTGTCGATGTTCTTGACCCGGTAGTTGCGGCCGTAGATGCCCCACTGGGTGAAGTAACCGATGACCCGCTTGCCGGTGGTGCCGCCGTCACCGGCCAGCGTGGTGGCGCTGATTTCGGTGCCCTGCGCCGACGCGTTGCCGGCGTTGTCGCGCGCCCGCACGCGGTAACGGTAGGTGGTCGATGCGGTCAGCCCGCCATCCACATAGCTGGCGCTGGACGGCGAACCGACCAGGCTGCCGTTGCGGTACACGTCATAGCCAGCCAGGCCACTGCCACCGGTGTTGTCGGTGGACGGGCTCCAGCTGAGCGCGATGCTGTTGGCGGTACGGGTGCCGACCGCCAGCCCGCCCGGCACGCTCGGTGCGGTGGTGTCGCCACCGGCGGCGTTGACGGTGATGGTGATGGTCGGGGTGCTGGTGGTGGCGTTGTTGTTGTCGGTCGCGACCGCACGCAGGGTGTGGCTGCCGGCGCTGGCATTGGCCCAGCTGGCCGCATACGGCGCACCGGTGGCCACGCCCAGCGAGCTGCCGTCGCGGAAGAACTCGACCTTGGCGACGCTGCCGTCCGGGTCACTGGCGGTAGCGGTCACGTTGACCGTGCTGCCGGCGCTGAAGGTGGCGCCGTTGGCCGGCGAGGTCAGGCTGACCACCGGCGGCTGGTTGCTGCCGCTGCCATCGCAGGCACCAAGGTTGGTGTAGTAGGGCGCACCGGCCGGATGGTCCGGCGGCGCGTTCCAGATGTCCTGGTTCGCCCGATAGAGGACGCCTCCTTTCTGCAGGGTATCGCCGGCCCGGTAGATCCTGGCCTGGTCCCACTGGGCCACGCCGGCACAGCTGGCAGCCTGCGCCAGGCCGGGCAGGGCGGCGGTACCGGCGGCCAGGGCAAGCAGCCAGGCCAGGTGGCGGGGACGACAGCTTCGGGTCGAACGTTCGGCACTGCGCACAATCGGGTCGTACATGGGTAAGTCTCCGATCAAAGGGCGCGCGGGCCCCGATGGCGCCGCGCGTGACGCAGGTCCGGGCGTCGCCCGGGAAGGCGACGGAGGGGGCGGACGGGGTACCTGGGGGGCCGGGGAGAGAGTCCGGCGCCAGGTGGGGACAACGTTGTCATCAATCGCGTGGTCAATCCGTGAGCAAGCGCATGGTTCCGGGATTCGGGCGGAGAGCGGCGCTGCGCGCGGTCGGCGGCCATCGGCGGAGCCCCATCGTGGCTGGGGGCTTTCCGCGAAAAGCAGATTTCTGGGGTTGGCCGGGTGGGTGGGCTGCGCAGGGGACGCCGTGAATACGTCCCTGTAGGCTCGGGCGCGCCATCCATGGCGCTTACGCCCCTGCGCAACCCACCCGCCCGGCCACGGACAGGTTCCTGCGCGGCCAGCCACGAAAGACAGAACAAAAAATCAAAAGCAAAAGCCGGTCGCTTCGCTCTTCAATGCCTGACTTCTGAGATTTCCCTGGTTGCCGGCCAGCGGCCGGCACTACCGCAGAGCATGCACGCATGGCGTGGATTTACCGCAGATCGCGGAAATCTGTCGAAGGCGGGGTGGGTCCGGTGGCAGGGGTGTCCGCGGCATGGATGCCGCGGCCAAGCCCCCAAGGACGGGTTTACGGCGTCCCCTGCCACCGGACCCATCCCGCCTACCCACAGGAGGCCAGCTTTTGCTCTGGCTCTGGCCTTGGCTTTAAGGCCTCTGCGGGTGCAGGGCGCAGCCCTGCCGGGCCCCCCAACTCTTACTGCAGCAGCGAGCGCAGCATCCAGGCGTACTTCTCGTGGGTCTGCAGCCGCTGGGTCATCAGATCCTCGGTCGGGGCGTCCTCTCCCTTGGCCGCCACCTCCAGCACTTCACGTGCCGTACGGCAGACTGCTTCGTTGGCGACCACCAACTGGCGTACCATTTCACGCCAGTCCGCGCTGTCGGTCAGGCCCGGTTCCTCGGCGATCGAGGTCAGCGCAGCGAATTCCCGGTAGGAGCCCGGGGCATTGAAGCCCAGCGCGCGGATGCGCTCGGCCACGTCGTCCAGTGCCGCCCACTGCTCGGTGTACTGCGTCTCGAACATGGTGTGCAGCGAGTTGAACATCGACCCGGTCACGTTCCAGTGGAAGTTGTGCGTCTTCAGGTAGAGCGTGAACGCATCGGCCTGGAAGCGCGACAGACCGTCGGCGATCTTCTTGCGGTCGCCCTGGGTGATCCCGATATCGATGTTCGGCGCCGACGGTGCCGCCGCTGCAAGCTTCTGCTTGCCGGTCTTGGCCTTGGTCGTGCTCTTGGTCTTCGCCATGGGGTTCCTCCTTGTGGAATCGTTGGCCTTCACAATAAACCGGTCGTGATGACTGGTCGCTATCAAAGTTTTGAACGAACCGATTGATGAACTCTATCGATAAAAATCCATCGTCCCGCCTGCGCCAACAGCGCGCCGCCATCGACGGCGCCATGAGCCGCGACCGGGGCCGTTTGCTGGGGATGCTCTCGCGTTGCCAGGCCAAGCCACAGGATGCGGCGTTGGCCGCTACCTTCGAGCAGGCCTTGCAGGCGTCGGTGCAGCGCCGGCAGGTCCGGGCGCAGCAGCAGCCGTCCATTACTCTGGACCCGCAGCTGCCGATTGCGCGTGAAGCCGACGCCATCATCGGGCTGATCCGCGACCATCAGGTGGTGGTGATCGCTGGTGAAACCGGCTCGGGCAAGACCACCCAGCTGCCGAAACTGTGCCTGGCCGCAGGCCGTGGCCAAGCCGGCATGATCGGTTGCACCCAGCCGCGACGGATTGCCGCACGTGCGGTGGCAAGCCGCGTGGCGCAGGAACTGCAGAGCGAACTGGGCCAGCTGGTCGGCTACCAGGTGCGCTTCAACGACAAGGTCAGCGACGACAGCCGCATCAAGTTCATGACCGACGGCATCCTGCTGGCGGAGATCGCCAGTGACCGCTGGTTGTCGAACTACGACACGATCATCGTCGACGAGGCGCACGAACGCAGCCTCAACATCGATTTCCTGCTGGGCTACCTGAAGCAGCTGCTGCGCAAGCGCCCGGACCTGAAACTGATCGTCACCTCGGCCACCATCGATACCGAACGCTTCGCCCAGCATTTCGACAATGCGCCGGTGATCAGCGTCGAAGGCCGCACCTACCCGGTGGAAGTGCGCTATCGCGCGCTGGAAGGCGAGGGCGAAGACCAGGGCGAACGCACCGTCAACGACGCTATCGTGTCGGCCATCGACGAGATCACCCGCCTGGATGCGCGCGGCGACGTGCTGATCTTCCTGCCGGGCGAACGCGAGATCCGCGATGCGCACCAGTCGCTGGAGCGCCGCAAGTACCGCAACACCGAGGTGCTGCCGCTCTATGCGCGGCTGTCCAACCAGGACCAGGACCGGGTGTTCAATCCCGGGCCGAACCGGCGCATCGTGCTGGCCACCAACGTCGCGGAGACCTCGCTGACGGTGCCGCGCATCCGCTACGTGGTCGATCCGGGCTTTGCCCGCGTCAAGCGCTACAGTCCGCGCAACAAGCTGGACCGCCTGCACATCGAGCCGATCTCGCAGGCCAGCGCCAACCAGCGCAAGGGCCGCTGCGGCCGTATCGCCGAGGGCATCTGTTACCGCCTGTACGCCGAAGCCGATTTCCAGGCGCGGCCGGAGTTCACCGATCCGGAAATCCGCCGCTCCAGCCTAGCCGGGGTGATCCTGCGCATGCTGCAGCTGGGCCTGGGCCGCATCGAGGAGTTTCCGTTCCTGGAAGCGCCGGACGAGCGTGCGGTGGCCGATGGCTGGCAGCAGCTGACCGAACTGGGTGCGATCGACGCCGAGCGGCGCATGACCACCATCGGCAAGCAGATGGCACGCCTGCCGGTGGACGTGAAGCTGGCGCGCATGCTGGTCGCCGCGCAGGCCGCCGGCTGCCTGCGGCCGATGCTGGTGATCGCCTCGTTCCTGGGCATCCAGGACCCGCGCGAACGTCCGCCCGAAGCACGCGGTGCCGCCGACAGCGCGCATGCGCAGTTCGCCGATGGTCGTTCCGAGTTCGTTGGCGTGCTGCGCCTGTGGGATGCCTACCGGCAGGCCCATGAAGACCTGACCCAGTCCAAGCTGCGCGACTGGTGCGGCCGTCATTTCCTCGGCTTCCTGCGCATGCGCGAGTGGCGCGAGCTGCACCGCCAGCTGCGGCTGCTGTGCGAGGAACTGGGCTGGAAGGAAGAGGCCAACGAGGCGTCGATGGCGCCGTTGCTGGCCGGCAGCAGTGCGCCGGCGGCAGCGCGTGATGATGCCGCCGCAGTGAAGGCCACCCGTGGCCAGCTGCACCGCGCTGCACGCCTGGCCCGCGAAGGCAAGGCCGAAGCGGCGCCGACGCCGGTGGCCGTACGTGCACAGAAGGAGCAGGCACCGGCGGGCGGCGGCTTCAGCGAACGCGTGCGCGCGGCTGCCTACCAGACCCTGCACCGGGCGTTGGTGGCGGGCCTGCCGACGCAGATCGGGCACCGCACCGAGAAGGGCGATTTCCAGGCGCCACGCCAGCGCCGTTTCCTGCCGTTCCCCGGTTCGGCGCTGTCCAAGCGCCCGCCGCCGTGGTTGCTGGTGGCCAACCTGCTGGACACGCAGAAGGTCTGGGGCATGACCCTGGCCGCGATCGAGCCGGACTGGGTCATCGCCGAACTGCCGCACCTGCTGCTGCGCAAGCACTTCGACCCGCACTGGTCGCGCGCGCAGGGCCAGGTGCTGGCCTCCGAGCAGATCAGCCTGTTCGGCCTGGTGCTGGCACCGAAGAAGCCGGTGCACTACGGCCGCATCGCACCGGGCGAGGCGCACGACATCTTCGTGCGCCAGGCGCTGGTGACCGGCGAGATCAACACCCGCGCCAGCTTCGTGGCCGACAACCAGAAAGTGCTGGAGGTCGCCCGCGAGGAGGAAGCGAAGCTGCGCCGCGCTGGCATCGTGGCCGACGAGGACTGGCAGGCGCGCTGGTACCTGGACCGGGTGCCGCCGCAGATCCATTCGGCCGCAGGGCTGGATACCTGGTGGAAGGGGCTGGCGCCGGAACAGCGCAAGACCCTGCACTGGTCACTGGTCGACCTGTTGCCGGGTGAGGGCAGCGAACAGGAGCGCTACCCGAAGTACCTGCCACTGGGCCAGGCGCGCCTGCCACTGCACTACCGCTTCGAGCCGGGTGCCGATGATGACGGCGTGACCCTGGACGTGCCGCTGCACCTGCTCAACGCGCTGGACCCGGTGCAGCTGGGCTGGCTGGCGCCTGGCTTCGTCGCCGACAAGGCCTCGGCACTCATCCGCAGCCTGCCCAAGGCGATGCGCCGCAACTACGTGCCGGCGCCGGACTTCGGTCGTGCGTTCTTCGAGGCATTCCCGCAGCCCAGCGCCGATGCCATCACTGGCGAACTGGCGCGCTTTTTGTCACGTGCCACCGGCGCGACGGTGACGGCGCTCGATTTCGACCCCGCTTCGATCGAACCGCACCTGCACATGAACCTGCGCCTGCGCGACGAGCACGGCAAGGTGCTGGCGACCTCGCGTGATCTCGATGCGTTGCGCGCGAAATTCGGCGGCCGTGCCGGCGATGCCTTCGCTGCACGCGCGGGGCGCGAGATGGCGGCCGATGGCCTGCGCACGTTCCCGGCCGCGCCGATTCCGCTGCAGGTGCCCGGTGAAGCCGGCGTCCCGGCCTATCCGGCGCTGCTGGACGAGGGCGACAGCGTGGCGCTGCGCATCTTCGCCGATCGCCAGCAGGCGCAGGAGGCCCACCCGCTGGGTGTGCGCCGGCTGCTGGAGATTGCCCTGGCCGAGAAGGTCAAGCAGGCGCGCAAGCAGCTGCCGGTGGGTGCCAAGACCGGCCTGCTGTATGCCGCGATCGAATCGCAGGAACGCCTGCGTGGAGACCTGGTGGATGCGGCGATGAACGCGGTGCTGGCCGAAGGCCTGGAAGACATCCGCGATGCGGCAGCCTTCGAGCAACGCCGCGAGCATGCGGCCAAGGCCCTGTTCGGCGAGGCGATGTCGCGGCTGAAACTGGCCGAGTCCATCCTGGCGCTGGTGGCGGAACTGAAGCCGTTGCTGGAGGCGCCGTTGATGGGCTGGGCGCGTGGCAACCTGGACGACATGGAAGCGCAGCTGGCCGGGCTGATCCACCCCGGCTTCCTGCGCGACACGCCGGCCGACGCGCTGGCGCAGTACCCGCGCTACCTGAAGGCGATGATCCTGCGCACCGAGCGTGCCAAGCGTGATCCGCCGCGTGACCAGGCGCGCATGCTGGAATTGCACCCGTTCCTGGAGGCGCTGGAAGCGGGCGAGCAGCAGGGCCTGCGTGATCGCCCGCAATGGCAGGCGCTGCGTTGGGATCTGGAAGAGCTGCGGGTGTCGTTGTTCGCGCAGGAGCTGGGGGCACGCACCGGCATTTCGGCGAAGAAGCTGGCGCAGCGGGTGGCTGCACTTCGCCAGGCGTGAACGCGCGCCATGGTCGCCCCATCGGGCGACCATGGCCGCCGGGCATGGATCCGGCACGGCCGGAATGCCCGGGCGTTACTTGGTGCGACGAACCTTCGGTTGCACGTTCACCCCGTCCACCTTCATGTACCAGGCGCCCATCACGCCTGGGCGCATGCTGACGTTCGGCGCTTCCTTGCGGCCACCGGAATAGTGCGTGGCGTCTATCTGCTCCCACTCCTGGCCGTTCTGCAGCACGTAGCGGCGGCCCTGGCCGAAGCCACGGAATTCGCCCTGCAGGGTGCTTTCGATCGGTTCGCTGCTGCCGAAGTCCAGGAAGCCGCGGTTCTTCTTGATCACTTCCTGGCGGCCTTCTTCGCGCGCTGCGGCGACGGCCTGGGTGGTGGCCGCCTCGACCTTGCCCTGCAGCCAGCGGTTGAGCGTGGCCAGTTCAGCGGCGCTGAGCTTGTCCAGGCCGGCGGCCTTGAACTCGGTGGGCGACATCTGCTGCTGCAGGTCGCCCTCCACCACGCGCTGGGCCAGCGCAGGCGCGGACAGGGACAGCAACACGGCGGCACAGGCCAGCAGCCGTGGACGGACGCGCAGGGCAATCGAAGGCATGGCGGGTCTCTCCTGGATGTGTTGGCGAGTGTAGCGGCATGTCTTCATGCCGGGTGATGGTGGCCGCAGTGATTGTCCCTGAACGACGCCGGCGCTAGTGTAGGGGCCTCTGTCTTGCCTGCTCGATGCTGTGAACCGCGCTTCCGTCCCTGGCCTGGATGCCTTGTTGAACCGTCCCTCGGCAGCGGTGCTGCCTGCTCCGCTGCGCCAGGCCCTGCGCGAGCATTGGGAAGCGCCGGATTGCGACCACCAGATGCGTGCCACCTGGTCGGTGCTGGGCGATACCCTTGATGCGCTGGCGATGCTCTCGGCCGACGAAGGCGCGGTGGTGGCAGCATTGCTGTTCGACCTGCCGGGCCTGCGCGCCAGCCTGGACCAGCTGCCGCTGGGCAGCCACCAGGCGGCGGTGATCGGCCTGCTCGATGGCCAGGATGCGGCCGATCCGGTGTGGGCGCTGCACGCCGGCCGTGAGGCCGGACGCAACAGCGAGGGCCTGCGCCGGCTGCTGCTGGCGATCATCCGCGACCTGCGCGTGGTGCCGATCCTGCTGGCGCGCCAGCTCGCGAGGATGCGCGCGGCCGACAAGCTGGACGACGAGCAACGCCGCGCGCTGGCCCAGCTGACCCGCGACATCCACGCGCCCCTGGCCAACCGCCTGGGCATCTGGCAGCTGAAGTGGGAGCTGGAGGACCTGGCGTTCCGCCACCTGGAACCGGAAACCTACCGCCGCATCGCCCGCGAGGTGGACGAAACCCGCATCGCCCGCGAGCGTTACGTCGAGAACGTCAAGAAGGTGCTGTCGCGCGAGCTGGTCGCCCAGGGCATCAAGGCCGAAGTCAGCGGCCGCCCGAAGCACATCTACAGCATCTGGCGGAAGATGCAGAAGAAGCGGCTGGCCTTCGACCAGCTGTATGACATCCGTGCGGTGCGCGTGATGGTCGACGACGTCGCCGCCTGCTACGCCGCGCTGGGCGTGGTGCACGCGCTGTGGGCGCCGGTACCAAGCGAGTTCGATGATTACATCGCACGCCCGAAGGCCAACGACTATCGCTCGCTGCATACCGCCGTGGTCGGCCCGGAAGGTCGCACCATCGAAGTGCAGATCCGTACCCATGAAATGCACTCGCAGGCCGAGCTGGGCGTGGCCGCGCACTGGAAGTACAAGGAAGGCGGCAAGGGCGCGGAGAAGTCCTTCGATCGCAAGATCACCTGGATGCGCCAGCTGCTGGAGCAGGCGCAGGACGGGCAGGGCAATGAACTGGCCGGGGCGCTCGATGCCGAGCTGACCGAGGACCGGGTCTATGCGCTGAGCCCGAAGGACGAGGTGCTGGACCTGCCGCAGGGCGCTACGCCGCTCGATTTCGCCTACCAGGTGCACACCATGGTCGGGCACCGCTGCCGCGGCGCCAAGGTCAACGGCCGTATCGTGCCGCTGACCTATCGCCTGCGCAGTGGCGACCGCGTCGAGATCCTGACCGGCAAGGAGGCCGACCCGCGCCGCGACTGGCTGATGCCGGCCAATGGCTTCCTGGCCAGCAACCGCTCGCGCGAGAAGGTGCGCAGCTGGTTCCACAAGCTGGACCGCGCGCGCAACGTGCAGGCCGGTCGCGAGCTGCTCGAGCGCGAGCTGAAGCGGCTGGGCCTGCAGCACTCGGACCTGGCCGTCGCGGCGAAGAAATTCCATGCCGACAGCGTCGATGACCTGTACATCCAGGTGGCGCTGGGCGATACCGGCCCGAACCAGGTCAGCCGGACGTTGCTGGAGGCGGAACGTGCCGCCAGCCAGCCCGCGCCCGCGCCGACCCTGCCGCGGCCGACCGCGCGCCGCGAGAACCTGGGCAAGTCCAAGTTCACCGTGCAGGGCGTGGGCAACCTGCTGGTGCAGCTGGCACGCTGCTGCCAGCCGGTAGCCGGCGAGCCGATCGTCGGCTACCTGACCCGTAGCCGTGGTGTCACTGTGCATCGTGCAGACTGTGCCGCGCTGGCCCGGCTGGCCGCCGCCAGCCCGCAGCGCATCCTGCCGGTGGAGTGGGGCCAGGCCGGTGGCGGCTACGAAGTGGACGTGGTGGTCGACGCGGTCGACCGCCGCTGGCTGCTGAAGGACATCACCAACCTGATCGCCCAGGAAGACGCCTACGTGCTCGACATCCACAGTGACAACGTGCGCAACAGTGGCCGTGCCCATCTGCGGCTGCGGCTGAAGGTCAGCGACTACGGGCAGTTGTCGACGCTGCTGGGCAAGCTTGATGCGCTGCCGGGCGTGAGCGAGGCACGTCGCCTCGGCTGAGCTTCACGCTGCCCCGGCTACCCTGCACGCATGGAACGCGAGCCCCCGCATCGCCCGCATGGCGCTGAACATCCTGCGCTGGACCGCGTCCGTCGCGAGGGTCGCTGGTGGTGGCTGCAGGCACGCCATGCGCGCCGGGTCTGGCGCTGGGCGCTGCTTGCGGCGCTGGCCGTGTTCGTGCTGCTGGTCCTGCTGCGCAAGCCGCTGGCCGACTGGTTCTGGGATGAGCCGCAGATCGAACAGCTGCTGGCCGAGGGGGATCGTGCGCTGGCCGCCGGTCGTTTGAGCGATGCCGATGGCAGTGGTGCGCGCGAGCGCTACCAGGCGGTGCTGGCGCTGGACGGTGATCGCCCGCAGGCGCGCCAGGGCCTGGCCAATACCGGCGCGGCAGCGCTGCAACAGGCGCGCGATCGCCTGCACGCCGGTGACCTGGACGGCAGCGCGCAGGCACTGGCACTGGCCCGTGAGCTGCAGGTGCCGCAGGGCGAAGCCGATGCGGTCGCCCGCCAGCTGCAGGCGCGACGCAGTGCCGGAGCCGGTATTGGTGCGTTGTTGGCCCAGGCACGCAACGCGTTCGCGGCCGGACGCCTGGATGATGGCGACAGCAGTGCGTTGCCCTTGTTCCAGCGCATCCTTGCCCTGCAGCCGGACAACCTGCCGGCGCTGGAAGGTCGCGAAGATGCGCTGAGCGACCTGCTGCTGCAGGCGCGCACGCTGGCAGGGCGCGGAGAGCTGGCCGAGGCGGCCGCGATCCTGCGTCGTGCCCGCCAGTTCGATGCCGGTCATGCCGATCTGCCGGCCAGCGAGGAAGCCCTGGCGCGCGCGGTGGACCAGCGCCTGCGGCAGGCGCAGCGGGCACTGCAACGACAGCAGCTGGACGCCGCGGCCCAGGGTTTCCTGGCAGTGCTTGCGGTGGCGGCCGATGATCCCAATGCCCAGCGGGGGCGTGAGCAGGCGCTGCAGGCGGTGGTCGTGCGCAGCCAGACATCCGCCGACGACTTCCAGTTCGATGCGGCGCAACGCGATGCAGCCCTGGCGGCGGAGCTGGGCGCTTCGCAGGCAATCCGGCAGCAACTGGCACAGCGCCTGCAGCGTGCGCGCCAGGCGCAACAGGCCCTGCAGCAGCCCGCGATCAGTACGGCGCAGCGCGAACGCCAGCTGCGCGACCACCTGCGCAAGATCGAGCGTGCCGAACGTGCAGGGCAGTGGATCAGCCCACCGGGGCACAGCGCGTTCGACGCACTGCGCGAAGCCCAGTCACTGGCCCCCCGCGACACGCGGGTCAAGGCTGCCGCAGCACGCCTGCTGCCCGCCAGTCGCCGCTGCTTCGACGACAATCTGCGGCAGAACCGGGTACAGGCGGCGGGTGCCTGCCTGCAGGCCTGGCAGACGCTGTCACCGACCGCAGCGGGCCTGCCCTCGGCGCGGCTGCGGTTGGCCCAGCGCTGGCTGGCGATCGGCAGCGAACGGCTCGGCAATGGCGACCTGGCCTTTGCCGCGCACGCTGCCGAACAGGCGCGGTTGCTGCAACCGGACCTGGCCGAACTGCCGGCGTTCGAAGACCGCCTGCGTCGCGCCGGTGGACGGGCGGACTAGGCGAAGAACACCCGCTGCACGGTCGCGCGGGCGGCATCAAGTGAGAAATGCTGGGCGACGTTGGCCAGGCCGGCATCGGACAACTGCTGCCACAGCTGTGGATCCTGGTACAGGCGGATCACCGCATCGGCGAAACCGACAGCGTCATCGGCCACCAGCACGTCCTGGCCGGGATGCAGGTGCATGCCTTCCACGGCGCAGGTGGTACCGACCACCGGCTGGCCGTGGGCCATGCTCAGGTTGATCTTGCCCTTCACGCCGGCGCCGAACCGCAGCGGCGCAATGGCGATGCGCGCGCCGTCCATGTAGGGCGTGATGTCTTCGACGAACCCGTGCATCTGCACACCGGGCTGGCGTGCGGCCAGTGCCAGCAGCGACTCCGGCGCCGCGGCGCCGATGCAGTGCAGGCGCACTTCCGGCAACCGGGCGCGGATGTGGGCAAAGACCTCGCCGATGAACCATTCCATGCCGTCCAGGTTCGGCGGATGACGGAAGCCACCGACAAACACCAGGTCGCGCCGCTGCTCGAATACGGCGCCGGCACCGGCGACCTCATGCAGGTTGGAGATCAGCTCCACCCGCACCTGCGGCGCATCGGACTGCAGCTGCTCCCGTTCGGCCGCACTGACCAGCACGGTGATGTCGCACTGCTCCATCACGGCCAGTTCGCTGCTGCGGGTACGTTCCGCTGCACGCAGCAGGGTTGCGTCGCCGGCGACTTCGGCACCGCGGCGTTCGCGCAGGTAGTGCAGGTCAACGGTGTCGAACACGGTCCGTGCCTGCGGTGCATAGCGCTTGAGCAGCGGCAGGCATTCGTGGGCGACGTGGTGACGCACCAGCATTGCCACGTCGAAACGCGATCCGTGGCTGCGCAGCCAGCCGGCTACGCCGTCCAGGAAGGGCGCGTACCAGACTTCCACGCCCATCCGTTGCAGCGCTTCGGTGGCCGCACCGGCGTGCTCGCGCCGGGTCGGTACGAACACAACGTGGGCGCCGCCCTGCAGCAGCAGGCGGATCAGATTGACCTGGCGCAGTGACCCGGAATCGCGATCCGGCTGCGGTACTTCCTCGTCCAGGATCAGCACCTGGCGCCGGCCGCGCAGCAGCAGCGCCGGAGACGGCACTTCGCCGACCGCCGGATGACGGCCCAGTTCGGTGGCCCAGCGGGCGGCGAAGATGGCCTGGTTGCGTACCTGGTAGGCCTTCACCCCGCTGCCGGTGTCGGTACCGTTGCTGGTGCCTTCGTCGTGGATCACCCGGCTGGCCGGCTGCACCAGCACGCGCAGGCCGTGTGCACGCACGCGGAAGGCCAGGTCGGTGTCCTCGTAGTAGGCCGGCTTGTAGCGGGTGTCGAAGCCGTCCAGCTGCTGCCAGAGGGCGCGTGGCAGCATCAGCGCCGCGCCCGAGCAGTAGTCGACGTCGCGCAGGCTGGCAAAGCGCGGATCATCGGCGGCCTCGAAGCGGCCGTAGCTCCAGCCACTGCCATCGGCGAAGATCACCCCGCCCGACTCCTGCAGGCGGCCATCCGGGTACAGCAGCTGGCTGCCGACCAGGCCGGCGTCGGGCACGCTGCCGAAGGTGTCCAGCAGGGCGTCGAGCCAGCCCGGCTGCGGCACCGTATCGTTGTTCAGCAGTACCACGTAGCGGCCGCGTGCGCGCGATACACCGTCATTGCAGGCTTCAATGAAGCCGCCGTTGTGCGCGCGCACTTCATAGCGCAGCCCGGCCACCTGCGGCATCCACTGCACGGTGGCATCGCTGCTGCCGTCATCCACTACCAGGATCTCGCACGCGGCGGCCGGCGGGTGCGCCGCCAGGGCGCGCAGGCAGGCCACGGTGTGGGCGACGTGGTTGTAGACCGGGATGACGATGCTCACCTCCGGCGACTCGCTGAACGGCACCGTGAAGGGGGCGAAATCCTGCGCTGGCGGCAGGAACAGTGGCGTGCGCGGGGCGGGAACGGCGCGCTGGGCATGCACGCGGATGCGTTGCCAGGTGGCCCGCCAGCCACGGGTGCGCAGGCTTGCCAGGCTCCGGCGGGCCAGGCCCGACAGGCGGTTGATCAGGTATCGGATCTCGGCCAGGGACATCGCCATCCGGTTGCAACTCCAGCTTAAGCAGGGGAACCCGGGAGAATTCGCCAGCCGCAGCGGCTGGGGTAGACTCGCCAGACCCTACATTCTCGCATTCCCGTGCCCCGACGCTACGATTCCGACGACATCGACGATTCCGACGACGACCAGCAGGACAACGGTCCGCTGTGGCGGCGCCGGCTGATCACCTGGAGCATGGCTGCGGTCGCGTTGGGATTGGGTTTCCTCATTCCCTATACGCTGTACCTGAACCAACAGGTGACCCAGCGTTTCGGTGAACTGCGCTGGCAGATCCCGACGCGCGTGTACGCGCGCCCGCTGGTGCTCACCCCCGGCAAGGCGATGGATGCGTCTACGCTGAAGACCGAGCTGGCCGCCTCTGCCTACCGCGATGACGGGCAGGGCAAGGAGCCGGCCACCTATGCGGTGAACGGCGGGCGCTTCGTCATCTCCAGCCGCGGCTTCAACGACGTTGACGGCCGGGTGGCCCCGCGCCGGGTGGAGCTGTCGCTGGCCGATGGCGGCGTGGCCTCGCTGCGCGACGCCGACAACCGCAAGGCGCTGAAGGCCGCGCGGCTGGATCCGGCGCGCATCGCCACCCTGTACGGCCAGAAGCAGGAAGAGCGCCGCCTGATCCGCATGGACGAGGCGCCGGACCTGCTGGTGACTGGCCTGCAGGCGGTGGAGGACAAGGACTTCAACCGCCACCACGGCATCGACCTGTCCGGCATCGCGCGCGCGGTGTGGGTGACGATCCGTTCCGGTGGCCAGAGCCGCCAGGGCGCTTCGACGCTGACCCAGCAGCTGGCCCGCAGCGGCCTGCTCGGCATCGGCAAGGAGCAGACGGTCACCCGCAAGTTCAATGAGGTGCTGTACGCACTGATCATGGAAGCGCGTTATGACAAGCGCACCATCTTCGAGGCCTATCTCAACCAGGTGTACCTGGGCCAGCGCGGCAGCCAGGCGATCCATGGCATGTCCTCCGGCGCCGAGTTCTGGTTCGGCCGTGACCTGCAGTCGCTGGAGACCGAGCAGATCGCACTGCTGATCGGCCTGGTCAAGGGGCCGTCCTTCTACGACCCGCGGCGCAACCCGGAGCGCGCGCTGGATCGCCGCAACTTCGTGCTGGGCAAGCTGCACGAGGCCACGCTGATCGACGATGCCGAGTACCAGCGCGCGCTGAAGGCACCGCTGGGCGTGCCCAAGACGCCGGGCCTGGTGGCAGCCAACCGCTTCCCGGCCTACGTTGACCTGGTCCGCCGCCAGCTCGGCCATGACTATCCGGAATCGGCGCTGCAGGGCGCGGGCCTGAGCGTGATGACCGGCATGTCGCCGTCCGCGCAGGCCTATGCCGAAGGCGCGGTGACCCGCACCATCAAGTCGCTGGAAAGCAAGCGCCGCCCCGAGCTGCAGGCCGGCATGGTGCTGACCGACGTGCACAACGGCGACGTGCTGGCGGTGATCGGCAGCCGCGAGGTGTCCGAGGTCGGCTTCAACCGCGCGATCGAGGCGCAGCGTCCGGTCGGTTCGCTGCTCAAGCCGTTCGTCTACCTGCTGGCCCTGGCGCAGCCGGACCGTTACTCGCTGGCCAGCTGGGTGGATGATTCGCCGGTGACGGTGCAGCTCGGCCGCGGCCGCAACTGGAGTCCCGGCAACGCGGACAACCGCAGCCACGGCACGGTGCGCCTGATCGACGCACTGGCGCATTCCTACAACCAGGCCACGGTGCGCGTGGGCATGCAGGTCGGCCCGGAGCGCGTGACCCAGCTGATCCATGTCCTGGCCGGCATCAAGGCTGACGCCAACCCGGCGGTGATCCTCGGCTCGACCGACCAGAGCCCGTACGCGATGGCGCAGCTGTACCAGTTCCTGGCGTCCGGCGGCGAGATCCAGCCGCTGCACGCGGTGCGTGGCGTGCTCGATCCGCAGGGCAAGCTGCTCAAGCGGTACGACAAGACCCCGGCACCGGCGCAGGAAGGCGACTCGATTGCCGCCAACCTGATCAGTGTCGGCCTGCAGCAGGTGGTCGCCAGCGGTACCGCGCAGCGGCTCAATGCCGATGGCCTCGGCCGCCTGCAGCCCGCCGGCAAGACCGGCACCACCAACGATGGCCGTGACAGCTGGTATGCCGGCTACACCGGTGATCACCTGGCAGTGATCTGGATCGGCAACGACCAGAACGCGCAGGCCGGCCTGTATGGCGCCACCGGCGCGATGCGGGTCTGGTCGGGCATCTTCCAGCGCCTGCCGAGCGCGCCGCTGCGGGTCAGCAACAAGGGCCTGGACTGGCAGTCGGTGGCCCCCACCGGCCTCAACAGCACCGATGAAGGCTGCCCCGGCGCGCGTCGTTTCCCGTTCGTGGTGGGCTATGCGCCTGCCTATGCGCCGTGCGCGCCGGCCGCGTCGCCGGAGGGGCAGGGCGAGGCCGAAGGCGAGGGCGGTGGCTGGCGCAGCTGGTTCGGCCTGGACCGCAAGCCGGAAGCGCCTGCCGAACCTGCCGCGGCACCTGCCGCCGCCACTCCTCCCCCGAGCCGATGATGCCGATGAACATGCGATCCCTGCTGCAGCCCCTGGCCCTGACCGGCCTCAGCCTGGCCCTGGCCGCCTGCGTGAGCAGCGCACCACCGGTGGTCAAGCCGGTCGATACCACCACGCCGGCGCAGCGCCTGGCTGCGGTGGATGCTGCAGCGGGTCCGGACGACAAGGAATTGTCGGTACAGCCGCTGCGTGATTCGCAGGTGGAAGATCTGCGGGTAACCGCACTGGCACAACGCCAGGCGAACGACCTGGCCGGCGCGGCCAGCAGCCTGGACCACGCGCTGGAGATCGTGGCGGGTGACCCGGCAGTGCTGCAGGAACGTGCCGAACTGGCGCTGCTGCAGGGCCAGTGGGCGCAGGCGGAGACGTTCGCGCGCAAGGCGGTGGATCTGGGCTCGAAGACCGGGCCGCTGTGCCGCCGGCATTGGGCGACGATCGAGCAGTCGCGCCTGGCGCGGGGCGAGAAGGAGAATGCGGTGTCGGCGCATGCGCAGATTGAGGGCTGCACGGTGCCGGGGATCAAGCGGTACTGAATTTCCAGCCAACGGCGCAGCCCCTCGTGGCTGTGGGTTGGTCGCTGAAGCCAGAAGCAAAAGCCGCGCTTGGCCGGGCGGGGTGGGTTCGCGGGGGACGCCGTGAACCCGTCCCTGGGGGCTTGGCCGCGGCATCCATGCCGCGGACACCCCCGCGAACCCACCCCGCCCAACCTCTGACAGTTTCCGTGTGCGTCCAGCCACGGAAAAGAAAAAGAAAATCAAAAGCGGGTCGCGCGCTGCGCGCACTCGTTGTGGGGTCGTATCCGTTTTCCGCAGGAAAACGGATACGACCCCTTCTTGTTTCCGTTCCACCCACCGCTTCTGAAAGGGCAGTCGAGCAAGCTCGACGCGACGCCGCGCGTGCATCCGTCACTGGAAACTGTCGAGGGTGGGGCGGGAGGGGCAGGCAGGACCGTTGGCGCCATGGATGGCGCCATCGAGCCCCCATGGATGGGTTCACGGCGTGTCCTGCCTGCACACCCCGACCCGGCCAACCCGTAGCTACCCATCGCCATGACCTGCCGTTGCCGTTGCTTCAAAAGCCTGCCGCAGGCAGCGCCGCAGCCGCCGCTGCAAGGAAACCTGAATACGTTCGGACACCGCACCTCAATCCCCCGCCCGCGCGGCCGATAACGGGGTTGTCACGGCGTATCCCGCCGCTGACCGGCACGGCGCCGCCCGCCCGCTTCGACCTGGTCCTGCTCGATGAATCTCCTGCATCGCTGGCAACACTACTTCCGCAATCTTTCCGTCCGGCGCAAGCTCAACCTGCTGACGCTGCTCATCGCGCTCGGCGTGATCGCGCTCTCGGTGATCGCCGCCCGCATGCAGTACCTGGACCTGACCGAAACCCGCAAGAGCGCGCTGAAGACCCAGGTCCAACTGAGCTACGGCATCCTGCAGCACTACCACCGCCTGGCCGGTACCGGCGAGCTCAGCGAAGAGGCCGCCAAGAGCGCCGCGCTGCAGGCGCTGGAGGTCATGCGCGCCGGGAACGATACCTACTACTTCAACATCTACGACACCGGCTACCGCCTGCTGATGCACCCGTTCCGCAAGGACCTGGTCGGCAAGGACATGAAGGACTTCCGTACCGACGACGGCGTACGGATCTACTACGACCAGGTCGAAGCGGCTCGCGCCGGCGGCGGCTTCGTCAACTACCGCTGGGCCAAGCCGGGCAGCAAGGGCGAGGTCGAGAAGGTCGCCTATGCCGGCCTGTTCGCGCCCTGGAACTGGGTGGTCAGCAGCGGCGTCTACATGGACGACGTGCAGAAACAGGCGCTGGTGTTCACCGCCATCATGGCGGTCTCTGGTGGCGTACTGGTGCTGATCGTGCTGGCCCTGAGCTGGGTCATCGGCAACCGCATCGCCGTGCCGCTGAAGCAGGCCACCGCCGTGGCCGAAGGCATCGCCGGCGGCAAGCTGGACAGCCACATCGGCCCGCAGCCGCACGACGAAACCGGCCGCCTGCTGGAGGCCATGGCCGGCATGCAGCAGCAGCTGCATGCGGTCATCACCGGCCAGCGCGAAATGGCGCGCCGTCATGACGGCGGCGAACTGAGCTACCGCATCGACGCCAGCGCCTTCCCCGGCGAGTACGGGCTGATGGTGCAGGAAACCAACGCCCTGGTCGGCGGCCACGTGCAGACCCTGCACGACGTGCTGGACGTGGTGCAGCAATACGCGGTCGGCGATCTCAGCCGCGACATTGCACGCTACCCGGGCGAAAAGGCCGCGATGACAACCACCGTTGATACGGTCAAGGCCAACCTCGGCCGCATCAATGCCGAGATCAAGCAGCTGGCCAGTGCCGCCGCGGCCGGCGACTTCAGCCTCCGTGGCGATGCGCAGCGCTTCGATCACGATTTCCGCCTGATGCTGGAGAACCTCAACGCGATGATGGCGGTCAGCGATGACAACCTCGGCAAGCTCTCGCAGCTGCTGTCGGCCATCGCCGAAGGTGACCTGACCGCACGCATGCACGGCGACTACCAGGGCGTGTTCGCACGCATGCGCGACGATGCCAACACCACCGTTGCACAGCTGACCCAGATCGTCGGCCAGATCCAGGCCAGCGCGTCCAGCATCACCCTGGCCGCCGGCGAGATCGCCTCCGGCAACAGCGACCTCTCGCGCCGCACCGAGCAGCAGGCCGCCAACCTGGAAGAAACCGCCGCCTCGATGGAGGAACTGACCTCCACCGTGCGCCAGAACGCCGAGCACGCACGCCAGGCCAACCAGCTCGCCATCGGCGCGCACGGTGTCGCCTCGCAGGGCGGTGACGTGGTCGGCCAGGTGGTCACCACCATGTCGGCCATCGAAGCCTCGTCGAAGAAGATCGCCGAGATCATCTCGGTCATCGACGGCATCGCCTTCCAGACCAACATCCTGGCGCTGAATGCCGCAGTGGAAGCCGCGCGTGCCGGCGAACAGGGCCGCGGCTTTGCCGTGGTCGCCAGCGAAGTGCGCACCCTTGCCCAGCGCTCGGCCGCCGCCGCCAAGGAGATCAAGGGCCTGATCGACGACTCGGTCGGCAAGGTTGCCGAAGGCTCGGCGCTGGTACACAAGGCCGGCGCGACCATGGGCGAGATCGTCGCCTCGGTGCAGCGCGTGACTGACATCATGGCCGAGATCTCTGCGGCCTCGCAGGAACAGTCGGCGGGCATCGAGCAGGTCAACCAGACCGTGGTGCAGATGGACGAAACCACCCAGCAGAATGCTGCGTTGGTGGAAGAAGCCACTGCTGCGGCACGCGCAATGGAGGACCAGGCCGGCCAGCTGGCTGACGCCGTGGCGATCTTCCGCCTCGACAACCAGGTGTCCGCCGCAGTGAAGGCCGTGGCCGCGCGCGCGGAGCCGGCCCGTATCACCACCGTGGCACGCCCGCAGCCGACCAGCACGCCCGCTCCGGTCCGCCGCAGCAGCAACGCCAGCACCTTCGCCGCCAGCGACAGCGACTGGCAGGAATTCTGAGACCCACCCGCGGCGGCTGCGGCCGCCGCCTCTGCCGATGGACACGTCCCCCGTGCAAAGTCCTACCCCCATCGTCACCGGCCCGCGCGAATTCGAGTTCGCCGACCGCGATTTCCGCCGCGTCTGCGACCTGATCTACCAGCGCGTGGGCATCGCCCTCGCGCCGGCAAAGCGCGACATGGTCTATGGCCGCCTGTCGCGCCGCCTGCGCACGCTGGGCATGCGCAGCTTCCAGCAGTACCTGGACCATCTGGAACAGGAAGATGGTGACGAATGGCAGGCGTTCACCAACGCGCTGACCACCAACCTGACCTCGTTCTTCCGCGAACCGCATCACTTCGACAAGCTGCGCGAGGAACTCCAACAGCGCTCCAGCCGCGCCCCACTGCTGCTGTGGTCGTGCGCGGCGTCCACCGGCGAAGAGCCCTACTCGATGGCGATCACCGCCTGCGAGGCCTTCGGCACGTTGAAGCCGCCGGTACGCATCATTGCCACCGACGTCGATACCCAGGTGCTGGCCACCGCCGGCCGCGGCGTCTACAACATCGATCGCGTCGCCAGCCTCGATCCGGACCTGCGCCGCCGCTACTTCCAGCGCGGCAGCGGCCCCAACGAGGGCCAGTGCCGCGTGCTGCCGGCGCTGCGCGAACTGATCGAGTTCCGCCCATTGAACCTGCTCGCCCCGCGCTACGACGTCGGCGGCCCGTTCGACGCGCTGTTCTGCCGCAACGTGATGATCTACTTCGACAAGCCGACCCAGCGCGCCATCCTCGGTCGCCTCTTCCAGCACCTGGCCGATGACGGCCTGCTCTACACCGGCCACTCGGAGAACTACCTGCACGCCGCCGACCTGATCCAGCCCTGCGGCCGCACCCTGTACCGCCGTGCGGCAAAGGCCGGCGCATGAATGCCTCGCTGCGTACCGACGATGTGATGCGCTACCAGGATGCGCGCTTCCAGACCATCGCCGCCAAGCTGCTGCCGACCCAATACCTGGTGGTCGATGACACCACTGCGCTGACCACCACGCTGGGCTCCTGCGTGGCGGCGTGCCTGCGCGACCCGGTGCTGAAGATCGGCGGCATGAACCACTTCCTGCTGCCGGAGGGCAACGCCGGTGACGGCGCACCCGCACGCTACGGCAGCTATGCGATGGAACTGCTGATCAACGACATGCTCAAGCGGGGCGCCCACCGCAAGCGCATCGAAGCCAAGGTGTTCGGCGGCGCCAACGTGCTCAAGGGCTTCACCAGCAATCCAGTGGGCACCCGCAACGCCGAGTTCGTGCGCCAGTACCTGCAGGCCGAGCACATCCCGATCATCGCCGAGGACCTGTGCGGCATCCATCCGCGCAAGATCTGGTTCTTCGCCGACACCGGCCGCGTGGTGGTGCAGCGCCTGCCGCATGCGCATGAGGCCGAAGTGGCCGCCACCGAATCGGCGGTGCGTGCGCGCCTGTCCAAGGCGCCGGTCACCGGTGGCGTGGAGCTGTTCGAATGACCTTTACCGGCAACGCCCCCTGCCGGGTGCTGATCGTCGACGACTCTGCCGTCGTGCGCCAGATGCTCACCGAGATCCTGTCCAGCGATCCCGCCATCGACGTGGTCGGCACCGCCGCCGACCCGCTGCTGGCCCGTGAAAAGATCAAGCGACTGGCCCCGGACGTGATCACCCTGGACGTGGAAATGCCGCGCATGGACGGGCTGGCGTTCCTGGAAAACCTGATGCGCCTGCACCCGTTGCCGGTGGTGATGATCTCCTCGCTCACCGAGCGCGGCGCCGACACCACCCTGCAGGCACTGGCGCTGGGCGCCGTGGATTTCGTGTCCAAGCCGAAGTTGGACGTGGCCCGCGGCCTGCAGGGCTACGCCGACGAGATCATCGCCAAGGTCAAGATGGCGGCGCGCTCGCGGGTACGTCCGCTGGTGCGCGCTGCCGCGCCGAAGCTCATGCTGGACGCCGCGCCCGCGATACGCCCGGCCGCGCCGCAGTTCCGCACCACCGACCGGCTGATCGCGATCGGTTCCTCGGCGGGCGGCACCGAAGCGCTGCGCGTGGTGCTGGAAGGCATGCCTGCCGACGCGCCCGCCGTGGTGATGACCCAGCACCTGCCGGCCAGCTTCAGCAGTGCCTTCGCCGAACGCCTGGACCGCCACTCGGCGATGGCGGTACGTGAGGCCAGCGACGGCGAAGCGGTGCTGCCCGGCCACGCCTACCTGCCGCCGGGCGGCAAGCACCTGCGGATCATCCGCGACGGTGCGCGCTGGCGCTGCCGCGTCGACGATGGCCCGGCAGTGAACCGCCACAAGCCGGCAGTGGACGTGCTGTTCCGTTCGGTCGCGCAGAACGCCGGTGGCAACGCCATCGGCGCCATCCTCACCGGCATGGGCGATGACGGTGCACGCGGCCTGCTGGAAATGCGCCAGGCCGGCGCGCCGACGTTGGTGCAGGACGAAGCCACCAGCGTGGTCTGGGGCATGCCCGGGGCAGCGTTCAAACTCGGTGCCGCTGAGGAACAGGTACCACTGGAACGCATCGCCGAACGCCTGCTCGCCCTCGCCCGCAGCTGACGCGAAGTAGTTTCACGCAATGCGTGGATGCCAGCGACGAGGCGCCGGCCAGCGGCCGGCACTACCGTGCATCGTCGGCTCACAGAAAAACCCCCGGCGCGAGCCGGGGGTTTTCCGTTACCGCATCAGGCAGCGACCGTCTTGGCCACGTCCTGGTATTCCTCGATCTGGTCGAAGTTCATGTAGCGGTAGATCTCCGCACCATTGGCGTTGATCACGCCGATGTCCGCCATGTACTCCTCCTTGGTCGGGATGCGGCCCAGGCGCGAGCACATCGCGCCTGGGCCTGCCAAGAAGAAGCCTACGCCTCGTAAAACTGCTCTATCAGGCCAATAATCCTATCAACCCTGCCACGCTCAATCTCCGGCGACTCAAAAGTATTCGTCGCATAAACCCAACTGTTATGAGCAACCGTCCCGCGCAGCGATCCGTACTTATTAAGATCCTCCACCAACACGCCATCAAGCTCATCGGGGAAATAGCCCATTATGGCCGACAGCGTTTGAACTGATTTTTCCTTTATTCCGTTATTGGCCTTTATGAATTGACGGGCGAATCCATGCGCTTCATTTGCCAGCGAAGCGAAGGATGCTTTATCAACCCCCACAGGAGGGGCAACCCACCGCTGCCAGTCAATTTCCCTCCTCTCCATCCAGGCACGAAGCGCAATAAGCGATGCATTCTTCATTGTCAGTGCCGATTGACCTTCGCACGCCTTAATGGCATCAAGCGCGCGATTCTCAAAATAGCACTCTAGTTCCGAGTGAATTAGAAGTCTGCAAGCGGCCATATTGTCGAAATCAGGATCAGGAGGCACATCCCCATCTGCCAAAGCAGCGTCTATAGCTGCTATTTGAGGGTCAATGTATTTTGCGAGAAGGAGACCACATCTGCTCTTAAGGTGCCCAAAATGTGCCGTGGTCATGTTTAGACCATTCTGAAGGTTGACTTATCAAGAGCCATTCCAATGACTGGACCGAGCGCCTCCCCCCAGAGCGCGAGTCGCTGCAGAGTGGCATCCCTCGTCTTTGTGGTGCGTTCAATCGAATTTCTAAAAACTTCATTATTTGAACAAAGTTCAACGAACGCCGCCTTTACTTGATTAGGCGACGCCTCGGCTGCGGCCGCGACATCTGGCTGCGAAAAGTAACGAGTCATTACGTCAAATACCGCACGATTAGTGCGCCGCTCAAACTTAACCCCATTCCATTTCTTGAAGCTGTCTTCACCAAAAATTATACGAGTCGTCTTGATAGCCCTCGCCATTCCATCAAGCGAATTCTTTATCGCGGCCTCAGAACGCGGCCAAGCCCGATCGGTAGAAATAACAAGATTATCCAAGAATCTCTTCAAATTCCCGTCATAGCTGTCAAGGTTCGTGTCGACACCGACGTAGCGCAGCGCCATCTCCACGTCTCGCATGCGGGGATCCGGATTATCCCCAAACACAGATTTAAACTCCACACTCCCCAAGAGGAAATCATCAATGAAATTAAGGAGATGCCCGCCATGAAGTGCACGCCTAAGCTCTTGCGGCGAAAGCGGAAGGCTTCCACTATTTAGCCTAAAGAATACTGTGTATAGATAATCCTCATCGGGCCAACTCCTAATAATTACCGTGCGTATTGGATAGTTTTCAAGAGACGCAATATCCTGATCGCCGGCGAGCTCAATATCGGAGAATCGCTTAGAATTAAGATCATCCCGAATGGTAAGACCCTTAAGCTCGAAGTTCCCATCAAAGAAGCTCTTAATGGTATGCAGCCTCTGCTTACCATCAATTACTATGTACTTCCCCCGCTGACCTTTCTTTTCCGCCAGAACAACATTGGGAATAGGAAGATTGCAGAGTATTGACTCGACGAATCTGCTCTGACGATCAATTTTCCAAGCTTCGCGCCTCTGGAACTGAGGGTCCAAATCAACGTTCCCCTTGTCAATCTGACGAAAGAGCGTCTCAACCGTCCAGTCGGTATTGAATATTACGGCGTCGTTAGTCGCCTGAGCATCGAGGGAAACGTCATCTTCCGACTCATCCTGATCGAGCGGAACAATCATTTCATCCAAAAGGTCGTTGCCATTTGCACCTGCCACTCCATCCCCCTTAGGTTTGATTTTTCAAAAATTCTTCTAACAAATTCGGCTTTCATATCAACTAAAGCTTTCAGCGTCGCCGAGCATACCACCCACAACTATTTTTTTTCACCAAAGCAGAACCCCCGGCTTTCACCGGGGGTTCGTTGTTTACATCATCAACCGATCAGCAGGATCAGGCAGCGACCGTGCTGGCCACGTCCAGGTATTCCTCGATCTGGTCGAAGTTCATGTAGCGGTAGATCTCCGCACCATTGGCGTTGATCACGCCGATGTCCGCCATGTACTCCTCCTTGGTCGGGATGCGGCCCAGGCGCGAGCAGATCGCCGCCAGTTCCGCCGAACCCAGGTACACGTTGGTGTTGCGGCCCAGGCGGTTCGGGAAGTTGCGGGTCGAGGTCGACATCGCGGTGGAGCCTTCACGGATCTGCGCCTGGTTGCCCATGCACAGCGAGCAGCCCGGCATTTCCATGCGCGCGCCGGTAGCGCCGAAGGTGCCGTACACGCCTTCCTTGGTCAGCTCCGAAGCATCCATCTTGGTCGGCGGGGCCACCCACAGGCGGGTCGGCAGGTCACGCTTGCCTTCCAGCAGCTTCGCAGCGGCGCGGAAGTGACCGATGTTGGTCATGCACGAACCGATGAACACTTCGTCGATCTTGGCGCCGGCCACTTCGGACAGGGTCTTCACGTCGTCCGGGTCGTTCGGGCAGGCCACGATCGGCTCGTGGATGTCGGCCAGGTCGATCTCGATGACGGCGGCGTATTCGGCGTCGGCATCCGGCTCCAGCAGCTGCGGGTTGGCCAGCCACGCTTCCATCTTCTCGATGCGACGCTGCAGCGAACGCGGGTCCTGGTAACCCTCGGCAATCATCCACTTCAGCAGGGTGATGTTGCTGGTCAGGTACTCGATGATCGGTTCCTTGTTCAGGCGCACCGAGCAACCGGCCGCCGAACGCTCGGCCGAGGCATCGGACAGTTCGAACGCCTGCTCGACCTTCAGCTCCGGCAGGCCTTCGATTTCCAGGATGCGACCGGAGAAGATGTTCTTCTTGCCAGCCTTGGCCACGGTCAGCAGGCCCGACTTGATCGCGTACAGCGGGATCGCGTTGACCAGGTCACGCAGGGTCACGCCCGGCTGCATCTTGCCCTTGAAGCGCACCAGCACCGACTCCGGCATGTCCAGCGGCATCACGCCGGTGGCCGCGGCGAAGGCGACCAGGCCCGAACCGGCCGGGAACGAAATACCCACCGGGAAACGGGTGTGCGAGTCACCACCGGTGCCGACGGTGTCCGGCAGCAGCATGCGGTTGAGCCAGCTGTGGATCACGCCGTCGCCCGGGCGCAGCGAAACGCCGCCACGGGTGGAGATGAACTCCGGCAGGGTGTGGTGGGTCTTCACGTCCACCGGCTTCGGGTACGCGGCGGTATGGCAGAACGACTGCATCACCAGGTCGGCCGAGAAGCCCAGGCACGCCAGGTCCTTCAGCTCGTCGCGGGTCATCGGGCCGGTGGTGTCCTGCGAGCCCACCGAGGTCATCTTCGGTTCGCAGTAGGTGCCCGGGCGCATGCCCTGGCCTTCCGGCAGGCCACAGGCGCGGCCGACCATCTTCTGCGCCAGCGAGAAGCCCTTGCCGGTGTCGACCGGCTGCACCGGCAGGCGGAACAGATCGGTCGGGGCCAGGCCCAGCGCTTCGCGCGCCTTGCCGGTCAGGCCACGGCCGATGATCAGCGGAATGCGGCCACCGGCACGCACTTCGTCGAACAGCACGTCGGACTTGACCTGGAACTCGGCGATCACCTCGCCGTTCTTCAGCGCCTTGCCTTCGTACGGACGCAGCTCGACCACATCGCCGTGTTCCATCTTCGACACGTCCAGCTCGATCGGCAGCGCGCCGGCATCTTCCATGGTGTTGTAGAAGATCGGGGCGATCTTCGAACCCAGGCAGACGCCACCGGCGCGCTTGTTCGGGATGAACGGAATGTCATCGCCGGTCCACCACAGCACGCTGTTGGTGGCCGACTTGCGCGAGGAACCGGTGCCGACCACGTCGCCGACGTAGGCAACCAGGTGGCCCTTTTCCTTCAGCGACAGGATCTGCTGGATCGGGCCGCGCTTGCCGTCTTCTTCCGGGGTGAACGGCGCGTCGTCGCGCTTGTTCTTCAGCATCGCCAGGGCGTGCATCGGAATGTCCGGGCGGGTGGTCGCGTCCGGTGCCGGCGACAGGTCGTCGGTGTTGGTCTCGCCCGGCACCTTGAACACGGTGACGGTCAGGCTCTGCGGCACTTCCGGATTGCTGGTGAACCACTCGGCATCGGCCCAGCTCTGCAGCACGGCCTGGGCGTTGGCGTTGCCGGCCTTGGCCTTTTCCTGCACGTCATGGAACGCATCGAACACCAGCAGGGTCTTCTTCAGGCCGTTGGCGGCGATGGTGCCGACGCTGGCGTCGTCCAGCAGCTGCACCAGCGGGGCGACGTTGTAACCGCCGAGCATGGTGCCCAGCAGTTCGGTGGCGCGCTCGCGGCTGATCAGCGGGTTCTGCTCGCTGCCCAGGGCGATCGCCGCCAGGTAAGAGGCCTTGACCTTGGCCGCGTCATCGACACCGGCCGGCACGCGATGGGTCAGCAGGTCGAGCAGGAACTCGGCCTCGCCCTGCGGCGGGTTCTTCAGCAGTTCGATGACATCGGCCGTCTGCTGCGCGCTCAGCGGCAGCGGCGGGATGCCAAGCGCAGCGCGCTCGGCGACGTGGTGGCGGTAGGCTTCCAACATGACAACTCCCGGGTAATGCGTAGGTTGAAATAACAAAGTGGGCTCAGGCGTGCGGCACGATCAGCTTCAGGCCCTTGAAGTAGTCGCGGTAAAACGTGTCGTTCCAGGTGATCAGGCCGTCACACTGCAGCAGTGCGTGGGCGCCGACCATGAATTCGTCCAGGCTGCGGCGGCTGCCGCCGCGCTGGCGATGACGGCGGTGCATCTCGCCGGCGCGCAGCGCCGACTTGGCTTCCATCGGGTTGAAGTGCACGCCCATTTCTTCCAGCGCTTCGAGCACCTCGGCGCCGCCGCGCAGCGATGCGCAGACCTCGGCCAGGGTCGCGCCACAGACCACCACGCGGCCACCGACCAGGCTCTGCCGGAGGATGGCTTCCACGGCATCGGCCTGCGGACCATTGCTGAGCAGCTCGACCAGCACCGGTGAATCGACGGCGATCATCACGGCTTATTCCTCGTCACGCACCGCGCGTACCGCTGCGTCGGACGATTCGAAGCCGTCCAGCGCAAACTTGCCGCGCGCCCGTGAAATCGCATCGTCAACACTCTTGCGCAGGATGATGCGGCTGCCGTCCAGCTCGACCTTCAGCAGCGTGCCCTTGGTCAGGCCGAGGGCATCACGCACCGCCTTGGGCAGGGTGATCTGTCCGCGTTCTGCAACAGTGGCTTCCATCGGTAGGCCCTCCAGAGTATGCACAAATTATACATACTTCCCCGGGCATACTTCCACCCTGAACAGGACCGGCGCCCCGCCAGCCCTTGCCTCGCAAAGGATCGGCCACAAACGTGACATACGCCATACACCTTCCCCTGTAGTCTGGAACCGATGCCGCAGGCCGGAACCCGGCCCGGATGAATCCATTCAGTCTGAGGTTCATACTGGGACGACCGGGGCCGTCAGGCCCGCGGCGACCGCAAGCAGGCCCGCCCATGCGCGGGCCACTGCAAGCCATCCGCAAGAAGGAGTTACCCCGCATGAGCGATTCGTTCTCCACCCGCAGCCAGCTGAACGTCGGCGGCAAGACCTACGACTACTTCAGCCTGCCCACGCTGGGCCAGCGCTTCGATATCTCCCACCTGCCCTACTCGATGAAGATCCTGCTGGAGAACCTGCTCCGGCACGAGGACGGCGGTATCACCGTCGGCAAGGACCACATCGAAGCCGTGGCCCGCTGGAACCCGGCGGCCGAGCCGGACACCGAGATCGCCTTCATGCCGGCGCGCGTGGTCCTGCAGGACTTCACCGGCGTGCCCTGCGTGGTCGACCTGGCCGCGATGCGCGACGCGGTCGTCAAGCTGGGCGGCTCGCCGGAGCAGATCAACCCGCAGATCCCCTCCGAACTGGTCATCGACCACTCGGTGCAGGTCGATGTGTTCGGCAAGCCGGACGCGCTGGACCTCAACGGCAAGATCGAGTTCCAGCGCAACCAGGAACGCTACGGCTTCCTGCGCTGGGGCCAGAAGGCCTTCGACAACTTCAAGGTGGTGCCGCCGAACACCGGCATCGTCCACCAGGTGAACCTGGAGAACCTGGCCCGCGTAGTGATGACCGCCGACAAGGACGGCAAGGCGATCGCCTACCCCGATACCGTGTTCGGTACCGACAGCCACACCACCATGATCAACGGCATCGGCGTGCTTGGCTGGGGCGTGGGCGGCATCGAAGCCGAGGCCGCCATGCTCGGCCAACCGTCGTCGATGCTGATTCCGCAGGTGGTCGGCTTCAAGCTGACCGGCAAGCTGCCCGAGGGTGCCACCGCTACGGACCTGGTGCTGACCGTCACCCAGATGCTGCGCAAGCTGGGCGTCGTCGGCAAGTTCGTCGAGTTCTACGGTGACGGCCTGCAGCACCTGCCGCTGGCCGACCGAGCCACCATCGGCAACATGGCCCCGGAGTACGGCGCCACCTGCGGCATCTTCCCGATCGACGCCGAATCGCTGAACTACCTGCGCCTGTCCGGCCGCAGCGAAGAGCAGATCGACCTGGTCGAAGCCTATGCCAAGGCACAGGGCCTGTGGCACGAACCGGGCAGCCCGCATGCCCAGTACAGCACCACGCTGGAACTGGACATGGGCACGGTGAAGCCGTCGCTGGCCGGCCCGAAGCGTCCGCAGGACCGCGTGCTGCTGGAGGACGTGCAGAAGAACTACCGCGAAGCACTGGTTGGCATGACCAGCAACCGCGACAAGCGCAGTGATGATGTTTCCTCGTTCGTCAATGAAGGCGGCGGCGCGGCGGTCGGCAACGAGCAGCTGGCCAAGGGCTTCGCCGACATCGAGATCGAAGGCCGCAAGGTGCGGCTGAAGGATGGCGCGGTGGTCATCGCCGCCATCACCTCCTGCACCAACACCTCCAACCCGGCGGTGATGATCGGTGCCGGCCTGCTGGCCCGCAATGCGGCCGCCAAGGGTCTGAACCGCCAGCCGTGGGTGAAGACCTCGCTCGGGCCGGGCTCGCGCGTGGTCACGGACTACCTGGAAAAGGCCGGCGTGCTGAAGGAGCTGGAGAAGATCGGCTTCTACGTGGTCGGCTACGGCTGCACCACCTGCATCGGCAACTCCGGCCCGCTGCCGACCGAAGTCAGCGCCGGCATCGCCGCCGGCGACCTGGTGGTCACCTCGGTGCTGTCCGGCAACCGCAACTTCGAGGGTCGCGTGCACCCCGAAGTGAAGATGAACTACCTGGCCAGCCCGCCGCTGGTGGTGGCCTATGCCATCGCCGGCACCACCGACATCGACCTGACCACCCAGCCGCTGGGCACCGGCAGCGACGGCCAGCCGGTGTTCCTGCGCGACATCTGGCCGAGCAACAAGGAAATCGGCGATGTCATCGCCGCCACCATCGGCCCGGAGATGTTCAAGCAGAACTACGCCGACGTGTTCAAGGGCGACACCCGCTGGAACACCATCGCCTCGCCGGACGGCAACCTGTACGCGTGGAGCGATGCCTCCACCTACATCAAGAACCCGCCGTACTTCGATGGCATGACAATGCAGACCGGCAGCATCGACGACGTGCACGGCGCACGCGTGATGGGCCTGTTCGGCGATTCGATCACCACCGACCACATCTCCCCGGCCGGCAACATCAAGAAGGACTCGCCGGCGGGCCGCTTCCTGCAGGAACGCGGCGTGCAGCCGGCCGACTTCAACAGCTACGGCAGCCGCCGCGGCAACGATGACGTGATGGTCCGCGGCACCTTCGCCAACATCCGCATCAAGAACCTGATGTTCGGTGGCGAGGAAGGCGGCAACACCCTGTACTACCCCGCCGGCGGTGGCCAGCCGGAGAAGCTGGCGATCTACGATGCGGCCATGAAGTACAAGGCCGACAAGGTGCCGCTGGTGGTGCTGGCCGGCAAGGAATACGGCACCGGTTCGTCGCGCGACTGGGCGGCCAAGGGCACCCTGCTGCTGGGGGTGAAGGCGGTCATCGCCGAAAGCTTCGAGCGCATCCACCGCTCCAACCTGGTCGGCATGGGCGTGCTGCCGCTGCAGTTCCGCAACGGCGAGAACGCGCAGAGCCTGGGCCTGGACGGCTCGGAAGTGATCGACATCACCGGCCTGCAGGACGGTGCCAGCAAGCGCGCCACGGTCACCGCGACCAAGGCCGATGGCACGAAGAAGACCTTCGAGGTCTCGGTGATGCTGCTGACCCCGAAGGAAGTCGAGTACTTCCGTCATGGCGGCCTGCTGCAGTACGTGCTGCGCCAGCTGGCAGCCAAGTAACGGAAAAGGGCCGGATCCTTGCGGGTCCGGCCCTTTCCGTCTGCGATGCCCCCCTGTAGAGCCGAGTCTGCGCTCGGCTGCTTCTGCGCCAACAGCAGCCGAGCATGGGCTCGGCTCTACAGAGGCGCTCAGCGGCGGGGTGCGTCCGGGTCGGTGCGCAGCGCCTTCAGCAGGCCCCACATGTAGAACGCCAGGGTGAACGAGAACGGCAGGCCACACAGCACCACCGCCGTCTGCATCGCACTGAAATTGCCCGCCAGCAGCAGGCCGACGCTGGCCACGGTGATGCCGGCCGCCCAGAACACGCGCAGCCAGATCGGCGCGTCATGGCCGTCTTCCACACCATCGTCAACGCGACGGGTGCACAGGTTGGCGATCATCAGCGTGCCCGAGTCGACCGGGGTCAGGAACAGCACGAAGCCGATCACCACTGCGGCACCGGCCACGTACGGCGCGCCGGGCAGGTATTCCAGCAGCTTGAACAGCGTCATCGCCGCATCGTGCTGGGCCACCTCACCCAGGATCGCCTGGCCGTGGTTGAGCACCAGGTCGATGGCGGTGTTGCCGAAGATCGACAGCCAGGCCAGGGTGAAGCCGAGCGGGATCAGCAGCACGCCCATGATCACTTCGCGGATGGTGCGGCCGCGCGAGATGCGCGCCACGAAAAGGCCGACGAACGGCGCCCAGGCGATCCACCAGGCCCAGTAGAACAGCGTCCACGAGCCCATCCACTCACGGCCCTTCGGATCGTTGAGGTACATGTCGAAGCTCTTGCGCACGAACGCGCCGAGATAATCACCAGTATTCTGGATCAGGCCATCGAACAGGTGCAGGGTCGGGCCGGTGACCAGCACGAACAGCAGCAGGCCACACAGCAGGCGCACATTGAGGTTGGACAGCCAGGCAATGCCCTTTTCCACACCGGCGACCACGCCGATGGTGGCCACCACCATCATCACCAGCACGATGGCCACCAGCACCTGCGGCGTATCCGGGATGTGGAACAGGTAGACCAGGCCGGACTGCACCACCAGCGCGCCGATGCCGAGGTTGGTCACCATCGAGATCAGCGTGGCCAGGATGCCGAAACCATCGACCATGTCGCCGATGCGGCCGTGGATGCGCTCACCGAAGATCGGGTACAGCGCCGAGCGCAGCGCCAGCGGCAGGTCGCGGCGGTACGCGAAGTAGCCCAGCGCCACGCCGACCAGCGCGTACAGCGCCCAGCCGTGCAGGCCCCAGTGCAGGAAGGTCAGCACCATCGCTTCGCGGCCGGCGGCCACGGTCCCGCCGGGTTGCCCGGGCGGATGCAGGAAATGGTCCAGCGGCTCGTAGGCGCCGTAGTACAGCAGCGCGATGCCGATGCCGGCCGAGAACAGCATCGAGACCCAGGCAACGTAGCCGAAGGCCGGTGACTCCTCGTTGTGGCCCAGGCGGATGCGGCCATACGGCGAGAACGCCAGCCACAGCACGAAGCCCAGGCACAGCACGATCAGCAGCATGTACCACCAGCCGAACGCGGCCGACACCTCGGCCTGCGCCCATTGCAGCCAGTGCTCGCTGCCTTCGGGATAGAGAACGGTGAGCAGCCCGAGGATGCCGATCGACACCGAGGAGCTGAGAAACACAAAACGGTTCAAGCGCAGGGGCGAACGCTTGGGATGAGCCAGGGAAGACATGGGATCGTCTCATCAGTCCGGGGGAGCACATGGGCGGGGCCGGACCGGTAAACCGGGCCCATGGCGTGGGGCGCGAGCGCATCCTAGGGTTTATTGATTGAACGTTCAATCAATAAAAAGCATAATGGCGGGCAGCCGATCCTTCGGGTCGCAATCCGTGGAGAGACAATGCCGAAGAAAGGCGTGGAACCGGTACGGCGCGAACAGCTTATCCGGGCCACTTTCCAGACCATCGACGAGATCGGCATGGCCGACGCGACCGTCGCCACCATCGCGAAGAAGGCAGGGCTGTCCAGCGGCATCGTCGCCCACTACTTTGGCGACAAGGACGGCCTGCTCAATGCTGCAATGCGGCAGATCCTGCGCGAACTGAAGGACGCCGTCGCCCGCTACCGCGCCGAGGCCAGCGATGACCCCCGCGAGCAGTTGCGTGCCATCGTCGATGGCAACTTCGACGACAGTCAGATCAACGGTACCGCAATGCGCGTCTGGCTCACGTTCTGGGCCGCCAGCATGCACCAGCCGGAACTGGCCCGGCTGCAGCGCGCCAACGACCAGCGCCTGTTCTCCAACCTGTGCCACCAGTTCAACCGCCTGCTGCCCCACCCGCAGGCCCGCCTGGCCGCCCGTGGCCTGGCCGCGATGATCGACGGCCTGTGGCTGCGTGGCAGCCTGGTCGGCGGCCAGTTCAACGCCGACAAGTCGCGGCGCATCGCCTACGGCTACATCGACTTCCAGTTGCAGGCTGCCGCGCTATAAGCGCTTCAGCACCCGCCCCCTTCCAAGGAGTACGCCCCATGACCACCCTGCCCGTCCAACAGCTCTACATCCACGGCCAGCGCGTCGATGCCACCAGCGGCAAGACCTTCAAGACCGTCAACCCGGCCACCGGTGAGGTGATCGCCGAAGTGCAGGTTGCCAGCCAGGCCGACGTCGAGCGCGCCGTGCAGAGCGCGGCCGAAGGCCAGAAGGTGTGGGCCGCGATGACGGCCATGGAGCGCTCGCGCATCCTGCGCCGCGCCGTCGAGCTCCTGCGCGAGCGCAACGACGAACTGGCCCACCTGGAAACCCTGGACACCGGCAAGGCGCTGGCCGAGACCACCACCGTGGACATCGTCACCGGCGCCGACGTGGTCGAGTACTACGCTGGCCTGGCCACCGCCATCGAAGGCATCCAGCTGCCGCTGCGCGAATCGAGCTTCTTCTACACCCGCCGCGAACCGCTGGGCGTGGTGGCCGGCATCGGCGCCTGGAACTACCCGATCCAGATCGCCATGTGGAAGTCGGCCCCGGCCCTGGCCGCCGGCAATGCGATGGTGTTCAAGCCGTCCGAAGTGACCCCGTTGACCGCGATCCGGCTGGCCGAGATCTACACCGAAGCCGGCGTGCCGGCCGGCGTGTTCAACGTCGTGCAGGGCCCGGGCCGCGAGATCGGGCAGTGGCTGACCGAGCACCCGGTGATCGAGAAGATTTCCTTCACCGGCGGCGTCGCCACCGGCAAGAAGGTCATGGCCAGCGCCGCGTCCTCCTCGCTGAAGGAAGTGACCATGGAGCTGGGCGGCAAGTCGCCGCTGGTGATCTGCGATGACGCCGACCTGGACCGCGCCGCCGACATCGCGGTGATGGCCAACTTCTTCAGCTCCGGCCAGGTCTGCACCAACGGCACCCGCGTGTTCGTGCCGCGCAGCATGCTGGCCGCGTTCGAGGCCGCCGTTGTCGAGCGCGTCAAGCGCATCCGCATCGGCGACCCGATGGCCGCCGAGACCAACTTCGGCCCGCTGACCAGCTTCCCGCACATGGAAAACGTGCTGCGCTACATCGAAAGCGGCAAGGCCGAAGGCGCCCGCCTGCTGACCGGCGGCGGCCGTGCCACCGAAGGCGCGCTGGCCAATGGCGCGTACGTGCTGCCGACCGTGTTCTCCGACTGCCGCGATGACATGACGATTGTCCGGGAAGAGATCTTCGGGCCGGTGATGAGCATCCTCGCCTACGACGACGAAGACGAAGTGGTGCGTCGTGCCAACGACACCACCTTCGGCCTCGCCGCCGGCGTGGTCAGCAAGGACGTCAGCCGCGCCCACCGCATCATCCACCGCCTGGAAGCCGGCATCTGCTGGATCAATACCTGGGGCGAATCGCCGGCCGAAATGCCGGTCGGTGGCTACAAGGAATCCGGCGTCGGCCGCGAGAACGGCATCTCGACCCTCGGCCACTACACCCGCATCAAGTCGGTGCAGGTCGAGCTGGGCGACTACGCCAGCGTGTTCTGACCGGCGCGCCGCCAGCACGCCCCATCGTCCGGCCACCGCGCCGATCCGACATTCCGCCGGGACGCCTGCATGCAGCGCGCCCCGGCCTGCAGGAGACACCCATGAGCACCCACAACGAGTACGACTACATCATCATCGGCGCCGGTTCGGCCGGCAACGTGCTGGCTACCCGCCTCACCGAAGATGCCGATGTCAGCGTGCTGCTGCTGGAAGCCGGTGGCCCGGACTACCGGCTCGACTTCCGTACCCAGATGCCGGCGGCACTGGCCTTCCCACTGCAGGGCAAGCGCTACAACTGGGCGTACAAGACCGATCCGGAGCCCTTCATGAACAACCGCCGCATGGACTGCGGCCGCGGCAAGGGCCTGGGCGGCTCGTCGCTGATCAACGGCATGTGCTACATCCGCGGCAACGCGATGGACTATGACAACTGGGCCAGCATGCCGGGCCTGGAAGACTGGACCTACCTGGACTGCCTGCCCTACTTCCGCAAGGCCGAAACCCGTGATATCGGCCCCAATGACTACCACGGTGGCGACGGCCCGCTGCGCGTTACCACGCCCAAGGCCGGCAACAACGAGCTGTTCGCTGCGATGGTCGAAGCCGGCGTGCAGGCCGGCTACCCGCGCACCGACGACCTCAACGGCTACCAGCAGGAAGGTTTCGGCCCGATGGACCGCACGGTGACCCCGAAGGGCCGTCGTTCCAGCACCGCCCGCGGCTACCTGGACCTGGCCAAGCCGCGCCCGAACCTGACCATCGTCACCCACGCGCTGACCGACCGCATCCTGTTCTCGGGCAAGCGTGCGGTGGGCGTGCAGTGGCTGCACAGCGACCAGCCGCAGCGCGCCACCGCCCGCCGCGAAGTGCTGCTGTGCGGCGGCGCCATCGCCTCGCCGCAGATCCTGCAGCGCTCGGGCGTCGGCCCGGCCGACCTGCTGCGCAGCCTGGACATCGACCTGGTGCACCACCTGCCGGGCGTCGGCGCCAACCTGCAGGACCACCTCGAAATGTACCTGCAGTACGAGTGCAAGAAGCCGGTGTCGCTGGCGCCGGCACTGAAGCTGTACAACCAGCCGGCGATCGGTGCCGAGTGGCTGTTCCTGGGCACCGGCATCGGCGCCAGCAACCAGTTCGAGGCCGGTGGCTTCATCCGCAGCGACGCCGAATTCGACTGGCCGAACCTGCAGTACCACTTCCTGCCGGTGGCGATCAATTACAACGGCTCCAACCCGATCAAGGCGCACAGCTTCCAGATGCACGTCGGTTCGATGCGCTCACCCAGCCGCGGCCGCATCCACGTGCGCTCGAAGGACCCGCGCGAACATCCGAGCATCCTGTTCAACTACATGTCGCACGACCAGGACTGGCGCGAGTTCCGTGCGGCGATCCGCATCACCCGCGAGATCTTCGCGCAGCCGGCGCTGGCCCCGTACAGCGGCCGCGAGATCTCGCCGGGAAGCGCGCTGCAGACCGACGCGCAGATCGATGCGTTCGTGCGCGAGCACGCCGAGACTGCCTATCACCCGTCGTGCTCGAACAAGATGGGCCATGCCGACGATCCGATGGCGGTGGTCGATGGCCAGGGCCGCGTACACGGGCTGGAAGGCCTGCGCATCGTCGATGCCTCGATCATGCCGCAGGTGGTGACCGGCAACCTCAACGCGCCGACCATCATGATGGCCGAGAAGCTGGCCGACGTGATCCGCGGCCGCACCCCGCTCGCCCGTAGCACCGCGCCGTACTACAAGGCCAACGGCGCACCCGTTCGCAAGCAGGGTTGACGCAGCCGGCCCGTTTGGGGCCACGGTAGTGGCGGCCGCTGGCCGGCATCCATCGTATGGTCCGTCCAGCGCAGATGCCGGCCAGCGGCCGGCACTACCCAGCAAGGAGGCTCTTCGGGGCCTCTTCGCGTTTTCCCTACGGCGGGGTATGCTGCAATGACCGGCCGTTGTCGATACGCTCAGGGCCGGACCTAAACATCACGATTCCTGGAGGGGGAATATGAGTCTGGATCGTCCCTGGCTGCAGAGCTATCCGAAAGGCGTTCCCGCCGAGATCGACGTCAACGAGTTCCATTCGGTAGCTTCGGTCTTCGACGCTTCCGTCGCGAAATTCCGCGACCGTCCCGCCTACTCCAGCTTCGGCAAGGTCCTCACCTACGGCGAGACCGACGCGCTGGTCGAACAGTTCGCGGCCTACCTGCTCGGTGAGCTCAAGCTCAAGAAGGGTGACCGCGTCGCCCTGATGATGCCCAACTGCCTGCAGTACCCGGTGGCCACCTTCGGCGTGCTGCGCGCCGGCCTGACCGTGGTCAACGTCAACCCGCTGTACACCGCCCGCGAGCTCAAGCACCAGCTGGTCGATGCCGGCGTGACCGCGCTGGTGGTGGTCGACAACTTCGGCGACACCGTCGAGCAGGTCATCGCCGATACGCCGGTCAAGCATGTGGTCACCACCGGCCTGGGCGACCTGCTCGGCGCCAAGGGCGTGATCGTCAACTTCGTGCTGAAGTACATCAAGAAGATGGTGCCCAACTACCATCTCAAGGGCGCGGTGCGCTTCCGCCAGGCGCTCAAGCTCGGCAGCCGCCACAGCCTGCCCAAGGTCGAGATCGACCACGACGACATCGCGTTCCTGCAGTACACCGGCGGCACCACCGGCGTGGCCAAGGGCGCGATGCTGACCAACCGCAACCTGATCGCCAACATGCAGCAGGCCTCGGCCTGGATCAGTGCGTCCGGCATCGAGATGGGCAAGGAGTGGATCATCACCGCCCTGCCGCTGTACCACATCTTCGCGCTGACCGCGAACGGCCTGGTCTTCATGAAGTTCGGTGGCTGCAATCACCTGATCACCAACCCGCGCGACATGAAGGGCTTCGTCAAGGAGCTCAAGTCGGTGCGTTTCACCGCCATCACCGGCGTCAACACGCTGTTCAACGGCCTGCTCAACACCCCCGGTTTCGACACGGTCGACTTCTCCTCGCTGAAGGTCACCCTGGGCGGCGGCATGGCGGTGCAGCGCGCCGTCGCCGAGCGCTGGAAGAAGGTTACCGGCGTGACCCTGGTCGAGGCCTATGGCCTGACCGAGACCTCGCCGGCAGCCTGCATCAACCCGCTTACCCTGACCGAGTACAACGGCTCGATCGGCCTGCCGATCCCCTCCACCGATGCCTGCATCAAGGATGACAACAGTGCCATCCTGCCGCTGGGCGAGGTCGGCGAGCTCTGCATCAAGGGCCCGCAGGTGATGAAGGGCTACTGGCAGCGCCCGGAGGAAACGGCCAAGGCCATCGACGCGGACGGCTGGCTGCATACCGGCGACATGGCCAAGATGGACGAACACGGCTTCTTCTACATCGTCGACCGCAAGAAGGACATGATCCTGGTGTCCGGCTTCAACGTGTACCCGAACGAAGTCGAGGACGTGATCGCGATGATGCCGGGCGTGCTGGAAGTGGCCGCGGTCGGCGTCCCGGACGACAAGTCCGGCGAGGTGGTGAAGGTGGTCATCGTGAAGAAGGACCCGAACCTGACCGCCGAAATGGTCAAGGAGCATGCCCGGGCCAACCTGACCGGCTACAAGCACCCCAAAATCGTTGAATTCCGAAAGGAGCTGCCGAAGACCAACGTCGGCAAGATCCTCCGTCGCGAACTCCGCGATACGCCCGCCCAGTAAGGGTTTGCGGCAATCTGGACAGTGCAGGGCCCGGGGCGGAAACGTCCCGGGCCCTTTCGCATGCGACGCCGCTGAGGCGGTGTAGCATCGCCGCGTGTGTGGACCGTTCGGCCCGCCGGCCACCCACCTGACACTGCGGGCCGCATGCCGAGGACCCTTCCATGAGTACCATCGAAAAGCTGCCTTCAAGCGGCTCACCGTTCGCCACCATCCGTACCGAAGACAGCGCCGACGGCGCTGCCCACTGGCTGTTCATGCACGCCGATGCCGCCACCGGGATCCGACCCTGCTGCCGCGAGGACATGCTCGACGAAATGTGGAGCTACATGGCGGCCATCACCCGCAGCCCTGCCGAACGCCACAACGGGACATTGCGGCATTTCGTGCTGGCCTCCGATGCCGTCGCCTACAACCTGGGCGGCGACCTGGACCTGTTCACCCGCCTGATCCGCGAAGGCAACCGCGACCTCCTGCTGAACTACGCCCAGCGCTGCGTGGAGGGCGTGCACCACCTGCATACCGGGTTCGGCGGCGATGTCCGTTCGATCGCGCTGATCCAGGGTGACGCCCTCGGCGGCGGCCTGGAAATGGCCCTGGCCTGCCACACCATCGTCGCCGAGGAAGGCAGCGGACTGGGCCTGCCGGAGGTGCTGTTCGGCCTGTTCCCGGGCATGGGTGCGTACTCCTTCCTGTGCCGGCGCGTGTCCCCCCATCTGGCCGAGAAGATCATCCTCGACGGCCGGGTCTACAGTGCCGAGGAGATGCATGCCATGGGCGTGGTCGACGTGCTGGTGAAGAAGGGCGAAGGCCGGGCGGCGGTCGAGGAACTGATCCGCCAGCAGCAGCGCACGCCGCAGTCCTATCTGGCGATGAATGCCGCACGCGCCATCGCCCAGCCGGTCAGCTACGACGAACTGCTGGAGATCACCAAGGTATGGGTCGATTCCGCCCTCGCACTCGGCGACCGCTCGCTGCGCACCATGGATCGCCTGATCAAGGCCCAGACCCGTCGCGCCAGTCTCGACGCGGCCTGATTCCTCCCCTCCCCCAGGATGGGTTCAAGCCCGGCTGGCCACCGGGCTTTTTTTGGGTTCACGCCACGCCTCAGCGCGCTTCACCATCATCGGCGGCGCCGCGCATGCGGCGTTCGGCCCGCGCGTCCAGCGCGCGCCGACCTTCCTTGATCGCCTCCTGCAGGATGCCCAGGCGCTGACGCCATTCGGTCTTGAGCTGCCAGTCGGCCATCCGCATCAGCTCGCCGGCACGGTTGGACGCGCGCATCAGGCCGAGATTGCTGGCCACGCCCTTGATCGCGTGGGATTGTTCGCGGAACACATCCCACTGCGTGGCCTCGCCGGCCTGCTCGGCCTTGCCCATGCAGCTCGCCACGTCCTCCAGGCACTGGCGGATGAACTCACGTTCGAAGCCCTCGCCCATGCCCAGCGAAGCCAGTTCGTCCAGCACGCTGCTGTCGAGCACGCCATCCTGCAGCGGCGCCGCCGGTCGCACCACCGGTGCGGCCATGGTCTTCAGCTGGGCATTGCTGGCGATCTCGGCCAGCGTATCGAGCAGGCGCACCGCAACGACGGGCTTGGCCAGGAAGGCATGTGCGCCGGCCTGGGTACAGCGCTGGATCGCCTCGGGCGTTACATCCGCACTGAGTACCAGTACCGGCGTGCGCGGACCGCCGCCGGCCTGCATCACCCGCAGTTCCTTGAGCATGTCCAGCCCGCTCATGCCCGGCATGTGCAGATCGACGATGACCGCGTCGAACTCGCTGTCGGCCAGCGCATCCAGCACCGCCTCACCGCCGTCCACGCACAGCACGCGATGGCCGGCCTTCTGCAGCAGGCGCTGCAGGACCATGCGGTTGGCCTCGTGGTCGTCGGCCACCAGGATCTGCATGCTGCGCACGCGGGCGCGATGGCGCAGGAACGGATCGGCAAAAGCGATCACGTTGCCGCCCGGGCCCGCGTCTTCGTCGCCGCTCAGGCTCGGCACCGCGCCCGGCACCTGCGGCTGCGGCGGCGCGAACGGCAGCTCGACCCAGAAGTGGCTGCCGCGCGGCGGGTTTTCCAGATAGCCGATGTCACCGTCCATCGCCTCGACCAGGCCCTTGGCGATGGTCGTGCCCAGCCCCGTCCCCTCGTGGCGGCGCGCCATGCTGACATCGGCCTGCTCGAACGCGTCGAACAGCCGTGCACGCATGGCAGGTGGCACGCCGATGCCGGTGTCGAGGATGTCGAAGCGCAACCGCACCGCCCCGCTGGCATCGGCCTGCACCACGCCGACACGTATCTCGACCCGGCCATGGTCGGTGAACTTGACCGCGTTGCCGGCCAGGTTCAGCAGGATCTGCCGCAGGTGCCCGACATCGCCGCGCACGCGTGGCGGCACACCATCGGCCACCTTCACCCGGTAATCCAGCCGTTTGGCCTTGGCCTGTGGCAACAGGATCAGACCGATCGCCTGGATCACGTCGGCCACGGCGAAGTCCTCGGCCACCACGCGCAGCTTGCCGGCCTCGATGGCCGAGATGTCCAGCACTTCCTCCACCAGTGCCAGCAGGCTGCGCGACGACGCCTGGATGGTGTTGAGGCACTCGCGCTGCTCGTCATCCAGGCGCGTGGTGGCCAGCACTTCGGTCATGCCGTTGAGACCGTTCAACGGCGTGCGGAACTCATGGCTCATGTTGGCCAGGAACCGGCTCTTGGCCTCGCTGGCGCGGCGCGCCTCGGCCATCGCTTCGGTCAGCTGCCGCAGCAATGTCGAGAAGTACAGCGGCACCGCTGCCAGGCCCAGCCAGAGGCCGATGGCCAGGCGGAAATTCTGTTGCCAGTAAGGCGTCAGCATCACGGTGCAACCGAAGCTCACCATCGCCATGGCCACCGCCACGTACAGATAGTGGTTGCCAAAGCGCATGCCATTGCCGACCGTCACCCACATCACCACGATGTAGACCCAGGCCAGCGGCTCACCCATCTGCACCATGCCGGCAGCAATGAGGCCGTAGTCAGCCAGCATGCCCAGCACGCGGCGGGGATCGGAACGCGCCGGCCGCCACAGCAGCCAGCCGAACAGCAACAGTGACAGGCTCAGGCCGGTCAGCACGATCGCCAGCACACCGACGTACTGGGTGTGCGGCAGATCGTGGCGCGGTGCCGGCAACAGTACGTAGGCCAGGATCAGGCTGATCAGCACGATGCGGACGATCTGCTGGCCGTGCTCGCTGTCCTGACGCTGGGACAGGCGCAGTCGCAGCTGCGACAACAGGCGTTTCACGCGCCCAGCCCCGGGCGCGCGGACGCCATCGAATGCTCGGCGCAGATCTGGTCGAGCTGTTCGCGGCCGCGCAGCAGCGCGTCCACGCATCGGGGATCGAACAGGCGGCCACGCTGGGCGTAGAGATAAGCCAGGGTGGCTTCCATGGTCCATGCTTCCTTGTACGGACGGGGCGAAATCAGGGCGTCGAAGACATCGGCGACGGCCACGATGCGCGCTTCCAGCGGAATCGCGTCGCCGACCAGCCCATCGGGATAGCCACTGCCGTCGTAGCGCTCATGATGACGCAGTGCGATCAACGCGCCAACCTGGATGAAGCGATTCTGGCTGCCGCTCAGCAGTTCATGGCCAATCCGCGGGTGCCGGCGCATGATCGCCAGCTCTTCCTCGTTGAGCTTGCCCTGCTTGAGCAGCACCGCATCGGGAATGGCGATCTTGCCCATGTCATGCAGCGGCGCAGCCATTTCGATCAGGCGCACCTCCTCTTCGGGCAGCCCGAGCTGTTCGGCGATCAGTCCGGCCACGCGCGCCATGCGCTCCAGGTAGGCGCTGGTGCCGGCATCACGGAACTCGATCGCGCGTGCCAGCCGCGACAGCGTCTCGCGCTCGCGCTCTTCGACCTCATGCATGCTGGCCAGCAGGCGCTGCTCCAGCGACAGCGCCCGCTGCTTCACGTTCTCGGTCTGCTGGCGCAGCTGCAGCAGGTTGTAGCAGCGCGCACGCAGCTCGCGCGGGCGGATCGGCTTGACCAGGAAGTCGATGACGCCTGCTTCCAGTGCCGCTTGCCGGATCGGCTCGTCACCGACCACGGTGATCAGGATCACCGGAATGTCACGGTGCTTGGGCAGGCGACGGAAACGACGGGCGAATTCCAGCCCATCCATCTCCGGCATGCGGTAATCGAGCAGCAGCAGGTCGACCGGATGGGCTTCGCACCAGGCCAATGCGGTCAGCGGGTCTCCGAAGTCATACACGCTCAGTTCCGGCGCGATGTCTTCGATGACGTGACGCAGCATCGTCCGGGCCGAAGTCTGGTCGTCAACTATGACGATGTTCAACGCGTACTCTGCCTGGTTTCTCGACCACGCTGGATCATCAGCAGGCGAGGATACTCTGCCGCTGCGAACGCTCGCACCCTGCATCGGCCTGACTCCCGTGTCATGCGTCCTGATTCATGATCGTCATCACAATGTGAAGCGGACTCCCCACACCGTGCCCTCCCCCTGCCGCCGATCAAGCCATAACAGGCGTCAAGGTAGTGCAATTACGATACGCCGAGTGCGGGACGCGTCAATCGCGCCGTCTCGTTTCGGGACGGCGCGCACAATCGGGAGTCAAAAAGGCGACTTACTGCTCCGGACGCATGTACGGGAACAGCAGTACATCGCGGATCGAGCTGCTGCCGGTCAGCAGCATCACCAGGCGATCCACGCCGATGCCGAGGCCGCCGGTCGGTGCCATGCCGTACTCCAGCGCACGGATGTAGTCGGCGTCGTAGTGCATGGCCTCGTCATCGCCACCTTCCTTCGCCGCCACCTGGGCCTGGAAGCGCTGGGCCTGGTCTTCCGGATCGTTCAGCTCGGAGAAGCCGTTGGCCAGCTCCTTGCCGTTGACGAACAGCTCGAAGCGGTCGGTGTAGCCCGGGTCATTGTCGTTGGCACGGGCCAGCGGCGAGACCTCCACCGGATGGTCGGTGATGAAGGTCGGCTGGATCAGGGTGTGCTCGACGGTGGCCTCGAAGATCTCCAGCAGCAGCTTGCCCCAGCCGTAGGACGGCTTGACGCGGATCTTCAGGCGCTCGCAATGACGCAGCAGCGCATCGCGGTCGGTGCAATCGGCGACGGAGATTTCCGGGTTGTGGTGGCGGACTGCCTCGTCCATGCGCCAGCGGCGGAATGCCGGGCCCAGGTCGATCTTCGCGCCGTCCCATTCGACCTCGGTGCCACCGTTGACGGCCTTGGCCACGTCACGGATCACGCCTTCGGTCAGGTCCATGATCTCGTTGTACGTGGCATAGGCCTCGTACAGCTCCATCATGGTGAATTCCGGGTTGTGGCGGGTGCTGACGCCTTCATTGCGGAAGTTGCGGTTGATCTCGTACACGCGCTCAAGGCCACCCACGGTCAGGCGCTTGAGGTACAGCTCCGGCGCCACGCGCAGGTACAGGTCCAGGTCCAGCGCATTGTGGTGGGTGGTGAACGGCTTGGCCGCCGCGCCGCCGGGGATGTAGTGCATCATCGGCGTCTCGACTTCCAGGAAGTCGCGGTTGTCCAGCCACGCGCGCATGGCGCGGATGATCTTCGAGCGCTTGATGAACACCGCGCGCGACTCCGGGGTCACGATCAGGTCGACGTAACGCTGGCGGTAACGCTGCTCGACGTCGGCCAGGCCATGCCACTTGTCCGGCAGCGGGCGCAGCGACTTGGTCAGCAGGCGGATCGATTCGGCCTTGACCGACAGCTCGCCGGTCTTGGTACGGGTCAGGCCGCCTTCGACGGCGATGATGTCGCCCACGTCCCAGCCCTTGAAGGCGGTATAGGCATCGCCCAGCACCGCGCCCTGCAGGAACAGCTGGATGCGGCCGGACTCGTCCTGGATCTGCGCGAAGCTGGCCTTGCCCATGATGCGCTTGGCCATCAGGCGGCCCGCCATCTTCACCTGGCGGCCGTTGCCTTCCAGGGCCTCGGCGGTCCAGGTTTCGGCATCTGCGAATTCTTCCTGCAGGCGGCCGGCGAAGTCCTCGCGACGGAAGTCGTTCGGGTACGCGATGCCCTGCCCACGCAGCGCTTTGAGTTTCTCACGGCGCTCGGCGATCAACTTGTTTTCGTCGACGGGGGGGGTATCGGTAGCTTCGCTCATGGATCTGCGGGAATCGTGTAGTGAGGGGGGATGCAGCGCCCGGCACAGCCGGTTGCCCAGCATACCAAAACCGCCCAGTCCCAGCCCTGGGCCGGGCCCGCCCCGGTAGCCGCCAACCTTGGTTGGCGCTGTGCGTGTCGACCAAGGTCGACACCTACCGGGCGGATCGGCCGGCCCTGCTCCGCCGCTACCTGTTGCCGGGGAACGCCTGGCGCAACTCATCCACCAGCACCCGCTGGTTCTCCGAATAGTCCACCGGCACCGACACCAGGTGCACCCCGCCCTCGTTGAAGGCCGCTTCCAGGGTCGGGATGAACTGCTCGATGGCCGTCACCTCGTGGCCCTTGCAGCCATAGGCCTCGGCGTACTTCACGAAATCGGGGTTGCTGAAGGTCATGCCGTAGTCGGTGAACCCGTCCACGGCCTGCTTCCAGCGGATCATGCCGTAGGCACCGTCGTTGAGGATCAGCACCACCAGGTTCAGGCCCAGCCGGCGGGCCGTCTCCAGCTCCTGGCTGTTCATCATGAAACCGCCGTCGCCGCACACCGCCAGCACCCGCCGCTGCGGATACAGGATCGAGGCCATGATCGCCGACGGCAGGCCCGCGCCCATCGTCGCCAGCGCGTTGTCCAGCAGCAGCGTGTTGGCCACCTGGGTGCGGTAGTTGCGCGCGAACCAGATCTTGTACATGCCGTTGTCCAGCGCCACGATGCCATCCGGCGGCATCACCTGGCGCACGTCGTGCACCAGCCGCTGCGGGGTGAACCCGACCTCTTCGGCCCGGTCGGCCAGGTGTTCGAGGATGGTCGCGCGCAGCGGCAGCAGCGCAGCGGCATTCGGCACCGCGCCCTCGATGCGGTCGGCCAGCTGGGTCAGCGAACGACCGATATCGCCGATCACCTCCACCTGCGGGAAATACACCTGTTCCACCGCCGCCTGCGAGTACCCGATATGGATCACCGTCGGCCCACCCGGGCGCATCACGAATGGCGGCTTCTCGGTGACCTCGTGGCCGATGGTCACGATCACGTCGGCCTGGTCGATCGCCATATGCACGTAATCGCGCTCGGTCAGCGCCGCGGTGCCCATGTACAGGCCTGAACCACCGGCCACCGCGCCCTTGCCCATCTGCGTGGTGAAGAACGGGATGCCGGCGCGCAGCACGAACGCGGACAGCGCGTCGCTGGACTGCGGCCGCGAGGCCGCCGAAGCGATCATCAGCAGCGGCCGCTTTGCATTGCGGATGAGCTCTGCTGCCCGATCCAGCGCCTCCGGGCTGGCAATGGGACGGTCCACCGCGTGCGGCGGAATCAGCGCCACGCCCTCGACCTCATCGGCAGCAATGTCTTCGGGCAGCTCCAGCAACACCGGGCCCGGGCGCTCTTCCTGGGCGACACGGAACGCCTCGCGGACGATGGTCGGAATGGTGCGTGCCGAGACGATCTGCCGCGCCTGTTTGGTCAGCGGCTTCATCGTGCCGACGATGTCGACGATCTGGAAGCGCGCCTGCTTGCTGGCGACGATGCCCTTCTGGCCGGTGATCATGATCACCGGCCACGCACCCAGCAGCGCATAGGCGGCGCCGGTGGTGAAGTTGAGCGCGCCCGGGCCGAGCGTGGCCAGGCATACGCCCGGCTTGCCGGTCAGGCGGCCGTAAGTGGCCGCCATGAACACCGCCGCCTGTTCGTGGCGGGTGATGACCAGTTCGATGCTGGAATGGCGGAGCGACTCGACCACGTCGAGGTTTTCTTCGCCGGGAATGCCGAAAATGCGCTCGACGCCTTCGTTCTCAAGTGCGGCGACGAGCAGATCTGAACCCTTGGACATCGGATGCCGTCCTTTGTGCTGGACTGATGGTGGATCGTTGCAGGAAGGATGAGAGCCGCGCGTCAATGCTTGTCGAACCACACTGTCTGCGCGTTGACGAATTCACGGATGCCGAAGTGCGAGAGCTCGCGGCCGAAGCCACTCTTCTTCACACCGCCGATCGGCACGCGAGGGTCGGAAGCGGAGAAGCCGTTGACGAACACACCGCCGGTCTGCAGCCGGCGCGCCAGCTGCATGGCCCGCGCGCGGTCACCGGTCCACAGGTTGCCGCTGAGGCCGAACTCGCTCTGGTTGGCCAGTTCCACCGCGTGGTCGGCATCGCGGGCGCGGCTGATCGAGGCCACCGGCCCGAACGTTTCCGTGTCAAAGGCCTGCATGCCCGGCTCCACGTCCGCCAGTACGGTGGGCGCGTAGAACGCGCCCGGGCGATCGAGCTGATGGCCGCCGACGAGCAGCTTCGCGCCTGCGTCCACCGAGGCGCGCACCTGCGCGTCCAACTGTTCCAGCAGGTCCTGGCGTGCCATCGGACCAACGCGATTGCCCGCTTCACGGCCATCACCGATGGTCAGCGCCTGCACCTTCTGGCAGAACTGCGCCACGAAGCGGTCGTACACCGCGTCTTCAACGATGATGCGCTTGCCGGCAATGCAGACCTGCCCGGTGTTCTGGAAGCGCGAGGTCACCGCCGCATCGACGGCCGCATCCAGGTCAGCGTCGGCCAGCACGATGAACGGATCCGAGCCGCCCAGTTCCAGCACCACCTTCTTCAGCGCCTGCCCGGCCTGGGCGGCGATGCTGCGGCCTGCGGCCACGCTGCCGGTCAGGGTGACGGCGGCGATGCGGTCATCGGCGATCGCACGGCTGGTACCCTCGCGGCTGATGTTGGCGGCGATGAAGGTTCCTTCCGGCAGCCCGGCATCACGCCAGGCGGCATCGAGCAGCTGCGCGGTGCCGACGATGTTCTCGGCCGGCTTCAGCAGGAAGCCGTTGCCGCCCATCAGGATCGGTACCGCCGCGCGCATCACCTGCCAGTACGGGAAATTCCACGGCATGATGCCCAGCACCACGCCCAGCGGCAGGTAGGACACGTAAGCCTTGTCGTCGGGCACCTGGGTCGGCTCGTCGCGCAGGAACTGCGCACCGTGGTCGGCGTACCAGTCGCACAGCACGGCACACTTCTCGATCTCGGCCAGTGCTTCGGCCTGGACCTTGCCCATTTCGGCAGTGGCCAGCGCGGCCAGCTTTTCACGGTCACGGCGCAGTACGGCGGCCATTGCACGCAGCACTGTGGCCCGCTGTTCGAGGCTGCTGGCGCTCCAGGCGGCGAAGCCGGCCTGGCCACGCTCGAGGATCGCTTCCAGCTCGGCATCCGTGGCGAAGGGATGGCTGGCGATCTGCTGGCCGGTGGCCGGATCGCGGGAAATGGCGGTGGTGGGGGCAGCGGACATGCAGGTCTCCTGGTGTCTCGTCGACGGGCGGCGGCCCGTCTCCTGCACAGGAATGTGGACCCGATTGGCGGAGGCAACAAGGCGTCTGCTTATCCTGTGACCTGCACTTACCTGTCTGAATGGGGGCTCTTGCAGGGCTGCGCCCTGCACCCGCAGAGGCAACTGCAACAGCCGAAGCAGCAGCAACAGCGGGCTATCCGTGGGATGGCGAGGTGGGTCCGGTTGCCGGAGACGCCGTAAACCCGTCCTTGGGGGCTTGGCCGCGGCATCCATGCCGCGGACACTCCCGCAACCGGACCCACCCCGCCTTCGACGGTTTTCCGCGATCTGTCGGGGCGGCGCTCTGCGTTGCTGTTGGTAGATGTCGACCTTGGTCGACACAGTAGACCCACGCCATCCGTGGATGACTCATTCGATATCTGAGAGAAAAATCGTGTCGACCAAGGTCGACACCTACCAACAGCCGCGCGGAACAAAGCCGCAGTTGCCAACAGCCGCGTGAACCTGTCGAAGGTGGGGCGGTGTCGGCGTGCGGGGTGTCAGCCGCATGGATGCGGCTGCCAAGCCCCCAGGGACGGGTTTACGGCGTCCCCGCACTCCGACACCGCCCCGCCAACCCACGGAATCCAGCTCTAGCTCTGGCTCTGGCTTTGGCCGTTGCATTGAGCAGGTGCAGGGCTGCAAGCCCTGCCGACCAACCTACCTACGCGGCAGGTAAGTGACCAGGGAAAGATCGTGCCGGCTCTCCGGCACCAGCGCCACGTACTGCAGGTCCAGCAACCCGCGCGTGGGATGGTTCAGCTTCTTCGCCCCTTCATCGAACCGACGCACGTCGTGCTCCGGCCACCACTGGCGGAACTCCTCGCTGTGCGCCGCGATGTCCTCCACCAGCGCCAGGAACGGCGCCTTGTCCGGCGCCTGCGCCATCGCCGCACGGAAGCCTGCCAGCAGGCCGCGGGTCATTTCTTCCCAGTTGAGGATCAGCGTGCGGTACGGCGGGTACAGGAACATCAGCCGCAGCGTGTTGCGCTCATGCGGCGCCAGTTGGCTGTAGTCCACGAACAGATCGGCGATGGCCGGGTTCCAGGCCAGGATGTCGAAGCGGGTGTTGCGCACATAGGCCGGGATCGGCTGCATCGCCTCCACCAGCTGGCGCAAGCCGTCGGTCACGCTCTCGTCCGGTGATTCCAGCGGCACGCCGTAGCCGGACAGCGCGAACGCGTAGGCGCGTTCGTCGTCGCTCATGCGCAGCACCTGCGCCAGGCGCTCCAGAACCTCGGGCGAGGCGCGCACTTCACGGCCCTGCTCGATCCAGGTGTACCAGCTGACGCTCACCCCGATCGCCAGCGCGACTTCCTCGCGCTTCAGGCCCGGGGTACGCCGGCGCCCGGCCGGCAGGCCGAGCGTGGCAGGATCGACACGGGCGCGGCAGGCCTTGAGAAAGCCGCCGAGTTCCTTGCGTTCACTTTCGCTGCGCATCATCGCTACCGCCGTACCCGTTGTAGCGTCGAGCCATGCTCGACGCATCTGCTACTGCGCCAACAGCAGCCGAGCATGGGCTCGGCCCCACATCGGAAGCGTGATCAGCCACCCTCGGCGTTGCGCACGAGGGTGACGATATCCGCGCAGGCGCGCCGATCAGGCATCGACGCGCTTGGAGCCCACGGCCAGGCCGGCCTTCAGGCTGGCCTCGACGAACTCGTCCAGGTCGCCGTCCAGCACCTTCTGCGTGTCCGACCGTTCGATGCCGGTGCGCAGGTCCTTGATGCGGCTCTGGTCGAGCACGTAGTTGCGGATCTGGCTGCCCCAGCCGATGTCGGACTTGGTGGCTTCCACCGCGTCCTTCTCGGCGTTGCGCTTCTGGATCTCCAGTTCATACAGCTTGGCGGCCAGCATCTTCATCGCGTTGTCGCGGTTCTGGTGCTGGCTGCGGCCGGTCTGGCAGGCCACGACGATGTTGGTCGGGATGTGGGTGATACGCACCGCCGACTCGGTCTTGTTCACGTGCTGGCCACCGGCACCGGACGAACGGTACACGTCGGTACGCAGGTCGGCCGGGTTGATGGTGATGTCGATGTTGTCGTCGATTTCCGGCGACACGAACACCGAGGTGAAGCTGGTGTGGCGGCGGTTGTCCGAGTCGAACGGCGACTTGCGCACCAGGCGGTGCACACCGGTCTCGGTCTTCAGCCAGCCATAGGCATAGTCGCCTTCCACGCGCAGCGTGGCCGACTTGATGCCAGCAACGTCGCCGCCGGAGACTTCCATCAGCTCGGTCTTCCAGCCACGCGATTCACACCAGCGCAGGTACATGCGCAGCAGGATCTCGGCCCAGTCCTGGGCTTCGGTACCACCGGCACCGGCCTGGATGTCGACGAACGCGGCCGCATTGTCCATCTCGCCGGAGAACATGCGCTGGAACTCCAGCTTCTCCACGTGGGCCTGGTGCTTGTCCAGGTCGGCGACCACGGCCAGGGCGGTGTCCTCGTCCTGCTCGGACTCGGCCAGCTCCAGCAGCTCGGTGGCGTCGTTCAGGCCATCCAGCACCGAGGCGATGCCGCCCACGGTCTTTTCCAGGCTGGAACGCTCGCGGCCCAGGTTCTGGGCGTATTCGGCGTTGTTCCAGACGTCGGGGCTTTCCAGCTCCCGCGTTACTTCTTCAAGACGCTCTTTCTTGGCGTCGTAGTCAAAGATACCCCCGAAGCGACAGCACGCGATCGGTCAGATCGGTGATGCGCTGGCGGACAGGATTCAGTTCGATCATGTCGGCGGTCGTGCATTCAAAAGATGACTGGTAATGATACCGCAGGCTGCGGGTGCCCGGAATGAGGGCCTCACCCTGCCCCCAGCGCCTGCCGCAGCAGCGGCAGCTGGCGCCGGCTGCACGGCACTTTCGCCCCGTCGGCCATGTGCAGCAGGGCCTCGCCACCGTCCAGCGGCTCGATCGAGCGCAGCTGGCCCCGATGGATCAGCCAGCTGCGGTGCGGGCGCAGGAACTCGCCCGGGTCGAGCCGCTGCTCCAGCACCGCCATGGTGATCCGCAGCGGATAGTCGTGGCCGCGTACCCGCAGGTTCACATAGTTCCCCGCGGCCTGGGCATACTCCACGTCCGCCGTGGCGACCAGGAACTCCTTGCCCAGCTTGCGCACCAGGAAGTGCTGGGGGCGCTCGACCGGCTCCACCGGCGGGCCGACGTCCGGCTCGGCCAGCAGGCTCGCCTCGCCCTGCCTGCGCCGGCCGAACCAGCTGGCAAAGTGCTCCAGTGCCACGAACATCGCAAACGTGCGTACATCCTTCAGGTATTCGTAGGCAAAACGCTCCAGCCAGCCGGCATCATCCTGGTAGCGATGGCCCAGCGACCCGTAGGCCAGGTGCCGCAGCAGCACCATCCCCACCACGTGCAGCAGCGACCAGCCGACGCTGGCCAGCAGATACAGCGGCAATCGCCGCTTCCAGGTATCGGCATGCAGCGGCCAGCGCTCGCAGCCCCACCACAGCAGCGGCAGGGTCAACAGGACCAGGCCGAGGCTGCTGAACTCCCAGATCATCGGCTCCCACAGCCCGAGATCGCCGCCGCGGCGACTGGCGTCCATCACTTCCACCAGCGCATTGGTCACTGCCGAGGCCGACAGGATCGCCGCCCATACCAGCAGCCGGGTTGAAGTACGCCAGCGCGATGGTCGGCCCTGAGTCATTGCTGCATCCATGTCGTTGCGGTGCTCCAGCCTGCCTCAAGGGACAAAGGGTAGCGGCTCCATTGATCCCACCACCCCCGCCATTGGTCACTGCGTCGGTTCCAGCGGCCCCTTGCCAGTCGCCGCACGGACCGGGCGGCGTCACCTTGGCTCGACTCTCCGGCACACCACCACCATGACCCGACGCTACGACATCGACGCCCTGCGCGTGTTCGCCTTCGCCCTGCTGATCCTCTACCACACCGCCATGGCCTACGTGGACGACTGGGGCTTTCACCTCAAGAGCGTGCATACCGCCGAATGGCTGCAGTGGCCGATGCTGTTCGTCAACCGCTGGCGGATGTCGCTGCTGTTCCTGATCTCGGGTATCGCCATCGCGCTGATGCGGCCGGAAGGCAGGTTGCTGCGCTTCGCCGGCCTGCGCACCTGGCGGCTGCTGCTGCCGCTGCTGTTCGGCATGTTCGTGATCGTGCCGATCCAGCCCTATTGCGAAGGCGTGGCCAACGGCCACGTGGCACCCGGCTTCGGCCAGTTCCTGCTGCGCTACTGGCAGGTGCGGCCGTGGCCGGAAGGCAGCTTCGCCGGCTGGCAGTACGGCATCACCTGGAACCACCTGTGGTACCTGGCCTATCTGTGGAACTACACGCTGGCCTTGGCCCTGTTGATGCCATTGCTGGGAACGGCGGTGGTTCGCCGCGCGATGGCGCTCTGCGCAGCATCGCCGATGCTGCTGATCGGCCTTCCGTCCGCCCTGCTGCTGGCCTGGGTGATCTGGCTGGAGCCGATCTACCCGTCCACCAATGCCCTGCTCGGCGACTGGTACCAGCACGCGAAGTACGCGACGGTGTTCCTGGCCGGCTACCTGCTGGGTCGTGAACCGGTGTTCTGGGAGCGCGTGGTCGCCCTGCGCCGCACCACGCTATGGCTGGCGCTGGCTGCCGTCGGCTGGTATCTGGGGTTGCGCATCCTCGGCCAGGTATTGCCCGCCGATTCCCCGCTGCGGCAATGGCCCGAACCGTTCTGGGACCTGCAGGGCCGGGCCAGCCAGTCGCTTTACGTATGGACCGCGCTGCTGGCCATCCTCGGCTGGGGAAAGGTCTTCCTCGATCGCCCGTTCCGCTGGCTGCCGTACTGCACCGAGGCGATCTATCCCTGGTACATGCTGCACCAGAGCCTGATCATCGTGCTGTTGTTCTGGCTCAAGCCACTTCAGTTGGGCCCGTGGATGGAACCGGCCCTGCTGCTGGCCGGTACTGTCGGCGGCTGCCTGCTGATCCATGAGTTGCTGATCCGTCGCGTGCGTTGGCTGCGGCCCCTGTTCGGCCTGCGTGCGAATCCGCCGGCGGCGCCAATGGCGCGCACCGCAGTAGTGTAGAGCCGAGCCCACGCTCGGCTGCTTCTGCCATGAGCCGAGCGCAGGCTCGGCTCTACATTGAGGCAGTCGAGCCAGCTCGACTCTACACGGGTGCCCGAGCGATCAACGCACCTCGAACTCGCCCACCAGCACGGTTTCGGCGCGATCCTTCAGCCGCATCGTCACCATCTGGTCCTTCTGCTTGGCCGTGCCCCAGTGGGTGGTCAGGCGCAGCATCAGGGTCGTCGCACCGGTCACCAGCTGCTGGCGACTGCCGAAATAGTTCGCCTCGACCTTGTACTTGCCCGGCTTGGCGTTGCGCAGCGAGAACTGCTCGGGGCCATAGCCGCCGGTGAAGTCCTGCGACATCCGCCCGCCCTGGTAGGTCTGGCGGTTGCCGTAGTAGGCACGCTCGCCGTTCGGGTCGGTCACCCACAGGTCCATGTCGCTGTTGTCGGCATCCCACGACAGCACCACGCGCAGGTCCAGCGGCATTGCCTGCAGCAGGCGCGGGTCGATGGCCGAGGTATCCAGCCGTGGCGTGCTGCGCGCCACCAGGTTGGTCAGCTCATCCAATGCGATCAGGGCGATGCCATCGAAGCGGCTGTCCCACGGCCGCACCACCACCTGGTACAGCGGCGCCAGCGCCTGCTGCGGCTTGCCGGCCGCTGCCAGCGCCAGGCCCAGGTCGCGGAAGCTCTGCGGTTCTTCCTGGCCCATCGCCAGCACCTGCTCGAACACCGGCACCGCCAGTGCCGGGGCATCAGCCTGCATCAGCCGGTAGCCGAGCACGCGCAGCAGATGCCGGTTGTCCAGATCCATCTCGGCCAGGTTCGACAGTACCCGCAGTGCCAGTTCGCGCTGGCCCTGCCCCAGCAGCAGGTCGGCCACATCGAGGAAGAACGCGCTGCTGTCGGCGTGGGCATCGCGCTCGGCCAGATAGCGGTCGTAGAGTTGCGACGGCGGACCCTGGCGCAGGCGCCGGGCGATGGCCGAGTCCGGCTGCCAGGCCGCCAGCTGGATGCCGAGTTGGCCGTCGTTGGCAGCAGCGGGCGCAGCGACACGGCCACCAGTGACCGTGATTGAATCCAGGGCCTTGTTCGATGCAGGCGCTGAGCGACGCGCACGCGCGCTGCTGGCTTCCATGCGCTGCTCGGCGGCGGCGGCCATCGGTGCCGGGGCGGGTGGTGCCGCCGGGGCCGGCGCGGCGAGCATCGCCACCGGCGCTGATTCCATCGCGTAGTCCGCGGAGGCCACTTCGAGTGCCCCGCCCTTCGGCTGCGGCGGCACACCCTTCGGCCAGCTGCGGTTCCACCACTGCTGGCGCTCCTTCCAGCGAGCGGCCACTTCATCCAGGCGCTGGCGATCGGCTGCGGCGCGATCACTTACCTGCACTGCAAACCTGGCGTCGTACTCGGCGCGCAACGTGCCCGAAGGGCGGATCGCATAGCGCAGGTAGTCCTCCAGCGTCTCCAGCACGATCAGCGAGGTATCCGGCCCGACCAGGCCGAACTGTTGTGACAGGCGCTGCATCGCCTCACGGTTGCCACGGCGGTCGGCGGCCAGCTGCTGCAGGCGCGCCTGCGCCCACAAGCCTGCCAGCAGTTCACCGTCTTTGCTCTTCTGCGTGGCGGGCAGCGCCTGCCATTCGCCGCCACCCACGCGCACCCGCATCGGCACACCGTCGGCCGCCAGTCGTGCATGCAGCCACAACCAGCCCTGGGCTTCACTGCGACGATCGATCACCACGTCCTGCACGCCGCGCCCTGCATCGACCTGCACATCCAGCGGCGACGACAGCAGCTCACGGGCGGCCAATTCGACATCCTTCCCCAGCGCGACGAAGCGACCACCATGCGCTTCGCTCCAGCCACGCAGTCGCACGGCATCGGTGCGCGCACCGGCGCCGCTGACCGCAAACAGGCGTTGGTCCGGCGCCATCGCCGGCAGCTGTTCCGGCCCATAGGTCAACAGTCCATCGCTGACCAGCAGGTATTCCTTCACGCCCGCCTGCGGCTGCCACTGCGCCAGTGCGCTGGCGCCGTCCGGACGCACGGCCTGCAGTGCTGCGCGCAGCTCGTTCCAGTTGCCGGCGCGGATGCGGAATCGACGCACCGGCTCGGCGCGATCGCGCAGCACGGTCAAGGCCACGGTGCCGTCACCCATCGCAGCGAAGTAGCGATCCAGCAGGGCGAACTCCCGTGAGCGATCGCGCTGTCCCGCCGAACCGGAGCCGTCCCACAGCAGGCCGATCTCGCTGGGCAACGTGCGCGGCATACTGCTGGCCTCCACCGGCAGCTGTGCCAGCAGGTAGTGCCCATCCTGCCAAGGCGCCACCTGGACCTGCGCCTGACGTACTGCCGGCAGGCTCCACTGCAGCTGCTTCGGCAACTGCGCGCCCTTGCCCTGCCACTGCAGCTGGCCCGCGCTGATGCGGAAGGGCGCCGTACCAGCAGTGGTCGCGCCGGGGGCCTGCAGCTTCAGTTCAACCGAGGCTGCACCGGCGGCGAACTGCAGCGGCAGCGTCCACTGCCAGCCTTGGCCGGCGAAGGCCAACGGCTCGCGAATCACCAGTTCCACGCGCCGGCTACCGCCGGCCGGCAGCGGGTAGATGCGCAACCGGAACTGGTTGCCAGCGGTCTGTTCCAGCAGGCCCGGGTCGACGCCGCGGCGGGCGATCTCCTCGAACACCTGGCGGCCGCGGTCCTTGGGCACCGGCACCGCGTCACGCATCTCGCCGTTGATATCCAGCGCGAAGCCGCTGATCTGCTGACCGTCGGCCAGCGGGAACTGCAGCTCGCCCTCCAGCACGCGCCGGTTCGGGTTGTGGAATTCCAGTGTGATCCGGGTCTGGGCGATGCCGGCCTGGACTTCGCCTTCGATGCGGGCGTGTCGTAATTGAACCGACTGCTCAGCCGCCGGCGCGATCAGCAGCGGCGTGGCGGCCTGCGGCCGGGAGATCGTCGGCGACTGTGCGCCAACGGGCCAGGCCGCAACGGCCAGCAGCAATACGGTGCAGCAACGGGCGAAGACCATGACCGGACTCCAGTGGGATCGTGAACCTTTGAACGCACCAGCAACCGTAATGGGGTTGGCGCCCCCAAAAAGGGGACGGAGGGGATTAAGTCGCAATTGGCAAACGAGGCACAAGCGACTTAATCCCCTCCGTCCCCTTTTTCTATGCGGGCAGGCAGTGCTCCACGATCAGCTGGATGGCGCTGCCGCCGCGATAGTCGTCGCAGGCGAGGCGATAGGCGAGATGCACATGGCGACCGGGCGCGTTGCCGTGCCAGCCGCCGAAATGGATGGCGTTGATCGTGCCGGGTACACCGGGCAGGCGCAGTTCCAGCTTCAGGTGACGCTCCTTCAGCACGCGCCAGTTGGCCACTTCGAAGTGGCCGTCGAACAGCGGCTCGGGGAAGCCCTGGCCCCATGGGCCTGCCAGACGCAGCGCATCGGCATGGCGATGATCGAGTTCGTTGGCGGCCAGCTCACCGTCGCTGAGGACCTGCTGCTGCAGTGCCGCCGGATCGAGCATTTCCAGCACCACGGCGACGAAGGCGGCCTTGAAGTCATCGACGTGGTCACGCCGCAGGCTGAGCCCGGCCGCCATGGCGTGGCCGCCGAAGCGTTCGATCAGGCCCGGATGGCGCGCGTCGACCAGCGCCAGGGCGTCACGGATGTGCAGGCCGGGAATCGAGCGCGCCGAGCCACGCAGGGTGTCGGCGCCCGGTTCGGCCGGGGCAAAGGCGATCACCGGGCGATGCAGGCGGTCCTTCATCTTCGACGCGACCAGGCCGACCACGCCCGGATGCCAGTCGGCATCGAACAGGCAGGCCGCCACCGGTCGCTGACCGGCCATGTCCAGCACCACCCGGGTCAACGCCTGCTCGGCATCGTCGGTCATCGACTGCTGCACGGCGCGCCGTTCCGAATTGATCTGCTCCAGCGTCTGCGCGATCTCGCGCGCCTGGCGCGGGTCTTCGGTCAGCAGCAGCGCGATGCCCAGCGCCATGTCTTCCAGCCGGCCCGCGGCATTCAGGCGCGGGCCGAGCGCGAAGCCGATGTCGGTGGCTGTGAGCCGCGCGGCATCACGGCCGCTGGCTTCGATCAGCGCACGCAGGCCGACACAGCCCTGCCCCGCGCGCAGACGCCGCAGGCCCGCGCTGACCAGTGCCCGGTTGTTCGGATCCAGCGCCACCAGGTCGGCGACGGTGCCGACCGCCACCAGGTCCAGCAGCGTGGTCAGGTCCGGCCCCTTGCCATCGGCGAAGACGCCGGCCTCGCGCATGTGCCGGCGCAGCGCCATCAGCACGTAGAAGATCACGCCGACGCCGGCCAGCGACTTGCTGGGGAAGGCATCACCGTCGAGATTGGGATCGACGATGACATCGGCCGGCGGCAGCTGCGGCCCGGGTAGGTGATGGTCGGTGACCAGCACCTGCCAGCCCCGCGCCTTGGCCGCGATCACGCCCGCATGGCAGGCGATGCCGTGGTCGACCGTGACCAGCAGGTCCGGCTGCAGCTCGGCCAGCTCCTCCACCAGTGAGGGTGACAGGCCGTAGCCGTGCACCATTCGGTTCGGCACCGCGTGGAAGACATGCTGCGCGCCGAGCATGCGCAGTCCACGCACGCCGACCGCACAGGCGGTGGCGCCATCGCAATCGAAATCGCCGACCACCAGGATGCGCTTGTCATTGGCGATGGCCTCGATCAGCAGACCCACCGCATCATCGATGCCGGTCAGCAGCTCGGGGGCGTGCAGATGGCCCAGTTTCGGCTGCGCCAACTCCGGTGTACCCGCGCCCCGGTTGGCATAGAGACGCGCCAGCAGCGGCAGCGTGCCCTCCGGCCAGCTGCCGGGCGCAACCGCATCGCGGCGGCGGATCGTCGGCGTATCAGGGAATGGCTGCACAGCATCGGCGGCAAGGGACATCGGCATCGCCGGGTTGCGGAAGACATTCCCATGATAGCGCGGGGTCGGATCTCTCTGCCCGCAGGAGGCTCCCCCCCTGATCGCGAGCATTTGGAATCTGCCAGCATATCTTCCATGCTTGTCGGCCCTGAAATGGACTTCAACGCATGCATCGCACGCTGCTTCCCGCGCTGCTGGGCCTCGCACTGGCCCCGGCCGCCCACGCCGCCACGCCCGAACCGAAGGCCGGCGTGCAGTTCCAGCACAACGACTGGTCGCTGGCCTGTGACAACACCCGCACCTGCCGCGCCGCCGGCTACAGCCCGGAAGAACCCGGCAATCTGCTCAGCCTGATGCTGGAACGCGCGGGCGGCCCGGGTACGAAGGTGCTCGCGCGGCTGCGCAATGGCGAGGATGGCGAAAGCCCGACGCCGACCGGGGCGCTGCGCCTGCGCCTGAACGGCAAGGACCTGGGCCCGGTGCACGACACCGGCGACGGGGACAACGTGTTGTTGCAGCAGGCACAGACCGATGCACTGGTCGCCGCACTGCCGCGCCAGGCACGCATCGAGATCATCGACGGCAAGGGCAAGGCGTGGCCGATCTCCGACAGCGGCGCAGCGGCCGTACTGCTGAAGATGGACGAGGCCCAGGGCCGGCTGGGCACGCCCGGTGCGCTGGTGCGGCGTGGCGACAAGCCCGAGGCGAGCGTGCCTGCGGCGTTGCCGGTGCCAGTGATCGTGCGCGGCACGCTGATGGCACCGCGCGCCTCGGACGCGGCGCTGGCCAAGGCACCGGGCCTGCGCAACGCGCTGATCGCCAGCCTGCCGAAGCCGGATGAGTGCGACCGCCTGAGCGATGGCGGGACAGATGAGATCGAGATCCAGCGACTGGACGCCCAGCATGTACTGGCAAGCACCAGTTGCTTCGTGGGTGCCTACAACATGAGCAACGCCTACTGGGTGGTGCGAGACAAATCGCCGTACCAGGCGAGCTTTGTCACCAACCTGGCCGAAGATTTTGACCGCGATGACGCTACGCTGCGAGGCCGCTCCCGAGGCCGCGGTGTCGGCGATTGCATCTCCGCCAATGACTGGGTGTGGGACGGGGAGCGCTTCGTGAAGAGCAGCGATTTCACGACGGGCCAGTGTCGCAATATGCTCGGCGGGCACTGGACACTGCCGACGGTGGTCAGCGAGGTCCGTTGAGGCGCCGCTACCTGCAGTAGTGCCGGCCGCTGGTCGGCAACCCCGACAAACCCTGGGAGTCAGAGCCGTTTTCCGATGGAAAACGGATCCGACCCCGATCGGTCGACCCCGATCAATCGTGAAGCTGCCGCGGCTTCTTCCAGATCTGCCAGCGCTGGCCGCGGTCCAGCTGGAACTGCAGGCCGTCCTCGAAATCGAGCACCAGCCGCTGCAGCTCGCCACGCTTGAGCGCGGCCAGCAGCGGCCGGATTGCATCATTGCCGAGCTGCTGCAGCGAACGCAGCTGGCGCAGGTCGACCAGTGCATCCACCGCCTGTTCGCCATCCACGGCTACGCCAGCCGCCAGGGCCAGGCCCTGCAGCAGGGCATCGCGGCTGCGCACCTGTGCGTGCGGCGTGCTGACCGACACCGGCATCACGCCACCGCCCCAGAACCACAGCGAATTGATCGGCTGTTGTCCCTGAGCGGCGCGCTGCTGGTTCCAGGAATGGTTGTGCAGCAGTACCTGCGCTTCGGTCATCAGCGCCCGCCAGCGACGGCCGCCCTCGCCCTCCGGCAGATGCGAGAACAGGTCATCGCCCAGCACCTCGTCCGGACTATTGAAGTCCGGCAGCACCAGGTCGATTGGAAGCCGCAGGTACCAGCGCGACGGGTCCGGTGCGTCAAGCACGAACCCGGCATCGGCAAACAAGGGCTGCAGCACCGGCAGCAGGGCCAGGCTGTCGGCCAGCGTCGGCCGCAGCGTTTCGCCGTAGGCCATCATCCGCGCGCCATGCATGTCCGGCACCATGCAGGCCGGATCGGCACGCAGCCAGCTGGCGCCGGCCGCATCGCCGACGTCGCGCTGGCGGGTCAACGCGGCCACCGGCCAGTGCGGCGCGGCGACCGCGAAATGGCGCGTCAGCTGCGCGCGTTCGCCCGGCGCGACCTGCACGGTCGTGGCACGGCCGAGCGCACGTGCCACATCGTCCGGCAACGCAGCCGCGGCAAAGCGGCTGCGGGCCGGCAACAGCAGGGTCGCCGTTGCCACCGTTTCAGTCCACGTAGCTGACGCTGACGATCTCGTACTCGCGCTGGCCGGCCGGGGCGTCGATCACGATCGAATCGCCTTCCAGCTTGCCGATCATCGCGCGCGCCACCGGCGAGGAAATCGCGATCAGGCCCAGCTTGATGTCCGCTTCCAGGTCACCGACGATCTGGTACTTCTTCTCTTCGTCGGTTTCCACGTCGGCCAGCGTCACGCTGGCGCCGAACACCACCTTGGAGCCGGCGTTGAGCTTGCTCACGTCGATGATCTCGGCGTGCGACAGCTCGCCTTCCAGCTGCTTGATGCGGCCTTCGATGAAGCCCTGTTCCTCGCGCGCGGCGTGGTACTCGGCGTTCTCCTTCAGGTCGCCATGCTCACGCGCTTCGGCGATGGCGGCGATCACCTTCGGGCGCTTGACCGACTTCAGGTGATCCAGTTCGTCGCGCAGCTTCTGCGCGCCCTTCATGGTGATGGGGGCTCTCATGCATTCAACTCCTTGTGCAGCTCCTGCAGCGACCAGACGGGACCGGTGCCGCGGAATTCCAGTGAATCCACCAGCGCCTTGGCGCCGGCAATGGTGGTCGAGTAGGTGACGCGATGCTGCAGCGCCTCGCGACGGATCGAGAACGAGTCGTTGATCGCCGAACGACCTTCGGTCGTGTTGACGATGTAGACGATCTCGCCGTTCTTGATCGAGTCGACGATGTGCGGACGGCCTTCGACCACCTTGTTGATGATCTCGCAGTCCATGCCGTGCTGCTGCAGCCAGGCGGCGGTGCCACGGGTGGCGACCAGGCTGTAGCCACGCGCCAGCAGCGCCTTGGCCACCGGCAGCACGCGCTTCTTGTCCGGATCACGCACCGAGACGAAGGCCTTGCCAACCGGCGGGGCCTTGATGCCGCCGGCTTCCTGCGCCCGCGCGAAGGCGGCGTTGAAGGTGCGGCCCACGCCCATCACCTCACCGGTGGAGCGCATCTCCGGCCCGAGGATCGGATCGACGCCCTGGAACTTGGCGAACGGGAAGATCGCTTCCTTCACCGAGTAGTAGTCCGGCACGATTTCCTTGGTCGCGCCCTGCTCGGCCAGCGTCTTGCCGGCCATGCAGCGGGCGGCGATCTTGGCCAGCGGCATGCCGGTGGCCTTGGACACGAACGGCACGGTGCGCGAGGCACGCGGGTTCACTTCCAGCAGGTAGATGGTGTCGGCACCCTCGTCGCTGGTCTGGATCGCGAACTGGGTGTTCATCAGGCCGACCACGTTCAGGGCCTTGGCCAGCTCCACCACCTGGCGGCGCAGCTCGGCCTGGGTTTCAGCCGACAGCGAGTACGGCGGCAGCGAGCACGAGGAATCGCCCGAGTGCACGCCGGCTTCTTCGATGTGCTCCATCACGCCACCGATCAGGACGTTGCCCTGGGCATCGGCGATGATGTCGACGTCGCACTCCACGGCGTTGTCGAGGAAGCGGTCCAGCAGCACCGGCGAATCGTTGGACACCTTCACCGCGTCGCGCACGTAGCGGGCCAGGTCGGCTTCGCCGTAGACGATTTCCATCGCACGGCCGCCCAGCACGTAGCTCGGGCGCACCACCAGCGGGTAGCCGATCTCGCGGGCCAGCAGCAGGGCTTCCTGGTCGTTGCGGGCGATGCGGTTCGGCGGCTGCTTCAGGCCCAGCTTGTCGACCAGCTGCTGGAAGCGCTCGCGGTCTTCGGCCAGGTCGATCGAGTCCGGGCTGGTGCCGATCACCGGCACGCCATTGGCTTCCAGCGCGCGCGCCAGCTTCAGCGGGGTCTGGCCGCCGTACTGCACGATCACGCCCTTCGGCTGTTCCAGTTCGACGATCTCCAGCACGTCTTCCAGGGTCAGCGGTTCGAAGTACAGGCGGTCGGAGGTGTCGTAGTCGGTCGACACGGTTTCCGGGTTGCAGTTGACCATGATGGTTTCATAGCCATCCTCGCGCAGCGCCAGTGCCGCGTGCACGCAGCAGTAGTCGAACTCGATGCCCTGGCCGATGCGGTTCGGGCCACCGCCCAGGATCATGATCTTGTCGCGGTTGCTCGGCGCGGCCTCGCACTCGTCCTCGTAGGTCGAGTACAGGTAGGCGGTGCCGGTGGAGAATTCACCGGCGCAGGAGTCCACGCGCTTGTAGACCGGGCGCACCTTGTGCGCACGACGCAGCGCGCGGATGGCGGCTTCATTGGTGCCGGTCAGCTGCGCCAGGCGCGCATCGGAGAAGCCAGCACGCTTCAGCTTGCGCAGGCGTGCGGCATCCAGCGCGTCGATGCCACCGGCAGCGACTTCGCCTTCTGCAGCGATGATTTCCTCGATCTGGTCCAGGAACCAGTGGTCGATGAACGACAGTGCGTAGATCTCTTCCACGCTCATGCCGGCGCGGAACGCGTCGGCGACGAAGAACAGGCGCTCCGGGCCCGGCGCCTTCAACTCGCGACGCAGGGTCTGCAGGTCGTCTTCGTTGGCCAGGTCCAGGCCGGTCGGGTCGAAGCCGACCTTGCCGGTTTCCAGGCCACGCAGGGCCTTCTGCACCGACTCCTGGAAGGTACGGCCCATCGCCATCACCTCGCCCACCGACTTCATCTGGGTGGTCAGGCGGGCGTCGGCGGCCGGGAACTTCTCGAAGGCGAAACGCGGGATCTTGGTGACGACATAGTCGATCGACGGTTCGAACGAGGCCGGGGTCAGGCCACCGGTGATTTCGTTCTTCAGTTCGTCCAGGGTGTAACCCACGGCCAGCTTGGCGGCGACCTTGGCGATCGGGAAGCCGGTGGCCTTGGAGGCCAGCGCCGAGGAACGCGACACGCGCGGGTTCATCTCGATGACGACCACGCGGCCGGTCTTCGGGTTGATGCCGAACTGCACGTTCGAGCCACCGGTATCGACGCCGATCTTGCGCAGCACGGCGATGGAGGCATCGCGCAGGCGCTGGTACTCCTTGTCCGTCAGGGTCTGCGCCGGCGCCACGGTGATCGAGTCACCGGTGTGCACGCCCATCGGGTCCAGGTTCTCGATCGAGCAGACGATGATGCAGTTGTCCGCGGTATCGCGGACCACTTCCATCTCGAACTCCTTCCAGCCCAGCACCGACTCTTCCACCAGCACCTCGGTGGTCGGCGACAGTTCCAGGCCGCGGCTGACGATCTCGACCAGCTCTTCGCGGTTGTAGGCGATGCCGCCACCGCTGCCGCCCAGAGTGAAGCTGGGGCGGATGATGGTCGGGTAGCCGACGCGGGTCTGGATCTCCAGCGCTTCGTCCAGGGTGTGGGCGACGGCGGCGGTCGGGCATTCCAGGCCGATCTCACCCATGGCCACGCGGAACAGCTCGCGGTCTTCGGCCATGCGGATCGCTTCGCGCTTGGCGCCGATCAGTTCGACGTTGTACTTCTCCAGCACGCCGTTGTCGGCCAGGTCCAGCGCGCAGTTCAGCGCGGTCTGGCCACCCATGGTCGGCAGCAGCGCATCGGGCTTTTCCTTGGCGATGATCTTCTCGACCGTCTGCCAGTTGATCGGCTCGATGTAGACGGCGTCGGCCATCTCCGGGTCGGTCATGATCGTGGCCGGGTTGCTGTTGACCAGCACCACGCGGTAACCCTCGTCACGCAGGGCCTTGCAGGCCTGGGCGCCGGAGTAGTCGAACTCGCAGGCCTGGCCGATGACGATCGGGCCAGCACCGATGATGAGGATGGTCTTGAGGTCAGTGCGCTTGGGCATTTTCTTCTCTAAGTCAGTACAGCGTGACAAGGGGGAGTGATCGCACGCTGTCGATCAGGAATCTTGATCCGCAGCGCCGCGCCGGGGGCAGCAGCGATGCGGGGTTTACGGTCCATCGCGACGCCACCGGGGGGCCGGCGGCGTACTGATCACGCCTTGGCCTGCTCCATCAGCACCACGAAGCGGTCGAACAGCGGACCGACATCGGTCGGGCCCGGCGACGCTTCCGGGTGGCCCTGGAACGAGAACGCCGGCACGTCGGTGCGGGCGACACCCTGATTGGTCCCGTCGAACAACGACCGGTGGGTCACGCGCAGGGTCGGCGGCAGGGTCGCTTCATCGATCGCGAAGCCGTGGTTCTGCGAGGTGATCATCACCCGGCCGCTGTCCAGGTCCTGCACCGGGTGATTGGCACCGTGGTGGCCATGGCCCATCTTCATGGTCTGCGCGCCCGAGGCCAGGCCCAGCAGCTGGTGGCCCAGGCAGATGCCGAAGGTCGGGATCTTCACATCGATGAAGGTCTTGATCGCTTCGATGGCGTAGTCACACGGCTCCGGGTCACCCGGGCCGTTGGACAGGAACACGCCGTCCGGCTTCAGGGCCAGCACTTCGGCGGCCGGGGTCTGCGCCGGTACCACGGTCACTTCGCAGCCACGCTCGGCCAGCATGCGCAGGATGTTGGTCTTCACGCCGAAGTCGTAGGCCACGACCTTGAACCGGGCCGGCACGCTGACGAAAGCGTTGGCATCCAGGTCCAGCTGGCCCTCGGTCCAGGTGTAGGTCTTCTCGGTAGTGACGACCTTGGCCAGATCCATGCCCTTCAGCCCCGGGAACTTGCGGGCGGCTTCCAGTGCCTTTTCCACGTCGATGTCGCCGGCCATCAGCGCACCGTTCTGCGCGCCCTTCTCGCGCAGGATGCGGGTCAGCTTGCGGGTGTCGATGCCGGCGATGGCGACCACGCCACGCTGGATCAGCCAGTCCTGCAGCGACACCTGGCTGCGCCAGTTGCTGGGGCGGCGCGGAACGTCGCGCACGATCAGGCCGGCCGACCACACCTTGGACGCTTCGTTGTCCTGGTCGGTCATGCCGGTGTTACCGATATGCGGATAGGTCAGCGTGACCATCTGCCGGGCGTAGGACGGGTCGGTCAGCACTTCCTGATAGCCGGTCATGGCGGTGTTGAACACCACCTCACCGACGGACAGGCCGGGCGCGCCTACGGATTCGCCCTCGAATACGGTGCCGTCTTCGAGGACGAGGATTGCGGCTTGGGTCACGGGAATCTCACTTTGGCTACCGAGGGGGCTGCCGAAGTCACGCCTGCGCTTCACGGAAATCCGGTTGCAAAAAAGCGCGGACGTACGGTCTGGGACCGGTCCGGCTTTCGTGATTCGGCGAGTGCGAATTGTAGCGCTGCCGGGGCGCTCGCGCCAGCGGTTATCGCGCTTCATGAACAGGCGATTGCGCATTCATTTCAATCCGATGGCGTATGCGGGCCGGAGGCGGGGTCGGATCCATTTCCCGAATGGGAAAGGCTCTGACCCCAGGCGCCCTCGGATGGGGTCAGAGCCCTTTCCGCAGGAAAGGGATCCGACCCCAGGAATCAGCCCGCCCTACTGCAGCAGATCCCTTACCCGGTAGCTGCCCGGCGCCCGCCCCTGCAGCTGGCGGGCGGCGAACAGGGCGCCGCGGGCGAAGATGTCGCGGTTGGTGGCCCGATGCACCAGCTCGATGCGCTCGCCCAGACCGGTGAACTGCACCAGGTGCTCGCCCACGATGTCACCGGCACGCAGGCTGGCGTAGTGCGGCTCCGCCCCGCCCCGTTGCGCGGCCGCGCCCAGGGTCAGCGCGGTGCCCGATGGCGCATCCTTCTTCTGGGTGTGGTGCGATTCGACGATGTCGCAGTCCCAGCCGGCCAGCGCCTGCGCCGCGCGCTCCACCAGCTCGTCCAGTACCGCCACGCCCAGGCTGAAGTTCGAGGCCCATACCAGCGGGATCTTCGCCGCCGCGGCCTCCAGCGCCTGGCGCTGCGTGCTGGAGATACCGGTGGTGCCCGACACCAGCCCGGCACCCCGCTCCACGCACAGCGCCAGCATCGGGTCGAAGCCCTCCGGCAGGCTGAAGTCGATCGCCACATCGAACACCGGCGCGCCGGGCAGCTCACTGGCGCCGAAGAACGGCACGCCGTCGACCACGCGCTGTGCCGGCGCACGGCCGGTCACTGCGGCCACGATCTGCAGGGTTTCGGGATGTTCGGCGGCCAGCCGCAGCAGGGCCTGGCCCATGCGCCCGGAGGCGCCGTGAATGAGCAATCGCAGGGGAGTCTGGTTCATGCCTGCAGGCTAGCGGCAGCACGCCTGCTCCGGCAAGCGCCTCACTGCTACGCTGCATGCCCTTTCATGCAATGGATGGCAGCCCCTTCATGCAGATCAGCGAACAGCTGGTGCTGGTCACCGGCGCCGGCCGCGGCCTTGGCCAGCACATCGCCCGCGCGTTCGCGTCGCAGGGTGCGCGCGTCATCGTCAACTACCACCGCAGCGAAGGCCCCGCACGGGCGCTGGCCGCCGAGCTGGGCGGACAGGCGATCGCGCTGCCGGCCGACGTCACCGACCGCAGCCAGGTCGATGCAATGCTGCAGCACGCCCTGGCCCACTTCGGCCAGGGTGTCACCACGGTGGTCAACAACGCGCTCGCCGCGTTCTCGTTCAATGGTGATGCCCGCGACGGCGCCGCCGATATCGGCTGGTCGGCGTTCCAGGCGCAGTTCGAGGGCAGCGTGCGCGGCGCGCTGAACACCGTGCAGGCCGCCCTGCCCGGCATGCAGGCCCGCCGCTTCGGCCGCATCATCAACATCGGCACCAACCTGTTCCAGAACCCGGTCGTGCCCTACCACGACTACACCGCCGCCAAGGCCGCGCTACTGTCCCTCACGCGCACGCTGGCCGGCGACCTCGGCCCACATGGCATCACCGTGAACATGCTGTCCGGCGGCCTGCTGCGCACCACCGATGCCAGCGCTGCCACGCCGGAGGCAGTGTTCGACTACATCGCCGCCAACACGCCACTGCGCAGCGTTACCACGCCAGCAGAATTCGCCGATGCCGCGCTGTTCTTCGCCAGCCCCTGGTCGCGCGCGGTGACCGGACAGAACCTGGTGGTCGATGGCGGGCTGGTGCGGGACTGAGCCAATGCGCATTTCCGAGGTCAGCCGCCTGACCGGCGCCAGCGCCAAGGCCATCCGCCTGTACGAGGCGCGCGGACTACTGCCGCCGGTGCCGCGGCTGAACCGCTATCGCGACTACAGCGAACAGGATGTGGCCTGGGTGCAGCTGATCCGCCAGGCGTTGGCGCTGGGCATCACCCTGGCCGCGATCTCCCGCCTGCAGGGCCGCGACGGACGGCTCGACTGGCCCGCGGTGCTGGCCCTGCTCGAGCAACAACGCAGCCGCATCGCCAGCGAGCGGGCACGGCTGGCGCAGGTCGAGCTCGACCTGCAGCAGGTCAGCGACGAACTGCGGCAGTGGCTGCACTCCGGCAGCGGTGACTGCATCCTGGAGCCCAGCTGCTGCGCCGCTGGTGGTTGACTCTGCCCCAAGGGCATAGCCCAACCTCGCGCACTTTCCATTGCCCGAGGTTGCCGTGTCCCGTTCCATCCTGATCCTGCTCGGCCATCCCGACCGCGACAGCCTGTGCGGTGCCCTCGCCCAGCGCTACGCCACCGCCGCCGAGAATGCTGGCCATCGGGTGCGCCTGATCGCACTGGGCGAACTCGAGTTCGATCCGGTGCTGCGCCATGGCTACCGCCAGATCCAGCCGCTGGAAGCCGACCTGCAGGACACTGCGGATGCGATCGAGGCCTGCGACCATCTGGTGCTGGTCTATCCCACCTGGTGGGGCGCGATGCCGGCGCTGCTGAAGGGCTTCTTCGATCGCGTGCTGCTGCCGGGGTACGCCTTCCGCTACCGGCGCGATTCAGTCTGGTGGGACCGGCTGCTGGCCGGTCGCAGCGCACGGGTGATCACCACGCTGGATACGCCGCCCTGGTATTACCGCTGGATCTACCGCGACCCGGGCATCACCCAGATCCGCGCCACTATTCTGGAATTCTGCGGCATCCGCCCGGTGCGGGTCAGCCGACTCGGTGCGGTGCGCAGCAGCTCGCCGGAGCAACGCAACCGGTGGCTGGCGTTGGCAGCGGAGCTGGGCTCACGGGCCAACTAGCTAGAGGAGCGTGCGAACCAAGGTTCGCACCCACCTGGAGCGTTCGCGCCCACATGGGGCGCTCGTTGCGGGTGTCGCGTTTGCCAATTGACCGTCAGGCACTGCGCCTCAAGGCTGTGGGCCCTTGTTACGGCCCAGGCAAAGCCCATGAAATCCTCGACTGTCTTCAGCAAGTGCGCCAGGAAGACCGGCTTTGCCGGGACGTCGACGACCCGCTACCGCTTGCTGGACGCCGCGCTGCTTGTCGTGAATCACCAGCGCGCCAGCGAAAGCCGGGGCTTCTATGTGAATGCTGGACTCTACTTTCCGGAACTGCTCGCGTATCCCCTCGCGCCTGACGATCTTGAAACGGCTTTCCGGTACCGCTCCAGCATCCCCACGCCCCATGTCGACTGGCGGATCAAAGAAACGCCGGGCCTGCGCCGGACCTTCATCCAGCAGGATCTTGAAGATCTGCTGGAGGCCGGTAACCGCGACGCGTTGAAGGCCCTGCTGCTCGATGCCCTGGCCGACGTGGCGGGTTTCGCGGCAGCCCATGGGAACAGGGAATCGGTGCGGCGATTGAACCGGGACGGGAGCTTCCGGGCAATCATCCGCAGAGAAGTCTGAACCCCGAGAGCGTGCGAACCAAGGTTCGCACCCACAGGGCGAAGGTTCGCACCCACAGGGCGAAGGCCCGCACCCACCGGCCGAAGGTTCGCCCCCACCAGGCGGCCGCAGCCGAACAGGCTCGACGCTACTTCTTGGTCGGCCCGCAGCTGTCGCAACCGCCACAGGCACCACCACCGCCCGTTGCCGGCGGCGCGATCTTCCGCCCCAGCGCCTGCAGCCAGGCGGCGCGGCCCGGCTTCAACAGGGCCAACGCCAACGCACCGCGCAGCGTGCGCACGGTGCCCGGGAACTGCTTCTTCAGCACCACCCAGGCACTGACCAGCACAGCCACCGCGATGATCAGGTACTGGATCAGCAGGCCGGTATCCATCAGCCGCCTCCCAGCGCCCTGGTCACCTGGTAGGTGATCAGTGCGGCCACATAAGCCGCTGCGAACAGGTAGAACGCGGCAAAGCCCATCTGCTTCCACGAATTGGTCTCGCGCTTGATGGTGGCCAGCGTCGAGATGCACATCGGGGCGTAGATGTACCAGACCAGCAGCGACAGCGCGGTCGCCAGCGACCAGCCATCGCTGATCAGCGGGGTCAGCGCCTGGCTGGCGGCATCGTCATCGGCGGCCGACAGCGCATACACGGTGGCCAGCGAAGACACCGCCACCTCGCGCGCGGCCAGGCCCGGGATCAGCGCGATGCAGATCTGCCAGTTGAAGCCCAGCGGCGCGAAGAACACCGCCATCGCATGGCCGATCTGGCCGGCGTAGCTGTAGTCGATGGCTGGCATCGTGGCGTCGGCCGGTGCCGCCGGGAACGACAGCAGCACCCACAGCAGGATGGTGAGCGCCAGGATGATGCCGCCGACGCGCTTGAGGAAGATCATGCCGCGCTCGTACAGCCCCACCGCCAGGTCGCGCACATGCGGCAGGCGGTACGACGGCAGCTCCAGCATCAGCGGGTGCTCGCTCTTGTCGCGACGCCACTTCTTCATGATCCACGACATCGCCAGCGCGCTGAGAATGCCCGCCGCATACAGGCCGAACAGCACCAGGCCCTGCTGGTTGAACACGCCCCACACCGTCTTCTGCGGAATGAACGCACCGATCAGCAGCGCGTACACCGGCAGGCGCGCCGAGCAGGTCATCAGCGGCGCCACCAGGATCGTGGCCAGGCGGTCACGCGGGTCCTGGATGCTGCGCGTGGACATGATGCCCGGCACCGCGCAGGCGAAGCTGGACAGCAGCGGGATGAACGAGCGGCCGGACAGGCCGGCGGCCGCCATCATGCGGTCGAGCAGGAACGCTGCACGCGGCAGGTAGCCGGACTCCTCCAGCACCAGGATGAAGAAGAACAGGATCAGGATCTGCGGCAGGAACACCACCACGCCGCCGACGCCTGCGATGATGCCGTCGGTCAGCAGGCTGGCCAGCGGGCCTTCCGGCAGCACGCTGCCAACAAAGGTGCCGAGCCAGGCGAAGCCAGCCTCGATGCCGTCCATCAGCGGCGTCGCCCAGGCGTACACCGCCTGGAAGATCAGGAACATCACCACCGCCAGGCTGACCAGGCCGAACACCGGGTGCAGCAGCCAGCGGTCCAGCGCGTCGTCGATCTTCGCGGTCCGCGCCGGCATGCGCACGGCGACTGACAGGATCCCGCGCACCTTGGCGTGGTAATCGATGCCACCTTCCGGGCCCGGCACCGGTGCATCCAGGTGCGGCACCATCGCGTCCAGGCGCTCGACCAGGGCCTTGGCGCCCTGCTTGCGCACCGCCACGGTCTCCACCACCGGCACGCCCAGTTCGCGCTCCAGCGCGGCCACATCCACCTGGATGCCGCGGCGCTGGGCCGCGTCGACCATGTTCAGGGCCACCACCATCGGCTTGCCCAGTTCGCGCAGCTCCAGCGCGAAGCGCAGGTGCAGGCGCAGGTTGGTGGCGTCGATCACGCACAGCAGCACGTCCGGCGCGGCCTCGCCCGGGTAGAAGCCCCGGCACAGGTCACGGGTGATCGCCTCGTCCAGGCTGGCCGGATGCAGGCTGTAGGCGCCCGGCAGGTCGAGCACGGCGAATTCACGGCCGGACGGCGCGCGCAGGCGGCCCTCCTTGCGCTCGACGGTGACGCCGGTGTAGTTGGCGACCTTCTGCCGGCTGCCGGTCAGCTGGTTGAACAGCGCGGTCTTGCCGCTGTTGGGGTTACCGACCAGCGCGATGCGCAGGGGGGCAGTGGCGGCGATTGCGGTCATGCACGTCGTTCCTGGCTGGCGGCGTCGACCACGACCCGCTTGGCTTCACTGATCCGCAGCGCGAACCGGGTGAACCCGACCTGCACCAGCAGCGGCTCGCCGCCCACCGGGCCCTTGGCCACCAGGCGCACTTCCTCGCCATTCACGAAACCCAGCTCGCGCAGGCGACGGGCAATGGCATCGTTGGCATGCAGGTCCTGCACGGACTCGACCACGGCCGAGGTGTGCAGCGGCAGTTCGGACAGCGTCATCTAGCGTGTTCTCTGCTGGATGTAAATGGTTCTCGATTCTAACATTCCCGCGTCGCGTCATGGCCCATGACCAATGGCCCGCTATGATCCATACAGGTATGGAGTGACCCTGGAATCCCATGAACGATGCTTTGCAGATCGAGCGCCGTGGCGCCGTCCTCACCCTCTGGCTGAACCGGCCGGAGCTGCACAACGCCTTTGACGCCAGCCTGATCGCCCGGCTGACCGCCGCGCTGGAAGCCGCCGGCCGCGATGATTCGGTCCGGGCCGTGGTGGTCGCCGGCCACGGCGCCTCCTTCTCGGCCGGTGCCGACATGCAGTGGATGCGCGGCATGGCGGCGGCCAGCGAGGCCGACAACCGCGAGGACTCGCTGGCACTGGCACGGCTGATGCGCACCCTGGACGAGCTGCCCAAGCCGACCCTGGCCCGGGTCCACGGCGCGGCCTTCGGTGGCGGCGTCGGCCTGGTTGCCTGCTGCGACATTGCCATCGCCAGCACCTCGGCCCGCTTCGGCCTGACCGAAAGCCGCCTTGGCCTGCTGCCGGCGGTGATCTCGCCTTACGTGATCGAGGCCATCGGCCCGCGCCAGGCGCGGCGCTGGTTCGCCACCGGCGAGCACTTCGACGCCGATACCGCACTGCGCATCGGCCTGGTCCACCAGCTGGTCGAGCCCGAGCGCCTGGACGAAGCGCTGGAGCGCCAGCTGGCCCTGCTCGACAAGGCCGGCCCGATCGCCTCGTCCACCGCCAAGCAGCTGGTCCGGCAGGTCCGCGACAGCCATGACCGCGACGCGCTGGATCGGGATAATGCCGCCCTGATCGCGCGCCTGCGGGTGTCCGCCGAGGGCCAGGAAGGCCTGGGCGCCTTCCTCGACAAGCGCGCCCCCCATTGGGTCACGGAAGCCTGAACATGCTCGATCATCTTGGTTTGACCAGCGCCGACCTGGCGCGCAGCAGGACCTTCTTCCTGCAGGCGCTGGCGCCGCTGCAGATCGGCGTGGTGATGGAAGTGAGCGCCGAACAGACCGGCGACCACGACCACATCGGCTTCGGCAGCGACGGCAAGCCGTTCTTCTGGCTCGGCAATGGCGGCACCGCCAGCCACGGCGTGCACGTGGCCTTCGCCTGCGCCAGCCGCGCGCAGGTGGACGCCTTCCACGCCGCCGCCCTCGCCGCCGGTGGCCGCGACAACGGCGCGCCGGGCCTGCGCCCGTGGTACCACCCGGATTACTACGCCGCCTTCGTGCTCGACCCGGACGGCAACAACATCGAAGCGGTCTGCCATCGCCCCGTCGGCGAGGTGGCTGCATGAGCGACTACGTCCGCATCGTCGAGGTCGGCCCGCGTGACGGCCTGCAGAACGAAAAGCAGTCGGTGTCCACCGCCGACAAGATCGAACTGATCAACCGCCTGTCGGCCACCGGCCTGCGCAGCATCGAGGCGACCAGTTTCGTCAGCCCGAAGTGGATTCCGCAGCTGGCCGATGCCGCCGAGGTCTACGCCGGCATCCAGCGCCGGCCGGGCATCCACTACCCGGTGCTGGTGCCGAACGAACAGGGCTACGACCGCGCCCGCGCGGTGGGCGTGGAGGAAGTGGCGGTGTTCACCGCTGCGTCCGAGGCCTTCAACCGCACCAACACCAATGCCGGCATCGACGAATCGCTGGCCCGGTTCGAGCCGATACTGCGCCGCGCCGCCGCCGATGGCGTGCGCGTGCGCGGCTACGTCTCCACCGTGCTCGGCTGCCCCTACCAGGGCGAGGTGCCGCTGGCCGACGTGGTGCGGGTGGCGCGCGCGCTGCACCAGATGGGCTGTTACGAAATCTCGCTGGGCGACACCATCGGCGTCGGCACCCCACGCAAGGCACGGGCGATGCTGCAGGCGGTCGCTGCCGAGATCCCGATGGAAGCCTTGGCCGTGCACTTCCACGACACCTACGGCCAGGCCATCGCCAACATCGCCACCTGCCTGGAAGCAGGCGTGCGCGTGGTCGACAGTGCAGTCTCGGGCGCCGGTGGCTGCCCGTACGCGAAGGGGGCCAGCGGCAACGTCGCCAGCGAGGACGTGGTCTACCTGCTGCAGGGCCTGGGCCTGGACAGTGGCGTGGACCTGCCGGCACTGGCCGAGACCGGCCGCTGGCTGGCCGGCCTGCTCGGCCGCGCCACCGCCAGCCGCACCGGCCAGGCGCTCGCAGCGACCGGCTGAGCACCCCGCTGCGCCGCTCCCGCTCGGGCGGCGCAGCGCACAACGGCGACGGTCGCCGCTTCCGTTAGAATCGGCGGTTCTCGAACCTGCAGGACCGTTCAATGCAGCTGTCTTCCGTACGTGCCGTGATCACTGGCGGCGTCTCCGGCCTCGGCCTGGCCGTGGCCCAGCACCTCGTCGCCCAGGGCGGCAAGGTGGCTCTGTTCGACCTCAACGACGACAAGGGTGCAGCTGCCGTTGCCGGGCTGGGTGCCGACAAGGCCCGCTATTTCAATGTCAATGTCAGCGATGAGGCGGCCGTGGCTGCAGCCATCGACCGGGCCCACGATTTCCTCGGCGGCCTGAACGTGGCGATGAACTGCGCCGGCATCCTCGGCGCCGGTCGCGTGCTCGGCAAGGAAGGCCCGATGCCGCTGGCCGGCTTCCAGGGCACGGTGATGGTCAACCTGGTCGGCAGCTTCAACGTCGCCAAGGCCGCGGCCAACCGCATGCAGCACAACGACGCCGGCGAAGACGGCGAGCGCGGCGTGATCATCAACACCGCCAGCATCGCTGCCTATGAAGGACAGATCGGCCAGGCCGCGTATGCCGCCAGCAAGGGCGGCGTGGTGTCGATGACGCTGCCGATGGCGCGCGAACTGTCGCGCTTCGGCATCCGCGTCAATACGATTGCTCCTGGCGTGTTCTGGACGCCGATGGTCGATGGCATGCCCGAAGCCGTGCAGCAGTCGCTGGCCGCCTCGATCCCGTTCCCGTCGCGCCTGGGCAAGCCGGAAGACTTCGCCAGCCTGGTCGGCTTCATCCTCGGCAACACCTACCTCAACGGCGAGACCATCCGCCTGGACGGCGCTACCCGCCTCGCTCCGAAGTGATTCCCCCCGGGCGCCGGGACGGCGCCCTCCCCCAACGACCTAGATCACCATGAAAGCCAACGACATCAAGAAGGGCAACGTCGTCGAGTACAACAACGGCGTGTACCAGATCCGCGACATCGAGCGCAGCTCGCCGCAGGGTCGCGGCGGCAACGTCCGCTTCCGCTTCATCATGTACAGCGTGCCGGGCGGCAACAAGCTCGACGCCAGCTTCGATGCCGACGACAACCTGGTCGAGGTCGAACTGCTGCGCCGCCAGTCCACCTATTCGTACAAGGACGGCGATGCCTTCGTGTTCCTCGATGACGAGGACTACACGCCCTACACCCTGGACGCGGACGTGATCGGCGACGACGCCGGCTACATCACCGACGGCCTGACCGGCATCTACGTGCAGGTGATCGACGAGCAGCCGGTGGCGATCCAGCTGCCGGCCTCGGTGGTGCTGGAAGTGATCGAGACCCCGCCGGAACTGAAGGGCGGCACTGCCACCAAGCGCCCGAAGCCGGCCAAGCTCAACACCGGCATCGAGATCATGGTGCCGGAATACATCGTCAACGGCGAACGCGTGCTGGTGAACACCGCCACCGGCGAATTCGCCGGCCGCGCCGACTAAGCGCCTTGCGCTGATCGGCTGCCTGTCCCTGCTTGCGGCGTGCTCGCCGCAGGCAGCGGGCAGCGCATCGGATGTAGCGATCGTGTAGAGCCGAGCGCGGACTCGGCTCTACAGAAGGCTTACGGCTGTTTCGCGCCGAAGTTGCCGCAGCCGTGGTACTGGCGGGTGCCGATGGTCAGGTTCACCTTGGCATCGAACGCCTCGCCGCTCATGTCGTCCTGGCAGGTGGTGCGCTGGAAGCTGAGCTTGACGTCGGTACCGTCGGACGCCTTGCCACTCCAACCGTCAGCACCTTCGGTGGGCGTGGCGACGTCGAAGCGACGCTCGCCATAGTCAACTTCCACCCGCAGGCCCGGCGCGTCGCCATCGACGACCGCCAACCAGCCCGGCTCGTTGCCCGTGGCGCGGAACGCGGCCGTGCCCGCGCTGCCATCGCCTTCGGTCGCTTCGACCGCATGGCACTCGCGGTCCGCCTCGCCCTTCAGGCTCAACAGGCCGTCATCGCTGCCCTTGGTCCAGAAGCTGTTGCCCTGACCATCACCGTACCTGGCACCCGACGCCGCACGTTCGGAGGTCATGGCGAAGGTACGTTCGCCGATCACCACCGTGGCCGCATCCTCGCCATTGAAGGCCGCGCGCACGCTCAGATCACCACACCGGTACGTGGTCTCGCTGCCGGTACCGGCGCTGGTGCTGGCAGCCGGTTCGGGCGCCGCCGGCGGCGCGGCATCGGTGCCGCCCGCAGCGGGTGCCTGGGCCGGCTGGCACGCGGCCAGCACCAACCCGAGCGAGGCTGCCAACAGACTGGGAACTACACGCATGGCTCGACTCCTTGTCGACACTACAGAGACCTTCGACCCTACCACCTGCCGGTGAGCGGGGCCTGAAAGCGGCCTGACCGTACTCACGCGGCCAGTACCGCCATCGACAACAGCTGCGCACCGCTGCCGCCGGAACTGCAGGCCCAGACCCGCAGCAGGCGCAGCTTCACTTCACGCTCCCGGCCCTGCCGCCACACGGACAACCGCACGTCGCTGGACAGCAACGCCAGGCGGCCACACAGCAGCGTCTCCACCGCGTGCAGCTGCAGGCTTCGCACCTGCAGGCTGCCGGCCAGCCAATCGCCCAGCCATGGCAGATCGAGCATGCGGCCGCCGTGGCCTTCCATCATGAACAAGGCCGGCGATACCAGCGCGTTCAACGCATCGTGGTCATTTTCCAGCAGCGCCGCGCACAGGCGCTGCTCCAGCGCCATCAACTGTTGCTCATGCAAATCTTCAACGATGTTCCGTTCCATCCACGGTTCCTCCCGGCATCGGCCGGCGCCTGCGCAGGCGCTGCGCGATCCACTGCCGCGCGCCCTGCACCACTACATAGAAGACCGGCACGAAGAACACGGCCAGCACGGTCGCACTGACCATCCCGCCGAACACACCGGTTCCGATCGCCTGCTGGGTTTCCTTCGACGCGCCCTGCGCCAGCATCAGCGGCACCACGCCCAGCGCGAATGCCAGCGAGGTCATCACGATCGGGCGCAGGCGCAGCCTGGCTGCCTCCAATGCCGCCTCGACCAGGCCGCGCCCCTGCTGCTGCAGCTGCCGCGCGAACTCGACAATGAGGATCGCGTTCTTCGCAGACAGCCCGATCACGGTGATCATGCCGACCTTGAAGAACACATCGTTGGGCATGCCACGCAACAGCACCGCGGCGACCGCACCGAGCAGGCCGAGTGGCACCACCAGCATCACCGCCAGCGGAATCGACCAGCTCTCGTACAGCGCCGCCAGCACCAGGAACACCACCAGCATCGACAACAACAGCAGCCACGGCGCCTGCGCCCCCGACTCACGCTCCTGCAGCGACTGGCTGGTCCACTGCAGGGCAAAACCGGACGGCAGCTTCCCGGCCAACCGCTCCATCTCCGCCATGGCCTGGCCGGTCGACACGCCGGAGGCCGGTGCGCCGGACAGATTCAACGCCGGGAAGCCGAGGTAGCGCTGCAGCTGCAGCGGCGCCTCGGTCCAGTTCGGGGTCACCAGTTCCGACAACGCCACCATGCCGCCCTCGCTGTTGCGCACGTACAGTTTCAGCACGTCCTCCAGTTCCATGCGATGCGGCGCGTCGGCCTGCAGGATCACCTGCTGCAACCGGCCCTTGTTGGGGAAATCATTGACGTACTGCGAGCCCATCGCCGCTGACAGCGTGCTGCTGATGTGCTCGAAGCCCACGCCCATCGCCTCGGCCTTGGCGCGATCAATGTCCAGCCGCACGCTGGTACCTGCCGGCAGGCCATCGGCATGCACCTCCGACAGCAGCGGACTGGCGTCGGCCAGCTTCAGCAGCTGCTGCAGGGCCGCGCGCAGCTCGGCCTGGCTCTGCCCGGTACGCGCCTGCAGGGCCAGCGAGAACCCGGACGAACGGCCCAGGCTGTCGATCGCCGGCGGCATCACGCTCATCACCTCGCCCTCGGCAACCGTGGCCATCGCCTGCTGCGCGGCCTCCACCTCGCCGGCCGCGGTGGCGCCAGCACGCTCGCCCCAGTCCTTCAGCATGGTGTAGGTCAGCGCCGCGCTCGGGCCGGAACCGGAGAAGCTGTAACCGAGGATCGACTGGTTGGAGCCGATGCCCGGGCGCGAGGCCACGTGCCGTTCGTAGGCTTCGACCACCGCCAGCGTGCGTTCGGCGGTGGCTTCGGCCGGCAGCTGGATCGAGGTCATGAAATAGCCCTGGTCCTCTTCCGGCAGGAACGCGCCCGGCAGCCAGTGCAGGCCCAGCAGCAGCGCCGCCACCAGCGCGGCGAACACGCCCATCACCCGGCCGCTTCGCCGCAGCACGGAGGCCACGCCACGCTGGTAGCGCCCGGTCAACGCCTCGAAGCCACGATTGAAGGCGCCGAACAGCCCGCCACGACCATGATGGCCGTGGGTGTTCGGGCGCAGCAGGGTCGCGCACAGCGCCGGTGTCAGGCTCAGTGCCAGCAGCGCCGAGAACAGGATCGACACCGCCATCGCCACGGTGAACTGGCGGTAGATCGCGCCCACCGAGCCGCTGGCCAAGGCCATCGGAATGAACACCGCGGTCAGCACCAGGGTGATGCCGATCACCGCGCCGGTCAGCTCGCGCATCGCCTTGATGGTCGCCTCGCGCGGCGGCAGGCCCTCCTCGGCCATGATCCGCTCCACGCCCTCGACCACCACGATCGCGTCGTCGACGATGATGCCGATCGCCAGCACCATGCCGAACATGGTCAGCACGTTGATCGAGAAGCCCAGCGCCAGCATCACCGCGAAGGTACCGAGCAGCGCGATCGGTGCGACCAGCGCCGGAATCAGCGTGTAGCGCCAGTTCTGCAGGAACAGGTACATCACCGCGAACACCAGCAGCATCGCCTCCAGCAGCGTCTGCACCACCTTCTGGATCGAGATCTTCACGAACGGCGCGGTGTCGAACGGGATGCTCGCCTCCACGCCGCGCGGCAACAGCGGCGCCAGTTCCGCCATGCGCTCACGGACCGCCGACGCCGTGCGCACCGCATTCGCGCCCGGCCGCAGCTGCACCCCGGCGGCGGTGGCCGGATGGCCGTCCTCGCGGGTGCCCCAGGCATAGCTCTGCGCGCCCAGTTCGACGCGGGCGACATCACCCAGCACCACCCGTGAACCGTCGGCCCCGGCGCGCAGTACGATCGCCGCGAACTGTTCCGGCGTGGACAACTGGCCGTCGGCGCTGAGCGGCACGGTGATGCGCTGGCCTGGAACACCCGGCGAATCACCGATGCGCCCCGGCGAGATCTCCAGGTTCTGCTGCTCGATGGCAGTGGCCACATCGCCCATGGTCAGGCCGTAGCCGGTCAACCGGGTCGGATCCAGCCACACGCGCATCGCCTGCTCGGCGCCGAACAACTGCACGCGACCGACGCCATCGATGCGGCGCAGCTCTTCGATGATGTTGCGCGCCATGAAATCGCCCAGCGCCGCCTCGCTGACGCTGGCATCCGGCGAACGCAGGCCGACCAGCATCAGGAAGCCGGTATCGGCGGCCTCCACGAACAGGCCGTTCTGCCGCACGCTGCGCGGAAGGCGCGGCTCGATCGCCTTGATCCGGTTCTGCACGTCCACCTGCGCCAGTTCCGGATTGGTGCCGGGCTTGAAGGTGGCGGTGATCGAGGCTTCGCCGGAGGTGTCCACCGACGATTCGAAGTACAGCAGATGCTTGACGCTGGACAGCTCGCGCTCGATCAGGCCGACCACCGCATCGTTCAACGTCTGCGGGCTCGCACCCGGGTAGCTGGCATAGATGCTGACGCTGGGCGGCGCGACCGCCGGATAGCGCTCCACGGCCAGGCGCGGAATCGCCAGCGCGCCGGCCAGGATGATGAAGATCGCCAGCACCCAGGCGAACACCGGGCGATCGATGAAGAAACGTGCCATGTTGGATTTTCCTGGAGGGGCTGTCCCGGGAAAGGCTCAGCCCTTGCTGCCGGCCTGCACCGCACCGGCGCTGGCGACCGGCTTCTGCCAGTCGCGCGCATCGACCACCACGCCTTCCTGCAGGCGCTCCTGGCCCTCGACCACCACTTTCTCGCCGGCCTTCAGGCCCGCGCGCACCAGCCACTGGCGATCGACGCTGCCGTCCACCTCCAGCGTGCGGATCACCGCCCTGCCGTCGGCGCCTATCACCCAGGCATAGGCCTGGCCACCGGCGCTGCGCAGCACGGCCTGCTGTGGCACGGTCAACGCGCTGGCCGGGGCACCCCGCGGCACCCTCGCGCGCACATACATGCCGGGCAGCAGCTGCCGCCGCGGGTTGTCCACCAGGATGCGCAGGATCACATCACCCGTCCGTGCATCGACATTGATACCGGAGAACAGCAGCTGGCCACGCTCGGGCAGCGGCTTGCCGGCGGCACCGATGATCGTCACCGGCAGCTTGTCGCCGCCGGCCGCACTGCGCTGCAGCGACTCCAGCTGTGCCGCCGGCTGGCGCACATCCACGTAGACCTGGTCGATCTGCTGTACCACGGCCATCGGCTCGGCATCGGCCACGCCGACCAGCGCACCTTCGGTCACCAATGCCTGATCGATACGGCCGGCAATCGGTGCGCTGACCGTGGCATAGCGCAGGTCGAGCTGGCGACGGGACAGGATCGCGCGCGCTTCATTCACTGCCGCGCGTGCCTGCTCGTACTCGGCGCTGGCGTCGTCCCGATGCTGCTGGCTGACCGCCTGCGCGGCAGCCAGGGCGTGCAGGCGCTGCGACTGCACGCGACTGCGGCCCAACGCCGCCTCACTGCGCTGCAGTGCGGCCAGCGCCGAATCGACGTCGGCCCGGAACGCTGCCGGGTCAATCTGGAACAAGGCCTGGCCGGCACTGACTTCCGCCCCCTGGTCGAACAGGCGCCGCTGCACGATGCCGCCCACCTGTGCGCGGATCTGCGCGGTGCGCACCGCCGCGACGCGGCCTGGCAGTTCGTCGTCACGTTGCACCACCTTCGGGCCGACGCTGATCACGCTGACGCGCGGCGCCGCCTCGGGGGTGGCTTCGGGAGTGGAGCAGGCCGTCATGGCCAAGGCGAGGGCCGCGATCAACGCGACCGGAGTCCTGAAGGTTCTCATTGCTGTGCACAATGCCGCGCAGGCGGCGGATAGGTTCTGAAGCGCGCAGTCTGCGTGGCGATGATGGGGTTTCGATGGAGGAACTGTGGAGATACGATGGAGGCAAGCACCTTACGGCCCCGCCCTTGCATGCATGCCTCCCCTGCCCTCGCCGCCCTCGTCCTGATCGTCGAGGATGAGGCCGAGATCGCTGACATTCTCTGCGCCTACCTGGAACGCGAAGGACTGCGCACGCTGCGCGCCGCCGATGGCCACAGCGCACTGGACCTGCACCGCAGCGCCCGGCCCGACCTGGTCCTGCTCGATGTGCAGCTGCCGCGCCTGGACGGCTGGAGCGTGCTGACCCAGCTGCGCCAGCGCGGCGAGACGCCGGTGATCATGCTGACCGCACTGGACCAGGACCTGGACAAGCTGACCGCGCTGCGGATGGGCGCTGATGACTACGTGGTCAAGCCCTTCAACCCGGCCGAGGTGGCCGCGCGCGTGCGCGCCGTACTGCGGCGCACGCTGCGCGCCGCGCGCGTGGACGCACCCACCGCGTTGCGCGTCGGCCCGCTGCTGATCGACTCGGCCACCCACGCGGTGCACGTGGAGGGCGAAGGCTACAGCCACGAAGTGCTGCTCACCCTCACCGAGTTCAAGCTGCTGCACTGCATGGCGCTGGCGCCGACGCGCATCTTCAGCCGCAGCGAGCTGATGCACGAATGCCTGCCGGAAAGCGAAGCACTGGAGCGCACCGTCGACAGCCATGTCAGCAAGCTGCGCCGCAAGCTGGATGAAGTGGGCATGGTCAACGTCCCAGCCAGCGTGCGTGGCGTCGGCTACCGGCTGATGGCCGATCGCTGATGCCCTCCCTGCGCCGCTCCGGGCTGAGCCGCCACATCATCGTTTCGATGTCGCTGATGGTGATCGGCGTCATCGTGATGATGATCCTGTCATCGTGGCTGCTGTACGCGGTGCTGGTCGAGTTCTTCCCCGGCAGTGCAGAGGAGCCGGAAAGCTGGCTGCCGACCGGCCCGGAACTGGCATGGATGGTGGGCGTGATCCTGACCGGGCTGGCGCTGGCCATCGCCGCCTCGTTCCGCCTCGCCCACCGCATCCTGTCGCCGCTGAATTCGCTGGTGGACAGCGTGCGTGCGCTCGCGGGCGGCGACCTGGGTGCACGCGCCAGCGTCGAGGAAAATTCGCCGGGCGAAGTGGCGACCCTGGTCGAGGACTTCAATGCGATGGCGCGCCGCCTGCAGCACATGGAGAGCGAGCGCGCGATGTGGCACGCGGCCATCGCCCATGAGCTGCGCACGCCGGTGACGATCCTGCGTGGCCGCCTGCAGGGGCTGGCAGAGGGTGTGTTCCAGCCAGACGAGTCGCAGTTCCGCAGCCTGCTGGCCCAGGTCGAAGGGCTGTCACGGCTGATCGAGGACCTGCGCGTGCTGAGCCTGTCCGACAACGCGCGGCTGGACGTGCGTCGCGCGCGCACCGACGTGGTGGCCGAGGTGCATTCGGTGATGACCCTGGTCGATCCACAGTTCCGCGCCGCCGGCTTCGTGCTGGAGCTGGAAACCAGCCGCGAGGAACACAACGCGCACTGCGACCCGACCCGCCTGCGCCAGGCATTGCTGGCGCTGCTGGAGAACGCGCGGCGCTATGCCAGCCCGGGCAAGGTGCGGATTGCAGTGCATGACACGCCCGGCCACGTGCAGGTGGCGATCGAAGACGAGGGTCCGGGCATCGACCCGGAACTGCACGCGGATATCTTCACCCCGTTCATGCGTGGCGACGGTTCGCGTTCGCGACAGGGCGGCGGCAGCGGGCTCGGCCTGGCGGTGGTCAAGGCCATCGCCGACGCGCACGGTGGCCGCGTCTACTGCATCCCGGGCAGCGCCGGCGGCAGCCGCTTCGTCATCGAACTGCCGCGCCAGTAGCCGGGCGGGCTGCCTGCGTACGCAGGTGTGCACCGAGTGCGGCCAGATTGGCGTCGATCGCATCCATTTCCTCGCGCTGGCGGATCGGCAGCTGCTGGCGCAGCTGGCCGCGCAATGCCTGCCACGCCGGGACCGCCTGCGCACTGGCAGTGGCCACGGCCGCGGACAGCAGCGCCTGCTCGTCGCCCAGCGGCAATCCATAGCCGTCATCCTGCAGCAGCGTCCCCGGGCGCAGCCACTGCCCGCTCTGCTCCAGCAACCCGCGCAGGCTGCGCGTTTCAGCGCTGTCCGGTGCGGCCAGCAGCTGCCGCTTGAGCACATCGCGTGCGCGCAGCTCGGCGCGCCGCTGCGCGGCCTGTTCCAGCAGCAACAGGCCGGCACTGGCACGCAGGTCACCCTGCAGCAGCCACGGTGCGCGTTGCTGTGCAGGCAGCTTCAACCAGCCGCGCACATCACGAGCGGGCAAGGCCAGCTGGGCCGCGGCCACTGCGAACAACTGCTGGTAATGGTCGCGCGCCGAGGCGAAGTAGTAGCCCTGCGCCTGCGCTGCAGTGCGGTCCGCCAGTACCCTCTCGTCGAGCACGTCCAGCCGCACCAGTCGCCGCTTCAGGCCGCGCGGGCTCAGTTGGGCCAGGCCCGCCTCGCCAAGGCGCGGCACCCCGGCCTGCAGCAGCTTGGCGGTTTCCACCGCGCAGTTGTTGCTGACGAAGTAATAGCGCCCGTCATAGCTCCAGTGCACCTGCGCGGTGCGCTCGAGCAGGCTGGCGATTTCGCTGCGGCCCAGCTGCAGCGGCAGCGACTGCAGCCCGCGCAGCTCGACCTTGGTGTACTCGTCCACCACCTGCTGCAGGGGCAGCACGAACAGCCGCGACGGATAGCCGCCGGTCAGGCCACGCCAGTTGGATATCTGCACGTCGCCCACGAACGCGCGGAACGACAGCACGCGGTGGTACTCCAGGTCCAGGCGGCAGTCCGGCCCAGGTACGCGGCCCGGCTTGCAGACCACCAGCCGCAGCATGCTGTGGCCCCAGCGACTCATCGGCTGCGCACTGCCTTCGGCGAACAGGTAGTCCACCGCGTAGACGCGCGCCGGGTCGAGCTGCAGCAGCGATGCAGCGCCCTCCTCCGATTCGGCCTGCAGCAGGGGCAGCGTCGTGGCGCACCGCGGCCGTGGCAGCGACGGTGGTGTTCCGAAATGCGCCTGGTACCACTGCGCCAACGCGGGCCGCCGGCAGGCGAACTCGCCGTCGAGCACGAAATGCTCGGCATTCACGGCCAGGTACTCGGCCGGGTTCGCCAGTTCATAGACATCCGGGCTGCGATCACGGAAATCGTTATCGCCCCGGCCGAGGTGCCAGGGCCTGCGCTGCCAGCCCGCAAGGTCACGCCATCGCACGCTCTGCGACCAGTTCGCACCGCCACGGTCGGCGACGTGGGTCAGTTCATGCACCAGCGCACTGCGGCGCGCACGGCGGTTGCCGGGCATGCCGTCATCCAGCAGGGTGCGGCGCAACGTAATGCGGCCGGCGAAAGCGCGCCCGTGCACCTCGGCGGGAAGGTCATCACTCCAGCGCACCTGCACCTGAGCCGGCAAAGCGCGCAGCAGGCCTTCCGGCAGCAGGGACTGCACGTCGGCCAGGGTCTGGCTGGCGAGCTGCTGCTGCGCCGGATCGAGACCGGAGGGATCGAGCTGCAGCCGATCAGCCGCGTGGACGGAAGGGATGAGCAGCCATGCCAATGCGGCGATGCACCCGCACCGCCCGCTGTGCTTCCGTAGAGCCGAGCCTTGCTCGGCTGCTGTTGCGATCCGGGTGCGCCGGGCATCCAGCCGGGCATGGCTCGGCTCTGCAGAAAGCGATGGCGCCGAGGTCATGCAGCCCGCATCAACGCGCCAGCAGCGCGCGGGCCAGTTCCAGGTCGCTCTGCTGCTGTGCGGCAGCGCTCTGCTCGCGCAGGTGGACCAGCGCGGCCTGCAGGCGGGCGCCACGGATCTGGCCGTCGCTGGCGACGAACGCAGCGGCATCGGCGCGCGCGGCCTGCACTACCTTGTCGTCGCCCGAGCTGCTGCCCGAGGAACCGGAGGAGGCACCGGTCGCCGAACCGGCCGAGGTGCCAGCGAAGCTGGAAGCGAAGCCGGCCAGCGGCAGGGACAGCAGGGCGAGCAGCAGAAGCGGACGGGTCATCGGTTCGAAGCCGGTTGTGAAGGTGCGTGGAGCGTAACGGGTACGTGAAGGATTTGCCCGGCTCAGGCGTCGAACAGCTTGCCGGGATTCAGCCGCGCTTGGGGATCGAACGCGCGTTTGACCGCCTTCATGAGCGCGATCTCGGCGGGGCCGCGGGTGCTGTCCAGGTAGCCCTTCTTGACCAGTCCGATGCCGTGCTCGGCCGAGATGCTGCCATCGAAGCGGGCCAGCACCTGCGCCAGCAGCTTGGTCACGTGCTCGCACTGCGCCACGAAGTCGGCGTCGCTGGTGTCGTCCGGCTTGAGCACGTTGATGTGCAGGTTGCCATCGCCGATATGGCCGAACCAGACCACGTCGAAGTGCGGGTAGGCCTGCCCGATCAGTGCCTGGGTCTCGGCCAGGAACGCCGGCATCGCCGAGATCCGCACCGAGACGTCATTCTTGTAGGGCTTGTAGCGCGCCAGCGACTCGGTGATGCCTTCGCGCAGGCGCCACAGCTGGGCGGCCTGGGCATCGCTGGCACTGATCACACCGTCGCTGACCCAGCCGTTGCCCATGCAGTCCTCGAAGGCCGCCATCGCCGCGGCTTCCTGTGCCTCGTCGTTGGCCGCGAACTCGGTGACGACGTAGTACGGATGCACCTCGTCGAACGGTGCCTGCGCGCCATGCGCCAGCACGTGCTCGAGCGCCCGGTCGGTGAAGAATTCGAAGGCCTGCAGCTGCAGGCGCGCGCGGAACGCGGCGAACACCTGCATCAGCACCTCGAAGCTGGGTACTGCCAGCAGCATCACGTTGCTGGCCGGCGGCGGATCGGTGAGTTTCACTGTCGCCTCGACGATCACGCCCAACGTGCCTTCCGAACCGATCAGCAGCTGGCGGAAGTCATAGCCGCTGGAGTTCTTGATCAGGCCCTTGTTGAGTTCCAGCAGCTCGCCGCTGGCGGTAACCACCTTCAGCCCGGCGATCCACTCGCGGGTATTGCCATAGCGGATCACGCGGATGCCGCCGGCATTGGTGGCGATGTTGCCGCCGATCGTGCACGACCCGCGCGCAGCGAAGTCCACCGGGTAGATCAGGCCGTGGTCCAGCGCGGCGTTGTGCACGGCCTCCAGCGGCATGCCGGCCTGCACCACTAGGGTGCGATCGACCGCGTCGTAGGCCAGTGCCTTGTTCATCCGTTCCAGGCTGAGCACCAGCTCGCCGTTGGCGGCCACCGCGCCACCGGAAAGGCCGGTACGTCCGCCGGACGGCACCACGGCCACGCCCTCGCCCGCACTCCAGCGCATCACCGCCTGTACTTCCTCGACCGTGGCCGGCAGTGCGATCGCCAGCGGCGCTGGCGTCCAGCGCCGGGTCCAGTCGCGCCCGTAATGCTCCAGGTCGGCCGGGTCGGTCTTCAGCTTCAGGCCGGGACAGGCCTGCTGCAGCGAGGCAATGCGGGAATCGGTCATGACGGTCCAACGCGGTGCGTGAAGACGGGCAAGCGTGCCAGCGGTACGCGCCAGCGTCCAGCCCCGCAGCGGTACAGATAGCTACGGATGCAACCAATTGCGCACTGCACCATGGGCGCTTCGATCTGGCATAGTGGTCAGCCCCTGTCCCACTGGCCGTGTTGCCCCATGTCGCCGAAGAAGACCTCGTTCCCCAAGCAGGATATCCGCGTGCTGTTGCTGGAGGGGGTCAGCCAGACCGCCGTGGAGGTGTTCAGCGCCGCCGGCTACAGCCAGATCGAGGCGCACACCAAGGCACTGCCCGAGGACGAACTGAAGGCGCGCATCGCCGAGGCGCACATCGTCGGCATCCGTTCGCGCACCCAGCTCAGCGCCGAGGTGCTGGCCGAGGCCAAGCGCCTGATCGCGGTGGGCTGCTTCTGCATCGGCACCAACCAGGTCGACCTGGACGCAGCCGAGCTGGCCGGCATCCCGGTGTTCAACGCGCCGTACTCCAACACCCGCAGCGTGGCCGAGCTGGTGATCGCCGAGGCGATCATGCTGACCCGCGGCATTCCGCAGAAGAACGCCGAATGCCATCGCGGCGGCTGGTCGAAGTCGGCCAGCGGCAGCCATGAAGTGCGCGGCAAGACGCTGGGCATCATCGGTTACGGCCACATCGGCACCCAGGTCGGCGTGCTGGCCGAATCGCTGGGCATGCAGGTGATCTTCCACGACGTGGAAACCAAGCTGGCACTGGGCAATGCCCGTGCAGCGGCCAGCCTGGACGACCTGCTGGCACGCGCTGACATCGTCACCCTGCATGTGCCGGAGACCCCAGCCACGCAATGGATGATCGGCAGCACCGAGCTGACGAAGATGCGCAAGGGCGCGCACCTGATCAATGCCGCGCGCGGCACCGTGGTCGACATCGATGCACTGGATGCGGCCCTGGCCAGCGGCCACGTCGGCGGTGCCGCGCTGGACGTGTTCCCGGTCGAACCGAAGGGCAACGGCGATATCTTCGAGTCGCCGCTGACCCGTCACGACAACGTGATCCTGACCCCGCACGTGGGCGGCAGCACGCTGGAAGCGCAGGACAACATCGGCGTGGAAGTGGCGGCCAAGCTGGTGCGCTACAGCGACAACGGCAGCACCCTGTCGGCGGTCAACTTCCCGGAAGTGACCCTGCCCGAACACGAGGACAGCCTGCGCCTGCTGCATATCCACCAGAACGTGCCGGGCGTGCTGTCCAGGGTCAACGAGATCTTCTCGCGCCACAACGTCAACATCGACGGCCAGTTCCTGCGCACCGACCCGAAGGTGGGCTACGTGGTGATCGACATCACCGCCAGCGAGGCGCAGGCCGCCGCCGTCCGCGACGAACTGGCCGCGATTCCAGGCACGCTGCGGACGCGCATCCTGTACTGACGCGCGTTCCGCCTTGCACTTGTAGAGCCGAGCCCATGCTCGGCTGCACTTCTGGCCGACATTGAGCCGAGCATTGGCTCGGCTCTACATATGGCTAGCGCGCCAGCCAACGGCGCGCCATGCGCTGCATGGATTCATCCGATTCGGGGTCGGCCGCGACCTCGGTCACCGGCCGCCAGGCCAGGTCGAGCGATTCCTCGCTGAGCACGAAGGCCTCGCCCCCCAGCGCCCGTATCACGAAACGCACGTCGTAGTGCCAGTGTCCCGGCACGTCCTTGCGCTCCGGAATCCAGTGCTTGTCCAGATCGAAGATGGCCGGGTCTTCCAGCACCAGGCCGCTCAGGCCCGACTCCTCCTCGGCTTCCTTCAGCGCCACCCGGGCCAGGTCACGGTCGCCGTCGGCGTGGCCGCCCAGCTGCAGCCAGCGCTGCAGCTTGCGGTGGTGGGTGAGCAGCAGGCGCTGGCCATCGGCGCTGACCAGCCAGCAGCTGGCGGTGAAGTGGCCGGCCAGGCGCTCGCGGCGGAACGGATCTTCCGGATCATCCAGCAATGTGCCGAATTCGGCAGCCAGGGCGTCGTGGGCGGGTTCGCGGCGCGCGTAGTCCCGGAGCAGGCCGCGCAGGCGATCGTCAAGCGCGGCAAGGGTTTCGGCGGTCTGGCTCATGAATGGGGGCGGTTCGGAAAAATACTGCTCATTATCGCCGTTCATTGTTGCGATTGCGCTTGTGCGTTGGCTTCAGCTTTGGCTAAGGTACAGCGGGCCGTTCGCACGGCCTTCACCATCAAGGCAGCCGGCAACGTATCGGCCGCCCACCCCATCCGATCACTAGGAAGTACTGCATGCTGAAAGCTCTGTTGAGGGTCAAGCCGGTCGAGCCGGCCGGGCACGTCGATGCCGGCGAACCCATCGAAGGCAGCCTGGACGGCGAAGCCACGTTGAAACGGACCCTCACGGCTAAACACCTCATCCTGCTGGGCGTGGGTGCGGTGATCGGCGCAGGCATCTTCGTGCTGACCGGCCAGGCCGCAGCCAACCACGCGGGCCCGGCGGTGATGCTGTCGTTCGTGCTGGCCGGTTTCGCCTGTGCGCTGGCAGGCCTGTGCTATGCCGAGTTCGCGGCGATGATGCCGGTCTCCGGCAGTGCCTACTCCTATTCCTACGCCACCCTCGGCGAAGGCATGGCCTGGTTCATCGGCTGGTGCCTGGTGCTGGAGTACCTGTTCGCCTCGGCCTCGGTCGCGGTGGGCTGGTCGGCCTACCTGATCAGCTTCATCACCACCACGCTGCACATGCCCTTCCCGGACATGCTCAGCGCCGCGCCCATCGCCTGGACCGGCAGCGAGTTCGTCTCCTCCGGCAAGCTGTTCAACCTGCCGGCGGTGCTGATCGTGGCGGCGGTATCCGGCCTGCTGTACGTGGGCGTGACCCAGTCGGCGTTCGTCAACGCGATCATCGTGGCGATCAAGGTCACCGTCATCTGCCTGTTCATCGGCATCGGCGCGGCCCACATCGACCCGGCCAACTGGCACCCGTTCATTCCGGAAAACACCGGCGTGCCGGGTGAGTTCGGCTGGAGCGGCATCTTCCGCGCCGCCACCATCGTGTTCTTCGCGTACATCGGCTTCGATGCGGTCTCCACCGCTGCTGGCGAGACCAAGGACCCGCAACGCAACATGCCGATCGGCCTGCTCGGCTCGCTGGCCGTGTGCACGATCGTCTACATCATCGTCTGTGCGGTGCTGACCGGCATGATGCCGTACCACCTGCTGGGCACCGACAAGCCGGTGGCGACCGCGCTGGAGCCCTACCCGACCCTGTCCTGGCTGAAGACGTTCGTGGAAGTCGGCGCCATCGCCGGCCTGTCCTCGGTGGTGCTGGTGATGATGATGGGCCAGACCCGCATCGCCTACACCATCTCCCGCGACGGCCTGCTGCCGAAGTTCTTCGGCAAGGTCCACGCCCGCTTCCGCACCCCGTACGTCGCCACCATCGTGGTCGGCGTGATCGCCGCCGCGCTGGCCGGCCTGGTGCCGCTGAACGTGCTGGGCGAGCTGGTCTCGATGGGCACCCTGCTGGCCTTCGCCACGGTCTGCATCGGCGTGCTGGTGCTGCGCTATTCCAAGCCGGACCTGCACCGCCCGTTCCGCGTGCCGATGGTCTGGATCATCTGCCCGCTCGGCGCGGCCACCTGCCTGTTCCTGTTCTGGCAGGCGTTCGTGGTGCATTGGCACCTGTTCGTTGGCTGGACGCTGCTCGGCCTGCTGATTTACCTGGGCTACGGCATCCGCAACAGCAAGCTCGCCAAGTCGCCCTGATCCGCCTTCGGGCCGGCCTCGCGCCGGCCCGTCCGTTTTCCCGCGCGCCGCCCATGGCGCGCTTCGACAAGACCACCACACATGTTCAAGCAACTGTGGGCCACCAAGCATCCGCATGCCGCCCATGAAGACGCCAACGGCCTGAGCCTGCGTCGCCACCTTGGCCCCTGGGGGCTGACCGCCCTGGGCATCGGCGCGGTGATCGGCGGCGGCATCTTCGTCATCACCGGCCAGGCCGCCGCCAACCACGCCGGCCCGGCGATCATGCTGTCCTTCGTGCTGGCCGCCATCTGCTGCGCCTTCTGCGCGCTGGCCTATGCCGAATTCGCCTCGATGGTGCCGGTCTCCGGCAGCTCCTACACCTACACCTACGCCACCTTCGGCGAGCTCTCGGCCTGGTTCATCGGCTGGATGCTGGTGCTCGAGTACGGCGTCTCCGCCTCGGCGGTGGCGGTCAGCTGGACCGGTTATTTCCTCAGCCTGCTCAGCCAGTTCGACATCCATCTACCGGCGGCACTGGTCAGCGCGCCACTGGACGCGCAGCTGCGCCCCACCGGCGCGATCGCCAACCTGCCCGCCGCCGCACTGGTGCTGCTGCTGACCTGGCTGTGCTACGTCGGCATCAGCAAGTCCTCGGCGATGAACATGGCGATGGTCGTGCTCAAGACCGGCCTGATCGTGCTGGTCATCGTGGTCGGCTGGAAATACGTGGACACCAGCAACTGGACCCCGTTCATTCCGGCCAATGAAGGCCCGGGCAAGTACGGCATGGAAGGCGTGCTGCGTGGCGCGGCGATGGTGTTCTTCGCCTACATCGGTTTCGAGGCGGTATCGGTGGCGGCGCAGGAATCGAAGAACCCGCAGCGTGACATGCCGATCGGCATGATGCTGTCGCTGGTGATCTGCACCGTGTTGTATATCGCAATGGCCGCAGTGATGACTGGCCTGGTGCCGTTCCAGCTGCTGGGCACCGACGAGCCGGTGGTGACTGCCGTGGCCGCGCACCCACAGCTGGGCTGGCTGCGCTGGGTGGTCGAGGTCGGTGCGCTGGTCGGCCTGTCTTCGGTGGTGCTGGTGATGATCATCGGCCAGCCGCGCATCTTCATGATCATGGGCCGCGACGGCCTGCTGCCACCGGTGTTCACCAGGATCCACCCGAAGTACCGCACCCCGCACATCAACACCGTGATCACCGGCATCGGCATCGCGCTGCTGGCGGCGCTGTTCCCGCTGGACATCCTGGGCGAGCTGACCTCGATGGGCACGCTGATCGCGTTCGCCGCAGTCTGTGCCGGCGTGCTGATCCTGCGCCGCACCCAGCCGGACCTGCCGCGCCCGTTCCGCATGCCGATGGCGTGGCTGATCTGCGGCCTGGGCGTGCTGAGCTGCCTGGCGCTGCTGTCGGCGATGACGATGCACAACTGGATGCTGATGGGGGTGTGGACGGTCGTCGGTTTCGTGATCTATTTCTGCTACGGGTTCCGGCACAGCCGCCTGCGGGGTCAGTAAGGGGTTTTTGTATTGCAGGGCCTGCGGCCCTGCACCCGCCTTTGAAGCCGGAGCGCCGGCAAGAGCTGGGCTGAGGGTTTGGCGGGGAGGGGGGAGATTGCGGGGGACGCTGCAAGTACATCCCTGTAAGCTCGGTCGCCGCATC